>JBDTUA010000564.1:0-2537 GCA_040007995.1 Gemmatimonadota bacterium | reverse complement strand
GGAGTGACAGCCGATTCCCGAGCGATGCGGCCTCGCGCAGCGCTTGCAGCTGCAACGGGTCGTTCGGGTGGTGGGCATAACTTCCGGTGTGCAGCTCGATGGCATCAGCCCCAAGGTCGTGCGATTGCTGCACCATCGTGGCGTCGGGGTCGATGAACACGGCGCTGCGGATGCCGGCGGTGCGCATGCGCACCATGGCGCGCTCGAGGGCGCGCGGGTCGTGCGTCACGTCCAGCCCTCCCTCGGTGGTGACCTCCGCACGCTTCTCCGGGACGAAGGTGACCTGGAACGGGCGCAGCCGCTCGGCGATTGCCAGCATCTCGTCGGTGCAGGCCATCTCGAGGTTGAACGCGGTGCTGTTCGCGGCCACGAGTCGTTCGACGTCGTGATCCTGGATGTGGCGCCGGTCCTCGCGCAGGTGCGCGGTGATCCCGTTGGCCCCGGCCGCTTCGCACGCAATCGCGGCCTCCACCGGATCGGGCTCGTCGGTGCGTCGCGCCTCGCGAATCGTCGCGACGTGGTCGATGTTTATGTACAGTCGTTGAAACGGTGGTTGAAACGGTGCGGACCTGGTCATCGGGGAACGCCTCCAGTCGCGGTGGGTACGCGTCGAGTCACCCCGTTGTCCGTGGATTTGAGGTTGGTTAGGTTCGCTCGCATTCTGGCCGGGAGAGTCGCGTGAAGAAGTGGAACGTCGTGGTACCGCTCGCGCTGGTCGCGCTGGCTGCCTGTGGTGGGCGGACGCCCGCCCCTGGGGCTGCCCCAGGCACTACGTCCGGGGCGTCGGTGACCGGCGCCGTCGCGCCGCGCGTCGCCGTCGAGCAGTTCATGGCCGCGGTCAAATCCCAGGATTTGCAGGCGATGTCCGTCGTGTGGGGAACTTCCAAGGGACCGGCGCGCGACCAGCTCGACCGCGCCGACCTCGAGAAGCGCGAGATCATCATGCAAGGCTGCTATGATCACGATGCCTTCAAGATCCTCGATGAAGGACCCGCCCCCGACGGCGAGCGCGTGGTGCGCGTGGAGGTGACGCGCGGCGGCAAGACGGCCACGCCGTCGTTCATGGTCATCAAGGGGCCGTCCAACCGGTGGTACGTGCGCGATGCGGGGATCACGGCCATGAAGGAATTCTGCAATCGGTCGTGAGCGCGGAACTCTTCTCGCACACGCTAGATTAGTGCTCGGACAGTTCGACCAGGACACCGGCTGTGGCAGACGGGTGAAGGAAGGCGATGCGTTTTCCTTCGGCACCGAGGCGCGGTTGGTCGTCGATCAGCCGGATCCCTCGGGCGCGGCAACGCGTCAGTGTTTGATCCAGATCATCGACGGTGAAGCAGATGTGATGAATGCCGGGGCCGCGCTTGGCGACGAACTTGCCAATCGGCGATTCCGGTGATTCGGCCTCGAGCAGCTCGACGAGCGACTCGCCGGCGACGAGCCCCGCAATACGGGCCCCGTCGGAGTCGTCGAGCGGTATCTCCGGCAACTCGAGGACGTCGCGATAGAAGGGGAGGATCTCCTCGAGCGAGCGCACGGCAATGCCGATATGGGCGATGCGGGTTCCGCGAGGGGAAGGTTCAGGAGCTGGCCGCTGTTCGAGGTTATGGTCTGGCACGTGTGGTATCAGCAGTCCACGGGGAAAGCGCGCTCCGGAATTACACGGTGCGCGAGCAAGTTAATCTGAGTGTTGCGGGGGCGAATCCCCGCGACGGAGGCGAACGGGATGTCGAACACGATGGCCGTGACGGACGAGAACTTCGCGACCGAAATCGAAGGGGCGGAGGGGCTCGCCGTAGTGGATTTCTGGGCTGAGTGGTGTGGCCCATGCCGCATGGTTGGTCCGATCGTCGACCAGCTGGCGGCCGAGTATGATGGCAAGGCAAAGGTCACCAAGCTCGACGTCGATGCGAATCAGAAGACCGCGATGAAGTACAACGTGCGGTCGATTCCGACGATCCTGTTCTTCAAGGACGGGAAGCTGGTCGACACGGTGATCGGCTTCGCGCCGAAGCCGGCGCTCGAGCAGAAGTTCAAGCAGCATTCGGCAGCCTGACGCGGCGCGCGGGACGACGTCCCGCCGCGTGGAAGCAACCGCTGGACATGGCCGGTGGGCAGGCGCCCGCCGGCCATCCGTTGTTGATGCACGTCACGCGCATATTCTTCCAACGTGACCACTCCCCCCTCTAGCGCCGCGGCCGGCATCCTCTACATCGTCTCGACCCCCATCGGTCACCTGGGGGACATGACGCATCGTGGGGTGGAGACGCTGCGGCAGGTCGCGCTGATCCTTTGTGAGGACACCCGCCATTCGCGCGGACTGCTCGACCACTATGGCATCACGACGCCCGTATCGTCGCTGCACGAACACAACGAGGCGCGCGAGACCGCACGCATCCTTGCGCGGCTGAGCGAGGGCGATGCGGTCGCCCTCATCTCCGACGCCGGGACGCCACTCCTCTCCGATCCCGGCGCCCGACTCGTGCAGGCGGCGATCGAGGGCGGCTTTCACGTCACGCCGATCCCCGGCGCTTCGGCGC
>JBDTUA010000563.1:0-2546 GCA_040007995.1 Gemmatimonadota bacterium | reverse complement strand
ACGGTCTTGAGCGCGGCGTGCGGCTGCGGCTCGTTGGGCGACAGAGGGCGTCCTTCTGCCTTGACGTCGAAGTCGACCATCGTCCCACGCAGCGGCGCCGTGGTCGCGATCGACGCGACATCAACGCCGGGAAGCGCCTGCACGCCGTCTCGCAGGCGCTCGAAGTGGGCGAGATTCTCCGGTTGCTTCATGGCCAGCGCTTCGAACGCCCCTTCGAGGGGGAGTTCGAGCGTGAGCACCTGTTCGGCGTCCATCCCGATCGGGACCGCCTGGAGGTTGGTGAGCGTGCGCACCAGCAGTCCGGCACCAGTCAACAGCATCATCGAGACGGCCAGCTGCAACACGACGAGCGAGCGTTGCACACGCTGTCCGGCGCGGCCGAGCGTGCTCCGGCGTCCCGCCGCCGCCAGCGACGCCGAGAGTCCGCGATCGCCGCCGACACGCGGCACGAACGAGAGCACTACCGCCACCACGAGGCTCGTGGCGACGCCGAGGGCCAGGACCACGCCGTCGACCCGGATCTCGTTGGCGCGCGTCGAAAGCTGCGCCGCGAACGACACTAACAGTCGGAGACCCGCGAACGCGACGAACACGCCTAACGCCCCACCGACCAGCGCCAGCACCAGGTTCTCAGCGAGCAGGAGGCGCCGGAGGCGTCCCGCGCCGGCTCCCAGCGTCGAGCGCACCACCATCTCGCGCTCGCGCCCCACGCCGCGCATCAGCGTGAGGTTGGCGACGTTGGCACAGGCGATGAGGAGGACGAAGGTCGCCGCGCCCATCAGCATCCAGAAGGTGAGCGCCGCGCGCTCGTTGAGCGCATCGCGGAGCGTCTTGAGCGATACCGCGTAGTGCGCCGCCTTCGCGTAGGCCTCCGGGTGGTCCAAATACATCGAGGAGGCGATGCGCGTCAGCTCGTCGCGCGCCTGCTCAACCGTGGCGCCCGGCGCCAGTCGCCCGAAGAGCTCCGTCATGCGATGGGAGCGGTCGGTGACCATCGTGGCGCTCAGGTGGTGCGGGCTGGCGACCGTATTCACGAAGATGTCGCTGCGCCGAGGATAGTGCGGCGCGTCCTGCACGACCCCGACGATTGTCGAGCTCTGGTCGTTGAGACGAACGGAGCGTCCGATGACGCTCGAGTCGGCGCCGAAATGCTGCATCCAGTACTGGTGCGACAGTACCGTGACCGAGGGTGCGGCCGGGCCGTCATCTTGGTCGGTCGTCAGGCGCCCCAGCACCGGCTCGAGACCCATCACCTCGAAATAGTTGCCGCTGACGACCGCCGCGCGCAGGCGCACCGGGACGCCGTCGCCTCCCACCAGAGTGAAGGGGATGACGGACGAATACTCGGCGATCGCCGACAGCGACTTCGAGGTGGCGCGGTACTCGGCGACCTCGGGGATGGAGAAGTTCACCCCCTCGTCGCCATTGGCTGCGGCTGTCTGTCGCAGGTAGACCAGCTGCTCGCCGTGGCGATTGGGGAGCGGACGGAGGAGCGTCCCGCGCAGCATCGTGAACATCGCGGTATTCGCCCCGATGCCGAGCGCCAGCGTGAGGATGACGGCCAGGGCGAAGCCTGGCGCACGACGCAGTCGGCGCACGGCGACGATCAGGTCCGACCACATCTCCTCCAGGGGACGCGTGCCACGCGTATCGCGCGCCTGTTCCTTCTGATATTCGATGCCGCCGAGTGCGCGGAGCGCCGCCGTGCGCGCCGCGGCGGGGGACATTCCCGATCGGATGTACTCAGCGGTCTGTGCTTCTATGTGGTATTGCAGCTCCTCATCGAGCTCGCGTTCGACATCGTGTCGGTGGAAGAGCGAACGGAGGCGGAGGGCCAGGATACTCGGCCAGCGGTCGAGCGTCATCTCACGCCTCCTGCAGTCGGACGAGCGCCGTAATGGCATCGGCGAGGCGTTCCCAGTTCCCGCTCTCCAGCTGGAGCTGCTTGCGACCGGCGCGGGTAAGCGAATAGAACTTCGCGCGGCGGTTGTTCTCGCTCAGCCGCCACTCGGCGGTGACCCATCCCTCCTGCTCGAGTTTGTGCAGGGCGGGATAGAGCGAGCCGTCGCTGACCTGGAGGACGTCGGCGGAGAGCTGCTTGAGACGTTGTCCGATCGCCCAGCCGTTCATCGGCTGCAGCGCCAGCATCTTGAGGACGAGCAGGTCCAGCGTCCCCTGCACCAGGTCGTTCGGCTTGCTCACGGGGTTCTCCAATCGGTTACCGATAGGACGGTAATGCGACTCCACTCGGTAAGCAAGGGGAAGGGAGGGGCCATCGCGAACGGCGATGCCGGACACGACGTTGCAGGTGAGGACGTGGACCCGCTCCTTCTTGGTCGCCGGCTTGAGCAGGCTGGCGATGGCGCCGGATTGGCGTTTGGCGTGCGACGCCAGGAAGGGCATTTGAACCGCAGAGTTCGCAGAGTTCGCAGAGTGCTGACTTCACATGACGTGGATCAGCGCGATGGGCGCTCTACCGTCATCATGCGTCGCACCCCTCCGCGCAGCGGGACGTTCCCGTACCATTCGCATCTTCACGAGCTTCG
>JBDTUA010000562.1:0-2555 GCA_040007995.1 Gemmatimonadota bacterium | reverse complement strand
AGGGCGTCGCACTCACGCCCGTGGCACACCCGGGACAGCTACTGATTCGATCGCCTGATTCGCTCATGGACCTTGCCCCCGCACCTCGCGCCCTGGTGGGTGAGGCCGCGGAGCGCTACAGGAAACTGGCGCCGTCGCTCTGGCGGCACGCCAATCCGGGGGGTATTCCGGTGGCTGACAACCTTTGGGGTGTCGGCGTCGCGATCTTCATTGGGACCATCACTTTCGGGATCCTCCCGGCAATGATCGCCGCAGTGGGCGCGACGCGCCGGCGGCGGTTGAAGCACTTCTTCACGCTCGGCACTCCCGCCATCGCCGAGGTGACCGCGATTGAGGGCGAGAAAGACGAGTTGGGCGGTCGGATTGGTCGAGTCCGATTCCAGTTCGAGGCCGACGGTCAGCCGTACCGCGCAAGCGACCTGGTGTCCCAGACCGTGGCCGACCGCTGGCGGCCGGGCGACCAGATCGAGATCCTGTACCTGCGCGAGTCTGACTACGACGGGGTGATCATCAGCACGCGATAGATGGGTTGAGCGGCCGAACGCGTACGGATCGGTCAACAACTCATGGCGCGGCCACCTCCTCCGGCCGCGCCAGCCGGAACCAGTAGAACGTGTGCGGACCAAAGGTGAGGAGATACGGGAGCTCCCCGATCGCCGGGAAGCGCCGGTTGTTCCACATCTCCACCGGCACCCGTCCTACGAAGCGCGTCAGGTCTATTTCCGCCGGCTCGGCACCGGACGAGAGGTTGAAGGCGCACAGGATCGACTCGCCGCCGTACTCGCGCAGATAGACGAGGATCTTCAGGTTTTCCGGACTTAGGAACTCGATCGTCCCGCGCCCGAACGCCTGCGACTCGCCGCGCACGGCGATGAGCCGCCGCATCCACCGCAGCAGCGAGGTCTGCGTGCGCTCCGAGGAGTTCACGTTCACCGCCTGGAAGCCGTAGGGGGCATCCACGATGACGGGGCTGTACAGCGCCGCGGCATCGGCGTCGGAGAAGCCGGCGTTCCAGCTCCCGTTCCACTGCATCGGGGTGCGCACGCCGTTGCGGTCGCCGAGGAAGACGTTGTCTCCCATCCCGATCTCGTCGCCGTAGTAGACGATCGGTGTCCCCGGCATGGACATGAGCAGCGCGTTCATCATCTCGATCTGCCGCCGCCCGTTGTCCATCAGCGGTGCGAGCCGGCGCCGTATCCCCACGTTGATGCGCATGCGCGGGTCTTTCGCGTACTCGCTGTACATGTAGTCGCGCTCCTCGTCCGTCACCATCTCGAGCGTGAGCTCGTCGTGGTTGCGGAGGAAGATCGCCCACTGGCACTCCGGGGGGATCTCCGGCGTCCGCGCCATGATCTCGACGATCGGCGTCCGGTCCTCGCGCCGCACCGCCATGAACATCCGCGGCATGAGCGGGAAGTGGTACGCCATGTGGCACTCGTTCGCGTCGCCGAAGTACGGCCGCACGTCCGTGGGCCACTGGTTCGCCTCCGCGAGGAAGACGCGCCCGCTGTACTCGGCGTCGAGCGCCGCGCGCATCTTCCTGAGCACCACGTGCGTCTCCGGAAGATTCTCGCAGTTTGTCCCGTCGCGCTCGATCAGGTACGGGATCGCGTCGAGGCGCAGCCCGTCCACCCCCATGTCGAGCCAGAAGCGCATGACGTCGAGCACCGCCTCCAGCACCTCGGGATTGTCGAAGTTGAGGTCGGGCTGATGACTGAAGAATCGGTGCCAGAAGAATTGCTGCGCCACCGGGTCCCACGTCCAGTTGCTGGTCTCGGTGTCGGTGAAGATGATGCGTGTCCCGGCGTATGTGTTCGGGTCGTCGTTCCACACGTACCAGTCGCGTTCCGGGCTCCCCTTCGGCGCGCGCCGCGCACGCTGGAACCACTCGTGCTGGTCCGACGTGTGGTTGATGACGAGCTCCGTCACCACCCGGATCCCGCGCCGGTGCGCCTCCTCGAGGAACCGCGCGAAGTCCTCCAGCGACCCGTACGTCGGGTTGATGGACTTGTACTCCGCGATGTCGTATCCGTCGTCCTTCAAGGGCGAGGGGTAGAACGGGAGCAGCCAGACGCAGGTCACCCCAAGCGACTGGATGTAGTCGAGCTTCTCCATCAGCCCGCGGAAGTCCCCGTAGCCGTCGCCGCTGCTGTCGCGGTAGGCCTTGACGTGAACCTGGTAGATGATCGCGTCCTTGTACCAGAGCGGGTCGTCGGGGAGGCCGGTGTTCACCTTGAGCGTTGGCGCGGAGGTCACGCGGTACCTCCCACAGGATGTCCCGTGGGCGAACGCCACGAGACCGTGAAGGAGTTGGCTGAGCGGCAGCGTTCCGCCTCTGTCAAAGTGAGCATCGAGGGTCGCGGAGGAATGAGTGAGCGCCAACGGACGGCGAATTGGAGCCGCTGCTAACTACCCGACCGCACGCCGCTACGCTGCGCTTCCGGGACAAGAGCACAACGCGTCCCTGCGGCTGCTCATCCAGGCGAGTGGTGATGGTTTAGCGGCCCGCGACGTTCAATCTGCACTCCTCCCAGCACGAGCGCGATCCGAGGACC
>JBDTUA010000561.1:0-2579 GCA_040007995.1 Gemmatimonadota bacterium | reverse complement strand
AGGATCGCGTCGGCCTGGTGTACGTCGGCGATGGCGCGACGTCGACCGGTGCCTTCCACGAGGGGATCAACTTCGCCGCCGTGCAGCGCTGCCCGCTCGTGGTCGTGGTCGAGAGCAACCAATACGCGTACTCGACGCCCACCAGCAAGCAGACCGCGGCCCTCCAGATGATCGACAAGGCCGCGGGCTACGGGGTCGCGGCCGAACAGGCCGACGGCAACGACGTGCTCGCGGTCTACGACGTCGCGAAACGCGCAGTGGACCGGGCGCGCAGTGGCGGTGGTGTGACGCTGGTCGAGCTCATCACCTACCGACGGAAAGGTCACGCGGAGCACGATAACCAGTCGTACGTCCCCGACGGCGAGACCGACTGGTGGGCCACGCACAACGACCCGATCGACCGGTATCATCGCGTCCTGCAGGACTCGTTTGGCTTCTCCGCCTCGGAGCTGGACGCGACCGATGAGGGCGTGCGGGCGGAGGTCGATGCCGCGACACAGGTGGCTGAGGTATCTCCCCTTCCGGAGCCGCTCGACTGCCTGACCGGGATCTACGCCGACCCCCCCGCCGAGACGCCGCTCTGGTTCCGCGAGGGTACGCGCGCGGCGGTGGAAGCCAATGAACGCCCGGAGGGGTGGGGGACCTGGAGCGAACCCGCGGGCGAGGGGCGGCCATGAGCGAGATCACCTATCTCGAGGCGATCCGGCAGGCGCTCTTTGACGAGATGGAGCGCGACCCGCACGTCTTCTGCCTCGGCGAGGATATCGGCGCGTTCGGAGGGGCCTTCAAGGTCACCGAAGGGCTGCAGGCGAAGTATGGCGAAGCGCGAGTGATCGACGCCCCCATCTCGGAGATCGGCATCGTCGGGGCGGCCGCCGGCGCCGCCCACATGGGGTTGCGACCGGTGGTCGAGATGCAGTTCATCGACTTCATCGCCAACGCGTATGACATGCTCACCAACTACGTGGCGACCGCTCGCTACCGGGCCTTTCTCCCGTGTCCGATGGTGGTGCGCGGTCCGAGCGGCGGCTATGTGCGCGGCGGTCCGTTCCACTCGCAGAATCCGGAGGCCGGCTTCATCCACACGCCGGGACTGAAGGTCGTCTATCCGGCGACGGTCGAAGACGCCTACGGACTGATGAAGGCCGCGATCCGCGACGACGACTGCGTCCTCTTTTTCGAGCACAAGTACCTGTATCGCCGCATCAAGGGAACGCTTCCGAGTGGCGACGGCGTGGTGCCGATCGGCCGAGCCCGGACGGCGCGCGAGGGGACCGACCTCTCGATCATTACCTATGCAGCGGCGGTGCACAAATCACTGGAAGCGGCGGAGCAGCTTGCGCGGGACGACGGGACTTCGGTCGAAGTGATCGACCTGCGCTCGCTGGCGCCGCTGGATGACGAGGCGATCTTTGCGACGGTGAAGAAGACGAATCGGGTGCTCGTGGTGCACGAGGATACGCGAACCGGCGGAATCGCGGGAGAACTTACGGCGCGGATCAACGAGTCATGCTTCGCCTGGCTGGACGCCCCGGTCATGCGCGTGACGGCCCACGATGTGCCACTGCCGTACGCCCCCGCGCTCGAGGACTTCGTCCTGCCACAGGTGAGCGACATCGTGCGCGCGGCGCGCTGGGTGGGAAAGTACTGATGGCCGAGGGGGAGCAGGGCGATGGAGCGGGACGCGAGTCGGAGGCAGGGTGGTCCGGCGAGCCCTCGGGGCGGGTGTCTACGCGAGCGGAGAACGAGGCGGCCATCGCATTCGGGAGGAAGTTCGGGCTCGGGTGCTTTACCTTTGTTATTGGCGGCTTCAGCGGTGGAATGGTGGCGGTGCTGATCGGTCAGTTCATCGACGGTCTCCGGAAGGCACCCGGGTGTGATGGCTTGCCGGTGTGCAACTGGTATGTCTACGTCGGCGTCGGGGGGCTGCTGGGAGCCGTGTCGCTCCCGCTTTTGGTGCTGCGCCGGCTCACGCGGAAGCGCTGAGGCGTCGGTCCCGCGCAGTCCGGGGTGCTATACTGGTAGGCGAGAACGTTAGGCAGCACCTCGGTAGGAAGGGGGATGGGGTGGTCTGGGGGAGTGCCGCAGGGTAGGTAGGTTGTATCGCTTGGCGTCTGTGGGCGCCGCGAACTTTTTGACGGTGCTTCGGCGCCGCGAACCGATAGACGAGAGGGAGATCCGTTGGCTCGCATCGACGTGGTGATGCCCCAGATGGGGGAATCGATCGCCGAGGGGACGATGTCCCGCTGGCTGAAGCAGGTCGGCGACAGCGTCAAGCGCGATGAGCCGTTGTTCGAGATCTCGACCGACAAGGTGGACGCGGAAATTCCCTCGCCGTCCGCCGGTGTGCTGGTCGAGATACTGGTGACCGACGGCCAGACAGTCCCCGTGCAGGCGGTGGTGGCTCGGCTGGAGACCGACGCGAGCGTCGCGGCGGCGGTTCCTGTCACGGCGCCGGTGGCATCGGGGAGCGGGTCGGGTGGTGGTGCGGGGGGCCCCCCCGCTATCCAAAATACCTCCCCCAGCGCCTCCCCACCCAACCATTCCGACGCCGGCGTCATCGTTTCCGCGTCGAGCGG
>JBDTUA010000560.1:0-2581 GCA_040007995.1 Gemmatimonadota bacterium | reverse complement strand
GAAGACGAGAAGACGAGAAGACGAGAAGACGGGGGCGGGGGCGGGGGCGGGAAGTTCTTGGTGAGATAGCGTGGCGAACGGAGCGGGCGCTAGATCGTGCGCTACCCAGTATCGGCATGGCAACTCCTCGTTGTGCGCCTGGTCGCGACCAATCCAATCGTGAGACCAGGGCGTACCTGGGATGAGCGCGCGCATGCTGCGCCGCCCCACTCGATACTGAGGAGCCCCACCAGATGTCGCCAATTTTCAGGTCGCGCGCTGCGGAAGCGCGCGGAAGCTCGCGCACGCGTCGCCGCGTCGTCGCCGCTTCCGTCCTATCCCTCTCCGCGATCGTCCTCGTCTCCGCAGCGTCGATGCTGCGCGCCTCCGACCATATGGATACCCCGGAGGTCGAACTGTCGCCGCGCATGGACATCAACGATGTCTACGCCTTTCCCGGGTCGTCGGCCGATCGCATCGCCCTCGTGCTGACGACGTCGTCGCCCATTACTCCCGGGCAGGCCGCCACCGCAGCCTTCGACCCCAACCTGCTCTACCAGATCAAGGTCGACAACTCCGGCGACGGCGTCGAGGATCGTGTCTTCCAGATCACCTTCGACGGCGCGGGCATCAACCAGCGCGTGACGGTGCGCGGGCCAGTGGCGCCGAACGAGACCGGCACCGCCAACACGATCATCACCTCAGGGCCGTCCGTCAGCGGCAACATGAACGCGACGCTCGGATCCACCACCGGAATGCAGGTCTTCGCTGGCCTGCGTGACGACCCGTTCTTCATCGATCTCGAACAGTTCTTCCGCATCATCCCCGATCGCAAACCGGCCACAGGAGCGCTGTCGCAGCTGCCGGACACGCCGACGGCAACCGCCTTTCGCCCCGCCGGTCAGGCGGTCGACTTCCTGCGCGGATTCAATGCGCTCGCCGTGGTCATCGAACTGCCGACGAGCCAGCTCACCGCGGGCGGAACACCGAAGCTCGGCGTCTGGGCGACCATCAGCCGCTGATCCCTCCTCAACCACATTCGACCTCAATGCGACCTGCCGATATGCGAAACCTGACCCTTCGTCTGACCACCGTGGCGCTTGCCGCGTCGACGCTCGCCCTGTCGGCGTGCGGCGATGACAACCAGACCACAGCGCCCTCCTTCACGCGCGTCTACAACCAGGTGGAACGCCTGGGAAATCCGCTGGTCAGCGAAGTCACGCTAGCCAAGCGCAATCACGGCTTCCACAACAAGGGGATGCCGTCCACCGACGTGGCCAACCACGCCACGGAGTTGAAGAGCTTCGTCACGACAGTGGCCGGGCGCGAGGCCTCACTCGCGAACACGCTCGCCTCGGTCCTGCTCCCCGACATGCTCATTATCCAGACCGACAAGGCAGGGACGTCGGCCGGCTGGCTCACGTGGGCGTTGGCCGACGGATACGGCGGTCGCAAGCTGACCGACGACGTCGTCGATGCCGGCCTGCTCGCGATCTTCGGGCCGCTGCTCAACCCGAACAACGTCTCCCCAGGGCTCACGACCGACAACGTCGGTGCCAACGACAAGCCGTTCAGCGCCGCCTTCCCGTACCTCGCGGCGCCGACCACCTGACGCATCGCCAGCGACCGGGGTGCGTGTCTCGACGCGCCCGGGTCGCGAGTGGCGACCGAAGTCACCGGCCGGAAATTTGTGCCGGTACCGCACACGGCGTATTGATCGTCATCCGGTTCGAGAGGCTTATGGTTCTCGAATCACCGAACGCGCACCGATGACTGTCTTTCTCGAGCGGTACCGGAGTCAAGCATTGGAACAGATCGAGCACGTTTCAACCGAGCTATACAACGAAGGTCCCACCCCGTCCCGCTTCTGGGGTGACCAGTGGCTCCGGGTGAGCGAAAAGGTCTTGAAGGGGCTGAATCACCAGCTGACCAACCGTGTCGCGAGCCTCGAGGCCGTCGTTGGCATCTTTCGGGATGGCGAGCCGTTCGAGCCGGAAATCGTCGCGGCGCTGGCGAAGGAAGTGACACACCTGAACCACCTGCTCCAGCTCTTTCGGTGCATGCCAGCCGAGCCGTTCGCGGGGTCGGAGCCAGTGCGCCTGCAGGACATCGTTCCCCAGGTTCTGGAGTTGCACGGCCACCATGCCGACCTGCACAAGATCGCGGTGGAAGTCGATGCCGACCCCGAAACGTACCCGCTCCTGGTGCGACCGTCCGCCCTCCTGCGCTGCCTCCTGGTCGTGCTCGAAAGCGGCGCGGGTAACGCGCTCCGTTCCGGCGCGGCAGGGGCGCTCAAGTTCACGTATTCCGGCGACACGCGATGGGTGCGCCTCGTCTTCGAGGCGCCTCAGCCGTCGGGGCAGCCGATCTTCACTGGAGAGGGGAGCCTGCAGCACGCGGTGCGTCAGGCGCTCGCGCATGCGTTCGCCGAGGTGACGGTGAACGTCGTGAGCTCGCCGTCCGGGGAACGCATCCGCTACGAACTCCGACTCCCGACCCTCCCGGAAGCGCGCCGGATGGAGCGCGAGAACTCAGCGCTTTAGGCTCGGCAGCGAGGGCAGCGAGGGCAGCGAGGGCAGCGAGGGCAGCGAGGGCAGCGAGG
>JBDTUA010000559.1:0-2582 GCA_040007995.1 Gemmatimonadota bacterium | reverse complement strand
GGCCGGCCACACCTCCCGGGCGATCAGCCACCCCCCCGCGCCCACACTCGCGCCACTGCCGACTGTAGCGCCGTATCGTCGATCACGGCCGCTGCAGGCGCAGCACCACCACGCTTTCGACGTCGTCTGCGTCGCGCTGCACTCCCGCCACCCAGTCTCTCCCCGCGTCGAGAAGCGCGAAGCGTGCGGGCAACGTCACCTCTGCGAGCCAGCGTCCGTCTCCGCCGAGCACGGACCAACGTTGCGGCACGTCTGATGTCGGCACGAGGAGCTGGTTGATCATAGAGGCGCGATAGTCGAACGGGGCGACCCAGAGCTCCCCAGTCGTCGCGCCACGTAGTACGCCGAAGGCGGACCCGTGATCCGCGAACTGCGTGAGTCGGATCATCTCCCGAAGCTGCGCCTGGGCGGACGCCGGCAGCGATGCATTGGCACGCAGTGTCGTCGTTCGGAAGTACTCGCGTGCCTCGTCGGGAAGCGGCGCCGAGGGCACCGCGCGCTCCGTCCGCACCAGCGCTCTTCCGTCACGGTCGAAGCAGGTGATCACAAAGGCGCGTTGGTGACCGCCGCAGTATCGATTGCCGACCGTAACGGCGCGGTACGTCGCCGCAAACTGCACCGGCATCGGCGGGCCGCCCCCCGTTCGCGCCACCTCGAAGGACGGAACAGTATCGAGCACCTGTTCGCGTCCGGTCGGGTCGATGCGCACGAGCAGCATGGGGGCCAGCTGGCGCGACGCCGTCGTATCCGTCGGTGGTGGAAATCCCGCTGCGAGCAACGACCAATCGGAAAACCAGCCGAGTTGGAAGGCCACCGACGGAGTCCGATACGTGGGGCGTGCCACCGAACGGAGGAGAGCTCCATCCGGCGCGAACAGCTGAAGTCGCCCCGACCTATCACTGGCCGCGATCGTGTCGCCGACGTGCGCCAGATCTCGCAGCCCGTCAAACTCACCCGGCCCGCGTCCGCGGCGTCCCATGCGTCGCACAAAACGCCCCGTGGCATCGAAGACACGCAACTCCTGCGCGCCAGCGTCGGCCACGACGACACTTCCGTCCGACAGCCGCGCGACGCCGGCGACGTTGGCGAAAGCCGTCGGCCCGTCACCATTCTCACCGCCGATGGTCAGCAGCGGGGCGTTGACGACCCGCCACTGCTCGGCCGGTCGGTCACCGGCGTTGTAGTGGACAACCTTCGCGGCTGACTGCGCGCGCGAGTCCACGGCACCGACGCTGGAGGCCATGACGAGCCACAGGACAACGCGCGCACACTGCAATCTTGCGATTCCCATCCGCAACTCCCCGACTGGTCGAGCGCCGATGATATGACTCGAGAGGATTCGACCGCAAGTAGCGTTCGGGACCGCGATGTGAGTACCAGCCCTCACCTCTCGTCCATCATCAGACGCGCGGGCTTCCCAATGAGTCGCTTCACCTCGTCCCGCAGGGCAAGCGGAAAGTCTCCAGGGTGGCTTCACCCGACGCGGCGAACTCCATTCCCACCAGAGGACGTGTACGCGAACGCCGCCGGTCCCACTCGGGCCGGCGGCGTCTTGTTGTCCGGAAACGCTATCGATTCAAGCTGTCAAGTAACTTTCTCACATCGTGTCAAAGCACTTCTGCGCCACTTCACGACAATCCTCTCGACCTACCCACACTCCGAAAACCCACACACATGACACTTCACGCACCCCTCGGCAAACTCCAGCTGCGACCCGCAGTCCGGACAGGTGCCGATGAAGCTCTTGGCCATCTGATCCTCGAGCGCGGCCATCTCCATCTGCGCGCCGCTGGCAACCGGCGCCGACTTGGACACCACGACCTGTTCCATCGCCGGTGGTCCACCGATCGGCGTGCTCTTGATCAGCTCCTGCTGCACTCCCTGCTTGTCCTGGAACCACTCGTGCAGCGCGATGCCGATGGCGTCCGGCACGGAGAGGATCTTGTTCGGCCCGAGGCCCACGGCGCGATCGGAGGAGATGCCGCGCAGCTGGCGATGCACTTCCATGATCGGGATGCCCGAGCGCAGGGCGAGCGAGATCAGTCGCCCCATCGCCTCGGCGTCGGCCATGGCGCTCCCGCCGGCCTTGCCTAACGTGACGAAGACCTCGAACGGCTGGCCGCGATCGTCCTCGGTGATGTTCACGAACATCGTCCCGAGCGGCGTCTCCTTGCGGATCGTGGTGCCGCGCAGCTTGTCGGGGCGCGCTCGCTTCTGGCGGCGGGCGAGGTTCTCGCTCTCGACCTCGAACAGCGTCTTCTTGAGGCGCGCCACCTCGGACGTCAATTCGGCGATCGTTCCCTGCAGCTCGCCGAGCTGGCGCTTGTCGGAGACACTCTCCTTCCCCGTTCCATCGCGCTCGGCCTTGGCCTTGTCGGTGGCGCCGGTGGAGAGCACCTGGTTGTCGCGCGAGCCGTCGCGGTACACGGTGACGCCCTTGCACTTCATGTCGTACGCCAGCTCATAAATGGCGCGGACGTCGTCCTGGGTGGCGGCGTGCGAGAAGTTGGTGGTCTTGGAGATCGCTGAGTCGGTGTGCAGCTGGAAGGCCGCCTGCATGCGGACGTGCATATCAGGAGCGA
>JBDTUA010000558.1:0-2605 GCA_040007995.1 Gemmatimonadota bacterium | reverse complement strand
GTTCTCGTATGACACCAGCGAGCAGGCGTGCTCGAACGACTCCCACCGACACGCGGTGATCCCCTCGTCGCGCTGGGGCGAGGTCGCGGCGCTCTCGGTCTGCATCAGATAGAAGTGACAGACCTTGTGAATGAGACGGCCGCGGAAGCGGAAGTACCAGTCGATGGTCTCGATCTCGCCTCGCAGGCGGAGGTCGTCGAGTCCGGTTTCTTCGGCGACTTCACGCAAGGCGGCGTCGTGCGGCGTCTCGCCCGTCTCGAGGTGTCCCTTAGGAAATCCCCAGTTCCGATACGAGTCGCGGATCAGGAGGAACATCGGGCGCCCATCCTGGACGCGCACCACGACTCCGCCTGCCGAGACCTCCTCATGCGCCGTTGCTCCAGATGCTCCCCCCGTCGTCACGCCTCAGCTCCCTCGAGTGGGCTCGCTGTCGACCTCGGGACGTCCCTCGACGAACTGTCGCACGATGGGGTCGTCGGTGTTGCGGATTTCGTCGACCGTTCCCACCTGTCGCACCGTTCCCTCGTACAGCATCGCGATCTTCGTTCCGACGCGATACGCGCTTCGCATATCGTGCGTGATGACGATACTGGTCACGCCGAGCTTGTCCCGCATGCGCACCATCAGCTCGTCAATGACGGCGCTGGTCACTGGATCGAGGCCGGTGGTCGGCTCATCGTAGAGGATGTATTTCGGGCGTAGGGCGATGGCGCGCGCCAAGCCGACTCGCTTGCGCATTCCGCCGGACAGTTCGGCGGGGAAGCGGTCCTGCACGTTGGGAAGATCAACGAGTTCCAGTACCTCGTGCACCCGTTCCTCGATCTCCTGCGCCGAGAGTTGCCCCTGCTTGCGCAGTCCCATCGCGACATTCTCGCCAATCGACAGCGAATCGAAGAGCGCGGCGAACTGGAAGACGTAGCCGATGCGCGCGCGCAGCGCATAGAGTTCGCGCCGCGAGAGCAGTGGGACGTCAAGGTCATCGACAACGACACGCCCTTCATCGGGTTCGAGCAGGCCGACGATGTGCTTGATGGCGACCGACTTTCCGGAACCGGAATAGCCGATGATGACCATCGTTTCTCCCTCCTTGATGTCGAGGGAGAATCCCTGCAGCACTTTCTTTGGGCCGAACGCCTTGTGGACGTTTTGGAGGGAGATCAAAGGGAGAAGACGAGAAGACGAGTCAGCGCCGGGCGGAGAGCGCTCGGGACAAGGCAATCAACAGCATGATTGTGACCGGCGAAAGGGGCGCGGTGCGGGGGTCCGGTCGCGAGGTCCAAGCGGGGTCGAGCGGAGGTGAAACGTGGCGGTGAAAAGTGGCGGCGGGATGCACGAACGCAAACGGGCGAACCGTGGAGGTTCGCCCGTCTGACGTGCTGCAGCGTTGCGCGACGGCGCGGACGCCGTCGAGTGCCCCTACATCGTGATCACGCGGCGAAGCTGGACAAAGCGCGTCCGACGTCGCCTTCGCGGAGGCGCTTGAGGGCGCGATCGCGCAACTGCCGGACGCGTTCGCGGGTGACGCCGAGCATCGATCCGATTTCCTCAAGCGTGTGCTCGCGTCCGCCCTCCAGCCCGAAGTAGAGGCGGAGAACCTTCGCATCACGCGGCGGCAGCGTGGAGAGCGCCAGTTCGATCTCGTCGGAGAGGAAGCGATTCATTGCTTCTTCTTCCGTATCGGGCATTTCGTCGGCAACGAAACGCTCGATGAGCGCGCGATCGCCTTCGGGATCCATCGGCGCATCGAGACGCACGTCGCCGGTGTTGAGCGCCGCCAGTGACTGGACGACGTCGACCGAGAGACCCGTCAACTGCGCGAGCTCCTCGGGGGTCGGTTCGCGACGCAGCTTCTGCCGCAGGATCTCTGACGCCTTGATGATGCGGGAAAGGTCAGCCGTACGATTGAGCGGAACGCGGACCGTGCGTCCCTGGCGCGCGAGCGACGACAGGATGGCCTGGCGGATCCACCAGACTGCGTACGAGATGAACTTCACCCCTTGATCCGGATCGAACTTCCGGGCCGCGGTGAGGAGTCCAACGTTGCCCTCGCCGATGAGGTCGATAAGGGGGAGACCACGATTTTGGTACTTCTTGGCCACCGAGATCACGAAGCGCAGGTTGCGCTTGACCAGTTCCTGCAACGCATCTTGGTCTCCCGCTCGGATCTTGCGAGCGAGCTCGATTTCTTCCGCGGCCTTGAGCAGCGGGTAAGTGCTGACCTCGTACAGGTACTGGTCGAGGATGTCACGCTCCGGTTCGCTCGGCGCGATCCCCTGTGGGGTCGTCCGGCGACGGCGGCGCTTCACGTCAGTCATTGAAGAAAGTCCTCGTGGACTTGGAGTATGTGAAACCATTGGGGCGGCGCATGCTGCAGCCGCGCGAAAGCACCCTCGCGGGAAAGGCACGTCGTCTGGCTAACGCGGGAGTGGAAAAAGTCGCTGCAAAATACCGCTCGAGGGGGAATGCGCTAGAGTGAATTTCTTGACTTCGATACTACTCCCGGATACACTACCCGGTTCCTGAAAGCGGCGGGCTCCACCACGTCGCCAGCGGGGGCGTAGCTCAGTTGGGAGAGCGCTTGAATGGCATTCAAGAGGTCAGGGGT
>JBDTUA010000557.1:0-2634 GCA_040007995.1 Gemmatimonadota bacterium | reverse complement strand
CCCCGCGGTAGATCCCGGCGAAGCGCTCCCACGCCGGATCCCACGCAATCACCGGCTCCTGCTTCTTCTCGGCGGCCTTCGCGACCGCCGTGCCGACCGTGTTGATGAGCTGGCGGGCGATGGCGCCGGGGTCGGAGTCGTTCGTGTTGGTCAGGACGATGACGCCGATCTTGTCGTCGAGCTGGATAAAGGTCTGCGTCGTATTGCCCGGGTATCCGCCGCCGTGGCCGATCCAGGTCTTGTCCTTGATGCGATTGGACGAGAAGCCGATGCCGTAGCCCGAGCTCCAGTCGTTCTCCATGGAGCGGACGCGGTGCATCTCACGCAGCGATCCGCTGCTCAGGATCTGGCGCCCCCCCATCTTCCCGCGCCGGAACTGCGCGGAGACAAACTTCGCCATGTCCTCAACGTTCGAGGTGACCCCGGTGGCGGCGCCCATGCCGCGCGCATCCATGAACGGGATCACGGCGCGCGTCCCGTCGGGGAGGCGGCGGCCGTAAGGGACCGTGAGCCCCGGAACGTCCTTGTCGACGCTCGAGGCGTCCATGCCTAACGGCGTGTAGATGTTCTTCTGCACGTAGTCGGCCCACGTCATCCCGCTCAGCTGCTCGACGACCATCCCGGCGATGGTATAGGCCAGGTTGGAGTACTTCCAGCGCGTTGCGGGGGGAAAGGGGGCCTGCCGGTCGGCGATGAGGCGCTTGATCTCCTCGCCGGTGGGGAACTCGTGCGTCGTCCAGTGATCGCCCGCTTCGCGGGGAAGCCCCGAGGAGTGCGAGAGGAGCTGCTCGATGGTGATCTCGCCGTCGTCATCGCCGGCGGGCTTCACCTTGAACCAGGGGAGGTGCTTCGAGACCGGATCGTCGAGCCGGAGCTTCCCTTGCTCGCGGAGCTGCATGATGGAGGTCGCCGTGAACAGCTTGCTGTGCGACGCCATGCGGAACTTCGTGGCCGGCGTCATCGGGATCTTGTCCTTCACGTTGGCGAAGCCGAATCCCTTCGCCCAGACGAGCTCCTGATCGCTCACCACACCCACGGATATGCCGGGGAGGCCGCGGTAGGCGATCTGTCCCTCGAGCCACGCCGAGAAGAGGCGGGTGGCGGCGAGGACGTCGGGGTCGGTGGCGACCGCTGACCGGGCCGCGCCCTGCGCAACGAGCAGGCGTGGCGCGAGCGGGGCCGCCACGGCGACGGCCGCTGCGAGCGCGAGGGAGGAAACGAAGCGGGAGAGGATCGGGGGGCGACGCATGAGGCCTCGGGTTGGCGGGTCGCGAAGCGTCGTGCGAGGGATGCGTCGCGTCAAGGTGCGGCGCGCCGACGTAGGGCGCGTGCGGGGTGGGAGCTTGTGGGCAGGCGCGCACTCCGACGCGCGGCGGAAATATCCGACTCGACGTGGCTCACGTGGCACCCCACCTTTGGGCGCGGTCACGGAGATGAACACCCGCAGACCTGATGGCTTCGACGCGTCGCTGAGAGCGGTGGTTACGCAACGTGTCCGAATCGCCGACGTGGTGCCGAGTTCCTTGTGGAGCGGGGCCGCGCTCCGCGGGTGATAGCTTCGGGCGACACCCTACAGTGGAAACCACTCAGTAGCGGGAGAGGATGGCGTAATGGCGACCGGATCCGTGCACATGCGATCGACGCCACCGGCACGGGCACGCCCGTGGATTGTCTGGATCGGGCGCGTGGGCTTCGCAGCAATGGGCAGTGTGCACCTGATGGTCGGGATTCTGGCCGCGATGTCGGTAGTCAACATGGCGTCGGCAGGCGGAACCACCGGCGCGCTTGTTGAGATCGTGCAACTGCCGTTCGGCCAGGGTCTGCTCATCGCCGTGGCCATCGGCCTCCTCTGTTACGCGCTCTGGCGCCTGGTGCAAGCGTTGTTGGACACCAGCGGAGAGGGCACGACGGTCCGCGGAGTGGCCAAGCGCATCGGCTATGCCGCGATCGGCTTGATCTACCTGGTACTGGCACGCTCGGCCGTGTCGCTGGCGACGGGTTCAGGGACGACACGCCGCGTTTCCGAAACCAGCTCGACGGTGTGGCTTCTGGCGCAGCCCTTCGGCCAATGGCTCGTCGGCCTAGCTGCGCTGGCCGTCGCGACGATAGGATTGGTCCACTTTTCCATGGCGCGGACGGCGCGCGTTCGAAGACATCTAATGCTGGCCGAGATGAGCGAGACGGTAAAGCGCTGGGGTACCTGGCTCGGCATCGTCGGCTTCGCGGCGCGCGGGGTGGTGTTTTGCATCATCGGCTTCTTCCTCGCGTATGCCGCCTGGCAGTCCAACGCCGGCGAGGTCCGTGACTTCGGCGGCGCCCTGGCCACTCTGGAGCAACAACCCTACGGGGTGTGGCTCCTGGGCGTGGTCGCCATCGGGTTGCAGTGCTATGGGCTGTTCATGCTCGTTGAGGCGAAGTACCGTCGGATAATCGACGATTACTGAACATCGTCGGCGTCCCCGTCGGCTTGATTGTCACGGCGCAAGGCCCGAACGTCGCTCTGTCCGTGTTGGTACTGCTCCTCGCCGTTCAGAACCTCGACGGTACGCCCTCACACCGTTCATCGAGCAGCGTACCGCGTCGATCCCGCCGGTGCTGTTGATCGCGTCGTTTTTGCTGCTGGCGGTAGTCCTC
>JBDTUA010000556.1:0-2710 GCA_040007995.1 Gemmatimonadota bacterium | reverse complement strand
CCCCCTACTCTCATTAGGCCCCCCCGGCACCGGCGTCGATCCCGTCGCCTCGCCACCTCTCCGGATCGCGTACGCGGCCGCGGCGACGCCGAGGACGCTCAGCGTGACGGCGACCCACGTTGTCTTTTTGCGGTCGAGTGTACGGAGTTGGATCTGCTCGACCTCGCCTCGGCGGATCGTCAGGGGCTGCCGAAACTGCATCGCGCGCATCGAGGGATCGCTCGCGTTACTCGTCGGCACCGAGACGATCACGCTGTCCTCGCCGGCACTCGTAACCATGCCGTCGAGCGCGAAGCCGTCGAGCAGGCGTCGTTCGCCGTTCGGGGCGTTCCGCAGGCGATCGACGGCGACGGCGGTCAGCTGCATATGCACGGTCATCTCGGGCTGCAGGTCGGCGACGGTGACCGGGCGGTAGGTAAAGCAGCCGGTCGTCGATAGCAGAGCCACGAGTCCGACGGCAACGGAGCGGGCAGAGCGGGAGATGCGCCGTGCGTGGAACGACAAAGAACGAGAGAGAGCCATCAGGGGGTCCCGGGGCTGGTGAGACGCGGCGCGGCGCTCGGCGGAGCGGGCTCGCCATCCCAACGTGCGACCACGCGCGCCGAAAAGATATGACGCGCCGGTGGAGGAGGAGATAGCAGCTGGGGCGAACCGAGGCGCTGACTCCGTTGCACCGGCGCGGCGCGGCATCGGTACACTAAGGCGCGCCGGGCGTCACCCGAACGCGCGTCGTCGACCAGCTCTCGAGCGGCCCCTCCGAATACCGAGCATCGCCGAGGTGCACCAGGGCCGGGTCGCCGTCGACCCCGCAGACAAAGAACGGAAAGCGAGACCAGGCCAGGTAGCGGCGCCCCCGCTCCGTCGCCCGCGCCAAGGCGGCGCGCGGGTCGTCGTCGCCCTTTGGAATGTCGCCGGTGAGCCGTTCGACACGCGAACCCCACGGACGCCAGTCGACGCGCCATCGTTCGTAGTGGTTGCCGCTGTCGAGCAACCCCGTGCGCGTAGTGGCCAGCGCCGGGTCCGGCGACATCATGATCGTGCGGGGCGAGAGTATGCCGTTCCGCCCGGCTGCGTCCGCCACGAGGCGGACGGATGCGTGGCTGATGTAGATCATCGTCGCCACGTAGGCGAGCAGCCCGACGAGCGCGACGCGCGCGGTCTTGCGCCGGGAGCGCCCCTGCCGCGCCCGGCGCCGGCTCAGCCACGTCCCGCCGATGAGCAGGGCGAGGATCCACGGATCGACGATATATATCGCGTCCCCGTAGAACCACCGATCGGAGAAGGGCATCAGGAGTCGCACGCCGTAGTTGTTCAGCAGGTCGAGCAGTGGGTGCGACCAGATTCCGATCGCTGCCACCACGATCAGCGGGCGCACCGCAACCGGCGCCCTGCTCGCCCGCGCCACCACCGACGAGCGCGACCGCCGATATCGGCTCCAGGTGATCAGGAGCAATGTGAGGACGACGGGTAGCACCACCATTGCGAGGACACCATGCGTCCACCCGCGTCGGAACGTCAGCCCCGTCAACCCGTCGCCGAAGAGGTACGAGGCGACGTCGATGTCGGGGAGGTTCGCGCCGATGAGCAGTGCCGGGTATGCCAGCCGCGAGTGTCGCTTGAGGCCGCACTCGGCGAGCAGCGCTCCGGCCATCGTGTGCGTGAGATTGTCCACGCTCAGACGCTCCGCGGGTCCAGCTGCCGCGCGTGATGCGCCGTGTGCACGGCGGCGAGACGCATCGCCACCGGCGCCCGTAGCGCACCGAAGACATGGTGCGTCAAACGCGCCGCCGGATCGTCCCACTCGCGCAGCATCGCCGCCTCGGCGACGGATGCCGAGACCGTGAGCGCCGACAGCGTCTGTTCTCGATCGAACGGTCCCGAGCCGGGACGGATCTCGCGCGGCGCACGAGCCCCGTCGGGAAGGGCGCCGCCCTTGAGGATGCGCGGGAGGACCCGCCAGCGCAGCACGGCGCGCAGCCACCACGGGGTCCGGACGCGGAGCCCCGTCCCGCCGGCGAGCTGCTGCGCCACGATCGCGTACGACAGGCGAAGGTGTTCGGCCACTTGCGCCGGCGACCATTTGGTGTCCGGGCGCGACCGCTCCCACGCGGCATCCGGAACGGCACGCGCTGCGCTGATGAACTGTTGCAAGGCGCGCTGGTGCTCGGCGCGCGCCGATTCACGCTCGGACGGGTCGCTCACGCGCTCTCCAGGTTGCGATCGAATGTTCGAACGTAGCCACCGCGACCGCCCCGGGCCACCGCGCGCGCGCGATCGTGCCTCGTGGCTCGCGATGGTGGCGTCGGTCCTTAGATTGGCAGCGACCCTCAAGGAGACGAGACGGGTGTTCCAGAACAGCCCCAAGTCGCAGACCGAGTACGACGTCATCATCGTGGGTTCCGGCGCGGGCGGTGGCATGGCCGCGTACCAGCTCGGTGTCGCGGGACTCAAGGTGCTCGTCCTCGAAGCCGGTCGACACTACGACCCGCAAACCGAGACGGCGATGTTCAACCTCCCTCGTGAGGCGCCGTTGCGCGCTGCGGGGTCGAAGGAAAAGCCGTTCGGCTTCTACGACGCGACCGTCGATGGTGGGTGGGAGGTGCCCGGCGAGCCGTACACCACCGCGCCCGGGAGCAAGTTCGCCTGGTGGCGCTCCCGCATGCTCGGGGGGCGGACGAATCACTGGGGGCGCATCTCGCTCCGCATGGGT
>JBDTUA010000555.1:0-2711 GCA_040007995.1 Gemmatimonadota bacterium | reverse complement strand
ATTGCGCTGCCGCCGAATCGTAAGGAAAGCCGTTCCGTGCTCTCTTTACTCCTGCGGAACGCTCCGACATCACGCGGGCGCGTGGTCTTTTCCTACTACGAACGGGTATCGCATGAGAAGTGGACGGCCTTCTCCTTTCCGCCTTTGCGACAAAAGTCTCTCCCTTCGGGAGACGCGCTCGCCCGGCGTTCCCTTAGAATGCAGGATATCCCATCGCTCGCGAAGACGACCACCCGAGCACGCTTCAACATTCCGGAGCCCCAATGCCCAGTTCCAAATCCGCGACTCGTAACGCGTCGTCGAGCGCCTCGCTCGACGCCCCCCGTATGTTTGCCACAAAGAACGACCTGCCGAGCGACGCCCGACTTCAAATCGTCCCATTGCTCAACCAGCGGCTGGCCGACTGTATCGACCTGCAGACCCAGTGCAAGCAGGCGCACTGGAACGTGAAGGGGACGCAGTTCATCGCATTGCACCTGTTGTTCGACGACGTCAATGAAGCGGTCGCGGAGTATGTGGACCTGATCGCGGAGCGTATCGTGCAGCTCGGCGGAGTCGCTGAAGGGACGGCGCGCATCGTCGCCGCACGCACGCAGCTGCTGGACTATCCTCTCACATTGACGACCGGCGCCGAGCACGTGGCGGCGCTCTCGGATGTGCTGGCGCAGTTTGGAAGAACGGCGCGCATCGGCATCGAGGAATTGGACACGCTCGGTGACAAGGGAGGATCCGACATCCTGACTGAAGTCTCGCGTGGGGTCGACAAGTGGCTCTGGTTCGTCGAGGCGCACCAGCAGGATCAGGCGCTCGCAGACTGACCGTCCCGGCTCACGGGTTGATCCTTCATCTGTTCTAGGGGACGCCTATCAGCCGCCGCCGGCGCCCGCGGGCGCCGGAGCGCGCACCGGACCCGTCGAGAGCCGCTTGGGTGCGAGGACGGCGCGCGCGACGTGCGTTTTTTTCGCTGCAGAGCCGAATACGTCGGACGGTGCCCATTTACCGGGCATCCCCCGGTGGGTCCCGCGGCACCCGGGACGCGGGGTCGTAGCGCAGCGTCCACGTGACCGCCGCGCCATCCGTCGGCTGCAATCGCACTTCGCGCAGTCCACCACGCAGGCGGGTGCTCGTCACGGTCGCGTGGGTGGCGCGCGCCTCACGGAATCGGCTCCCCTGGGGCTCGTGTACGTAGAGCGTATACGAATCTCCCGCAACGACCTGGCTGCGTCCGTCCAGCGTGTCGTCGTGCCAGGTCATCGACTCGAGGTCCGGACCGCCGCAGGTGACATGTCGACTGGTCGCCACCAGTTGCGGGTGCGGCTGGACGGTTCGGATGCAATAGGCCTGCGCGCGATACGTGGTGTCGAGCGGCGCAAACGTGAAGCCGGCGCGCGTACTGTGGAGCAGCGTCCTCGTCCAGAATTCAAAGACGAGATATCGGGCCGAGTCGGGGAGTCCGAGGTCGGCGAATCGTACGGAGCGCCGCTCGTCGCCGGTGCGACCAAGGACGCTCCATCGCTCGAACGGGCGTGCGATATCGAGCAGATAGAGGTGCGTGACCGGGAGTTGGTCGGCATCGAGTGGGCGCGGTCCGGCGCCGCTCAACTCGACGTCTGCACGCCACAATTGCGAGGAGCGCGACGGGTCGACGTCGAAGACTTGCTCGGGCATAGTGGAGAGGACCGGGGCAGTCCGGCGCGCGACTTCGACGCGTGCGGTCCGATAGACCTCGGCCTTGTCCGTAAGCATGAGGTGCGATCCGGTCAGCGTCGTTGCCATCGCGGCGGCGTAGGCGTCGCGCGAGCCGACCTCGATATGATCCGGATCGTTGCGCCACACCACGTTGTTGAACGAGTTGTACTGCGCCAGTCCGCCGAATCCGAAGCCGTCGTCGCCGATGCGCATGGCATCGACGAGCCCGATCAGCTCCGGGCGCGGGCCCCAGCAGGCAAGAATGAAGCGATCGCTGCCGATCGTCTCACGGAGCCGCGACATGACCCCGCGTAACTCCGCCTCGCGCGACGCACCGCCGGCGAAATAGGGGGCGTGGCTGTTGAAGCCTTCGTAGCGCAGGTGGCGCAGCGCATCGACCTTGAAATACTGGTAGCCCATGTCCCGAAGACCGCGGTAGACCGGGGCGAGCAGGGCGTCGAACGTCGGCGATTTGTTCGCGTCCATGACCCATCCCACCCAATTACCGTATGCCGGGCGGCCGTCGGCCTCGCGCACGAAGTACTGCGGATGGGTCGCGCTCCATGCGCTGTCCTGAAAGCTGACGTTTGTCCAGATCCCCGGGAGAAGACCGCGCGACCGGATGTAGGACGCGAGCGCCGCCATCCCCGAGGGGAACTTGGCGTTCGGCGTCAACCAGTGATCGACGACACCGATCGGGAGTTGCTGATATCCATCGTCCAGCTGCAACCAGCGGTATCCCCATGGCGCGAGGCGCTCGGCCAGCACGTCGGCCACGCGCTGCACGTCGCGTTCGGTGATCGCGTCGCGATACGCATACCACGACGTCCATCCCGCGGGCACGTCGCGCGGGAGCCGATAGCGCCAGGGCTCGTAGCGCGCGAGACCGCGGTGGCGCTGGTAGTAGCGCGGCCGGAATCGCAGCGCGACCTCTCCACCGCCTGCGACGAGATCGACGCGTACGCGCCCACCGACAACCTCCGCCGACGTGATCTCCACGTCGGCCGGATAGTCGACCGAGA
>JBDTUA010000554.1:0-2720 GCA_040007995.1 Gemmatimonadota bacterium | reverse complement strand
AGATTGCGGACGAAGTAGAGCACTTTCTCGAGCAGGCGACTGCCGTTCGCGTCGCAGGCGGGGCGACACCCGAGGAGGCGCGGCGAGCGACGCGCCTGGAGATGGGGAGCGCCTCGGCCGTGCGAGAAGAGGTGCGGAGCTATGGGTGGGAGCGCACCGTCGGCACCGTCCTGGCCGACGCTGGCTACGCGCTCCGTGTGCTGCGCCGCACCCCGGTCTTCACCGCGATCGCCATCTTCGTCATTGCGTTAGGCAGCGGGGCGGTGACGACGATTTTCAGCGCGATGAACGCGATCGTCCTGCGCCCGCTCCCGGGGACGACCGACGCTGGGCGACTGATCGGCATCGACCGCCGGACGAGCGACGACGTCGAGGGGGTATCGGCGTCCTACGAATACTGGGACTTCCTGCGCCGGAACAGTCGCACGCTGGCCGGGGTGGGGGCGTGGAGCAAGGCGACGTTCACCGTCTCGTCGGGAGGCGAGGGACGCACCGTCTACGGCAACCTCGTCAGCGGCAACTATTTTACGGTCCTCGGCGTCCGCGCCGTGCTGGGGCGCTTCTTTGTCCCCGAGGAGGATGCGACGCCCATGAGCCACCCCGTGATCGTGATCTCGCACTCGCTGTGGAGCACGCACTTCGCCGGCGATAGCGGGATCGTGGGGCGTACGGTGCGGGTGAGCGGACTCCCGTACACGGTCATCGGCGTCGCCCCACGCGAATTCCACGGGGTCTTCTCGCCGATCCTCGTCGACGCCTGGGTACCGCTGATGATGCAGCAGCAGCTGCGCCCCAACCGCGACCTGCAGCACGACCTCTGGTTGTGGACCTTCGGGCGACTCAACGATGGCGTGAGCCGCGAGGCCGCACAGGCCGAGCTGGTCTCGCTGCTGCGTCGCTACATCGACCAGCGGACCGAGCCCTCGTGGCGCGAGCGCTTCGCCTCGGTGCGGCTGACCGAGATGGACGGGCTGCCCGCCGACGCGCACGCGATGGCGCTTGGCTTCGTCGGACTGCTGATGGGGGCCTCGATCCTCGTGCTCCTGATCGCGAGCGTCAACGTGGCGTCGATGCTCTCAGCGCGCGCGATCGCGCGGCGACGAGAGATGGCGGTGCGCGCGGCGCTGGGGGCGGGACGCGGGCGTCTCGTGCGGCAGCTGTTGACCGAGGTGATCGTCCTGTTTGCGCTGGGCAGCGTGGGGGGGATCGTCCTCGCGTTCCAAGCAACGACGGCGATGGAACGGCTGACGATTCCGGTCGACGTCCCCATGGTGCTGGAGATCTCGCCTGACGTGCGGGTCTTCGTCTTCGCGCTGGCCATGGCGCTGCTCACCGGGCTCGTCTTCGGGCTCGCGCCAGCGCTGCGGGCAGCGAATACCGACATCACCGCGCGGCTGCGCGACGGGACGTCGGGCGGCGGGACGCGGCGACGCGTCATCAGCCACTCGCTGATCGTGGGGCAGCTCGCGCTCTCGCTGGTCCTGCTCGTCACTGCGGGGCTCTTCCTTCGGGCACTCGACCAGGGGACTAACGCGGATCCTGGGTTCGACCCCAACGGCGTGCTGACCGCATCGATCAACACCGAGTCGTTCGGCTACGACTCGCAGCAGGGGCGTACCTTCTACCGGGCCTTGCGCGAGCGGCTCGAGGCGATCCCAGGGGTGAGCGACGTCTCGCTCACCGACCACATGCCGTTGGCCTTTGCAACGTCGACGGGGAACGTCTGGCCCGACGGGAAGGGGGCGGCCGTCGGTGCGGGAGGGAAGGCGGAAGGAAAGCCGATCCAGTTGTCGCTGGTCGGCGATGACTACTTCTCTGCGATCAGGATGCCGATCGTGCGCGGCCGGCCGATCAATGCCACCGACGACGCGCGCGCACCACGTGTCGCGGTGGTGAACGAGACCTTCGCCTCACGCTTCTGGCCCGACGGCAGCGCCCTCGGGCGCGGCTTCGAGTACCTCGACGAACCGTACACGATCGTCGGCATCGCGCACGATGCCAAATACGCGTCACTCGCGGAGGAGACGCCTGCCTTCGCGTTCTTCAGTATGGAGCAGGCGTGGGTGCCGAACCAGGTTGTGCTCGTGCGCGCAGGCACAGTCGGCGAGTCGGTGGCTGCGGGGTTGCAGCAGGTCGTGCAGGCGATCGATCCAGCGCTGCCCCGCCCGGTGGTGACGCCACTTCGCGAGGCCAACAGCATCGTCCTTCTTCCGCAGCGCATCGCGGCGATCGTGACCGGAGTGCTCGGCGGGGTTGGCTTACTGCTGGCGACGGTTGGGCTGTACGGCATCGTCGCCTACAGCGTGAGCCGGCGCACGCGCGAGATCGGGTTGCGCATGGCGCTGGGGGCACGACGCACCGACGTCGTGCGCCTCGTGATCCGCGAAGGAATGCAGCTGGCGCTGGTCGGAGTGGTGATCGGCGTGGCGCTCGCGGCCGGGGCGACTCGGTTGCTCTCGAGCTTTCTGTTCAAGGTGAGCCCGCTTGACGCGCTCACCTTCTGCGGGATGTCGGTGTTGCTGGTCGGGGTGGCGATGCTGGCCAGCTACCTGCCGGCGCGGCGGGCGGCGCGTTCGGACCCGATGTTGGCGTTGCGCGTCGACTAATCTCGCGGCGCGGTCCAAGCGCGGGATGCACGCGTGTCCCGCCAAGCGCGCCCGCTCGTTCAGCTGCTCGAATCGATGAGATCGGCGTAGTTGGGGTGATCGCCGAGCCACGCG
>JBDTUA010000553.1:0-2729 GCA_040007995.1 Gemmatimonadota bacterium | reverse complement strand
CCGGCAAGCGCCCGCTGTGGGGGGCAGGCGCGACGTATATGATGAGCATATGCGTTAGCCGTGACTCGCTTCGATGACCTCACATCCGGGCTGACCGGATTCGACTGGGATGACGGGAACGCGCTCAAGAACTGGGCGCGGCACCAGGCCACGCAAGCGGAGTCGGAGGAGGTATTCTTCCATAGTCCGGTCTTGCTGGCGGAGGACGAGCGCCACTCGCGCCGGGAACGTCGCTACAGCGCACCGGGCCGGACGAACGCCGACCGACACCTCACCGTCATCTTCACCGTTCGGGACGGATTGGTCCGTGTCATCTCAGCCCGCCCGATGAGTCGGAAGAAGCGATCTGCTTCTGCCAAAGTCTCGCCCGAAGCGCCCTAAGGACACGCCCTCGCTTCGCTCCGAGGAGGAGCGCGCGTTTTGGGCGACGGCCGACGCGACCGACTACTTCGACTGGTCGCAGGCCGAACCCGTGGTGTTTCCGAACTTGAAGCCGTCGACGGCGACCATCTCGCTGCGGTTGCCCCAGGGGATGCTCGACGAACTCAAGGTGCTCGCGAATCAGCGCGACGTACCGTGTCAGTCGCTGCTCAAGGTATTTCTCGCGGAGCGACTCTCGGCCGTGCGCCACCGCGCCCGCCGAGCGAGCGCATAACAGACGGTTGCACCAGCCAGCCGAGCTGTGGTGCGCGCGCTGCGCCGCTGCGCGCGCCTTATTTGATTCGGCTGCTAGTGAACCGTGGCGTTCTGCGACCGAACCATTGGTCGCTTAGCACGCGTCACGTGACACTATACACTTGACGCGTGATCAAGATGTTTGCGGACAAGCGCACTCAGGAGCTGTTCGCCACGGGGACCGCGAAGCGGTTTTCGCCCGACGTCGCAAAGCGTGCCGCCCGTAAATTGGAGTACGTCGACCTCGCCACTGCGCTGGATGACCTCAGGGTCCCGCCGGGCGATCGTCTGCACGCACTGACGGGGGACCGGAAGGGGCAGTACGCGATCGCCGTCAATGATGAGTGGCGCATCTGCTTTCGCTTCGTCGATGGCGACGCCTTTGACGTCGAGGTCTGCGACTACCACTAGTGGGGAGAATCGCCATGAGTGTTCCGAATACCCGCCCGATGAAGCGACGCCCCACCCATCCCGGGGAGATGCTGCGCGAGGACTTCCTGCCGGACTATGCGCTGACCGTCGCCGGGCTCGCCGAATCGCTGGGCGTCTCCCGCCAATCGATCAACGAGTTGCTGCGCGAGCGCCGCGCCGTGAGTCCCGAGATGGCCTTGCGTCTCGCCCGCCTCTTTGGCAACGCAGCCGAATTCTGGCTGAATGCCCAGCAGAGCGTGGATCTGTGGGACGCGAGCCAGGCCATCAAGGACGACGTCGCGCGCATCACGCCCCTGCGCGTCGCATAACATGCGCGGCACCAGCCATACGAGCTGTGGTGCGCGCGCTGCGCGCGCTCTATTTCCTTCGGCCGCTGCTGAGCTTCGGCGTTGAGGATGTAGAAGAGGGCGTCGGCAGGCGCTCGACTGCCGGTGGGAACCTTGCCTAACGGTTCATCGGGGTAATGGAAGACGAGGATCCGCCTAACGGGCCTAACGCGCGCCTCTCTGCGGCTTTCCGCTACGCCGCATAGCCCGCGCGGGCGAGCTTCTTGCGGATTTCGCTCTAAGCCGATCACCCATTTCGGTTGATGCCGATCACCCGTTTCGCTCGAAGCCGATCACCCATTTCGCTCCAAGCCGATCACCTGTTTCGGTCGAAGCCGATCAGGGGATGACGCGGGATCGCGGGCGCTCACCGCCGGCACTACTCCTCCGGGACTTCCATCCGGAGCGAGGCGTTGCCAGCAGAGCGAATTCCCATGCGACAGGTGTTCGAGGCCTTCCGCCTCGCGTATGACCAGGGCCGGAGCCAGCGCGAGATCGCGCGGGCGCTGGGGCTGTCCCAGAGCACCGTGAATGAGTACCTCCGCCGCTTCCGGGCGGCGGGGCTGGTGTGGCCACTGCCGCCCGAGGTCGATGAGGCCGGGGTCGACGCCCGGCTGTTCGCGACCGACGCCGGGCCGACCGGGGGCCGGGCGGTGCCGGACTGGTCGACGACCCACGCCGAACTCAAGCGGAAAGGCGTGACCCTCCAGCTGCTCTGGCTCGAGTACAAGCAGCAGACGCCGGACGGCTATCAGTACACGCAGTTCTGTCGGCGCTACCGGGCGTGGACGGACACCGTGGAGCCCGCGCTCCGGCAGGTGCATGTCGCCGGCGAGAAGACCTTCGTCGACTACGCCGGGCTGACGATGCCCGTGCACGATGCGGCGAGCGACACGGCGCGCGAGGCGCAGATCTTCGTCGGCGCACTCGGCGCGAGTCATCTCCTGTTCGCCGAGCCGACGTGGACGCAGACGCTGCCCGACTGGATTGGGTCGCACGTGCGCATGGTCGACTACTTCGGGGGCGTGACGGCGCTGATCGTGCCCGACAATCTGAGGTCGGCGGTCACGCAGCCGTGCTACTACGAGCCTACGGTGCACGCGACGTATCAAGACTTCGCGACGCACTACGGCACAGCGATCCTGCCCGCGCGCGTCCGCCATCCCCGCGACAAGGCGAAGGTCGAGACGGCAGTGCAGATCGTCGAGCGCGAGATCCTGGCGCCACTCCGGCACGACGTGTTTCACTCGCTTGCGGAGCTCGCGCACGCCATCGCGTACGCGCTGGAGCGCGTGA
>JBDTUA010000552.1:0-2771 GCA_040007995.1 Gemmatimonadota bacterium | reverse complement strand
GGTCGATGACAGGCGGCGTCTGCTGCAGGCCCTGAACTGCCTCCTCATCGAGACCCCGGCGGGAATTGTCCGCTGCGCCAGCGGGTCGCTTCTCCTCGACGGAGAGACACCATGATCCTCGTGTTCGATGTCGGCAACACCGAAACCACCGTCGGGCTGTTCGATGGGGCCACGCTACGTGGTCACTGGCGCCTGACGACCGACGTCACGCGCACGCCGGACGAACTCGCCCTGACGCTGCGGGGACTCCTCGCCACGGTTCCGATCGAGCCCGGTCAGGTGCACGGAGTGGCGATCGGTTCGGTGGTCCCCTCGATGACTGATCCGCTCGTGGAAGCATGCGTGCTGTTGTCGGATGTGCGCCCCATCGTCATCGATGCCCGCTCTCCCTTGCCGATCACGCTCGACGTGCTCGAGCCGTTGACCGTGGGCGCGGACCGGATCATCAACACGCTTGCGGCCAGCCACCTGCACGCCGCCGATACGATCGTCGTCGACCTCGGAACTGCCACGACGTACGATTGCATCACGGCTGACGGCGTCTTCCTCGGCGGCGTGATTGCACCCGGTATCCGGACGTCGGCAGAGACGCTCTTTCGTCGCACGTCCAAGCTCCCGGCGACAGAGCTGGTCGCCCCGACGCGCGTCATTGGTCGGCGGACCGAGGAATGCATTCGCTCGGGAGTGGTGCTCGGCGCCGCCGCCGCCGTGGACGGCTTGGTCCGACGGATCAAGCAGGAATGGCCGACCGAGCGCGTCCCGATCGTGATCGCGACCGGTGGACTGGCCCCGATGATCGCGCCGCTCTGTGCCACGATCGACCGCGTGGAGCCCTATCTGACCCTGATCGGGCTGCAGCTGGCGTACGACCTGCTGACCTGAGGGAGGGCAGGGCCGGCCGGTGAACCTAGCTTGGCGAGTGCGATCGTTCGGCTGACGCACCGAATGGATGTGCCTGTTACGAAACGACTTACGAGCGGCGTGCGTGAGCGCCTACGAGTCGATTTTCTAGTCAGGACGGCCTGACCGCCCTTGATTGCGACTGCGGCCCGACGTACGTTCAGGCTTCGGTTAGCACTCCTGCGTGTTGAGTGCTGATTGAGGAAGTGTTCAGGCAGTTCATTCATTCCGGACCCATTGAAGGAGGGTTGTTCCCTATGAGCACGAAGAGCGCGACCAAGGTCGCACCGCTCGCCGATCGTGTGGTCATCAAGCCGCTCGAAGATGCGGAGACCATGCGCGGGGGCCTGTATATCCCCGACACCGCCAAGGAGAAGCCGCAGCAGGGCGAGGTCGTCGCCGTCGGCCCCGGGCGTTTCGAGGATGGCAAGCGTATCCCGCTCGACGTTTCGGTGGGCAACCGCGTGTTGTATGGCAAGTACAGCGGAACCGAAGTGACGGTCGAGGGCGACTCCCTCCTGATCCTTCGCGAGTCCGACATCCTGGCGATCATCAACACCTAAGCAGTCGCAGAGCGACCGGCGACGCGTGGTCCCGCGGGATCCGCCCCTCGTCTTCTCGTCTTCTCGTCTTTTCCCTACTACTACAAGCCTGAGGTTCACGGTCCATGGCTGCAAAGGAACTCTATTTCGGCGTTGATGCTCGCGCGGCGCTCAAGCGCGGCGTCGACAAGCTGGCAGATGCGGTAAAGGTGACGCTGGGCCCGAAGGGCCGGAACGTTGTCATCGACAAGAAGTTCGGCGCCCCGACGATCACGAAGGACGGTGTCACGGTCGCCAAGGAAGTCGAGCTCTCCGATCCGCTCGAGAATATGGGCGCGCAGATGGTGAAGGAAGTCGCGACCAAGACGTCTGAAATCGCGGGCGACGGCACGACCACGGCGACGGTGCTCGCGCAGGCCGTGTACCGCGAAGGGCTCAAGAACGTCACCGCCGGCTCGAACCCGATGGCACTCAAGCGCGGCATCGACAAGGCCGTGGCCGCGGTTGTCGAGGAGCTGAAGAAGATTTCGGTCCCGACCGCCGGCAAGAAGGAGATCGCGCAGGTCGCCTCCATCTCGGCCAACAACGACCGCGAAATCGGTGAGCTCATCGCCGACGCGATGGAGAAGGTCGGCAAGGACGGCGTCATCACCGTTGAAGAGGCGCGTAGCATCGAGACGACGCTCGAGACGGTCGATGGTATGCAGTTCGATCGCGGTTACATCTCGCCCTACTTCGTCACCGACCCGGACAAGATGGAGTCCGTGCTCGACGACGCCCTGATCCTCATCCACGACAAGAAGATCTCGTCGATGAAGGACCTGCTCCCGGTGCTGGAGAAGGTCGCCCAGATGGGGCGTCCGCTGCTCATCATCGCCGAGGACATCGAGGGTGAGGCGCTCGCCACGCTCGTGGTCAACAAGCTCCGCGGCACGCTCAAGGTCTCGGCCGTCAAGGCGCCGGGCTTCGGCGATCGCCGCAAGGCAATGCTGGAAGACATCGCCAAGCTGACCGGTGGGCAGGTCGTCAGCGAGGAAGTCGGCTTCAAGCTCGAGAACGCGGTGGTGACCGACCTCGGACGTGCCAAGCGCATCGTGATCGACAAGGACAACACGACGATTATCGATGGCGCCGGCGAGTCCGACGCGATCCAGGGGCGTGTGAAGGAGATCCGCGCCGCGATCGAGAAGAGCACCTCCGATTACGATCGTGAGAAGCTGCAGGAACGTCTCGCGAAGCTTGCCGGTGGCGTGGCCGTGATCAACGTCGGCGCCGCGACCGAAGCCGAGATGAAGGAGAAGAAGGCCCGCGTCGAGGACGCGCTGCACG
>JBDTUA010000551.1:0-2810 GCA_040007995.1 Gemmatimonadota bacterium | reverse complement strand
GCCGCTCCCGAACGTCGGGGCGCGTCGTCGGGCGCAGGCGCGGACTCGCGCGCGCGCGCCCCCCTCGTCGCCCCACAAGTCGCCCCACTTGTCGTTCCGCCTGCCTTCCTTCACTAGTCCATTCCGCATTCATGCCTGCGATCGCAGCACCTTCTCGAGATAGGATTTTGTCCTCGACCCGCTGGCCTGCCTGGCTGCCATGGACGCTTGCCGCCTCCCTGCTCGTGCTGGGCTTTGCCGATCTCACGCGCGGGGGGATCACGATCGCGCCGATCCTTCTCACGCTCGGCTACTGCGTGGCGGTCCCCTGGGCGCTGCTGGGGGGGACGCGGGCCCCCGCGGTCGGAGCGGACGACGAGGCCCCTCCCTATCGCGCCGCGGCCATCGCGGCGCTCGCCGTCTTGTCACTCTATGTGCTCACGCTGTCGCCGTCGACGGCGATGTGGGACACGAGCGAGTACATGGCGGCGGCATACACCATGGGGCTGCCGCATCCGCCCGGCAATCCGATGTTTGTTATTCTCGGGCGGGTCTTTTCCCTCCTCCCGATCGCGCCGAACGTGGCGATGCGGATCAACGTGCTCGCGGCGCTGTCGAGCGCGGTGGCGGCGGGGACCTGGTTCCTGGTCGCCGCGCGCGTGGCGCAGCGGGCCGGGCTTCCGCGGTGGGGACGATTCCTGGTCGGAGGGCTGTCGGCGCTGATCGGGGCGACCGCTTTCTCCGTGTGGAACCAGAGCGTGGTGAACGAGAAGGTCTACACCGTCGCGCTGGCCGGGATCGCGATCATCTCGTGGCTGGCGCTCCGGTGGAGCGATGCTCCCGATGGCCCACGCGCCGACCGCATCCTCCTGCTCATCGCCTTCCTCCTGGGACTGGGATACGCCAACCACATGGCCGGCATGCTCCCGGCACCGGCGGTCGCCGTGCTTGTGCTCTACGTGCGTCCGCGCACGGTGCTGCGGTGGCGTTTGCTGCTGGCGGCGCTCGGCGTCGTGCTGCTCGGGATGACGCCGTTCGCCACGCAGCCGATCCGGGCGGCGTACAACCCGCCGATCAACGAAGGAGAGCCGACGGCCTGCCGCGAAGGATTGAAGCTGTCGTGCACGTTCTCCGCGGGGACGTACGAGGCCTTCCGGTACAACTTCAACCGCGAGCAGTACGGCAAGCCGTCGCTCTCCGTACGGCAGGCGCCGTTCCCGGCGCAGGTCGGGATGTGGTGGCTGTATTTCCGCTGGCAGTGGCTGCGCGACGCGCATGACGAGGCTCCCGCGCTGCAGGCGGCGCTCGCTGCGCTCTTCTTCCTGCTCGCGGGCATCGGGGCGTGGTACCACCTGCGCCACGACCGGACCGGCTTCGTCTTCTTCGCGCCGCTCATGGTGAGCACGACGCTGATCCTGATCTTCTACCTCAACTTCAAGTACGGCGCGTCGCAGGGCGCCGACGGGGACGTGGCGCGCGAGGTGCGCGATCGGGACTATTTCTATCTCTGGAGCTTCTCGGCATGGGGCGTGTGGGCCAGCCTGGGGCTCGTGTGGGTGTGGCGGTCGCTGGCAGGACTGTTCGGCGGCAGCGCGCGCCGGCTCTCGTACGTCCTGGCGAGCCCGGTGCTGGCGCTGGCCTTCGTCCCGCTGGTCGGCAACTGGCGGGCTGCGTCGCGGCATAACGACATGACGACCATCGCACTCGCCCGCGACCTCCTCAACTCGGTGGAGCCGTACGGCGTGCTGGTGACGGCCGGCGACAACGACACCTTTCCGCTCTGGTACGCGCAGGAAGTCGAAGGGATTCGCCCCGACGTGACAGTGGCGGTGCTCTCGCTGATGAACACCGACTGGTTCGCGCGCGGAATCATCCGGCGTCCGGTGCACGAGTATGACGCGGCGAAAGGACCGGCGGTGTACCGCGACCGCACCTGGCCCAAGCCGACGCACTCGCCGCTGCAGATGACGCTCGAAGAAGCCGACTCCGTACCGCCGGTGATGCTGGTCGCGGAGCCGATCGCCTTTCGCGCCAGTGGACTGAATGTGACGATCGACCCCAAGGAGCTGCCGCAGGTGCAAGGCGGGGGACTGCTCGAACGCGCCGACCTCCTGCTGCTCCGCATGATCGCCGACAGCTGGCCCGAGCGCCCGATCTACATCAGCCGCACGACCGGCTCATACGGGCAGCAGCTCGGGTTGGAGCCGCACCTGCTGTCGCAGGGGCTGGCGCGGAAGCTCGTGCTCGTTCCCGAATCGGCGGACAGCGGGGTGGTCATGGTACAGGGGAGTGGCTGGTTCGACCTCCCGCGATCGAAGGCGTTGTGGGACAGCTTCGCCGGTCCGGCGGCGATCCTCAAGCGTGGCGATTGGATCGATCGCCCCTCGCTCAGCAGCGTCTACGCCTACGTGCTCGGCGGATACGAGCTCTCCGAGGTGATGCGTTTTCGAGGCGATAGCGCCGGCGCAGCCGCGGTGCGAGCCACGGTGCGCGAGATGGCGCGGGTCACACACATCCCGGGAACGTTCTAGGCGACGACTGCCGGTCGCGGCAGGTCGATCGGCGCGTCGATCTGCCGCCAGGATGCGTCTTCAGGATGAGGGGTGGCGTCGGTTCGATCGGGGCGACTGTCGGAGCGGTCCGAGCGCGTGTCGGTTCGATGTCGGGGAGCGTCGAAGCGTCATCGGGTGCTGTCGATTCGACCTTGAGTGGTGACGGTGCTCTCTCGAGTCGCGTCGGGTCGATCTCTCCTGCTGTCAGTTCGTCGTGTAGTCGCGTCGGTTCAGTCTCTCCGGCTGTCTGCTCGCCCTGTAGTCGCGTCGGTTCGATCT
>JBDTUA010000550.1:0-2868 GCA_040007995.1 Gemmatimonadota bacterium | reverse complement strand
ACGAGATTGCGCGCGAGTTCACGAACGACAGCGTGTTCGGCGATCCGTTCGGCGACCCCTCCGCGCCGCGCCGCATCCCATCGCGCTGATCCGGACCGCTTCCGCCGCCCGCCGTTGGGTGGATGCAACGGTGTCCGCGCCGTAGGTTCTCTCAGCTCGACCGATCTCCGTTCGCTCCCCGAGGGCTCTGACATGCGCGTTCCGTCCGTCGTCTCTTCCGCCACGCTGTTGCTGCTGGCGACGTCGTCCCACCTGGCCGCACAGGGGGCGACCCCTCCTGCCGCCCCCGCGTGGGATGTCACCGTCCCGCGTGGCACGACCCGCGAGATCGCCTTCACCGCGACCGAAGGGACATGGATGTCGGTCGACCTCTCGCCCGATGGACAGTGGCTCGTCTTCGACCTGCTCGGCCACGTCTATCGGATGCCGATCGGCGGAGGGAACGCAACGGCGATCACCCAGTCCAGCGGCATCGCCATCAACTCGCACCCGCGCATCTCGCCCGATGGGTCGCTCATCGCCTTCATCAGCGATCGGAAAGGGCAGAGCAACCTCTGGGTGATGAATGCCGACGGCTCGAACCCGCGCGCTGTCTTCACCGACAACTACGTGCGCGCTGTCACCCCGGCGTGGACCGCCGACGGCGAGTACATCGTCGTGCAACGGTCGCAACTCCCCAACGCGGGACAGCCGGGGAGCGGCGGGATCTGGATGTATCACAAGGACGGTGGCAGCGGGATCGAGATCCTCCCCGGCAAAGAGCAGCCGGCGAGCTGGCCCTCGCTCTCGCGCGACGGGCGCTACCTCTATTTTCAGGTGACGAACCAGGGGTCATCGCTCGCCGGCTACGGCGGTCGCGCTGACTTCCTCGCCGGCGCGGTGCAGGTGCGTCGCATGGACATGCGTTCGGGGGAGATCTCGTCCGTGTCGTACGGCGAACAGACGCAGCAGGTGCAAGCCTCGAGCGGCGGCATGGGGGCGCCGGAGGTATCGCCGGACGGCAAGTGGCTCGCCTTCGTGCGGCGCATCCCCGATGGAACGATCACGTGGAAAGGGCACACCTTCGGTCCGCGCTCGGCGCTCTGGTTGCGCAACCTCGAGAACGGCGAGGAACGCCTCCTGGTCGACCCGGTCGAGCAGGACATCTTCGAGGGGATGAAGGTGCTGCGTTCATTTCCAGGCTACACGTGGAGTGCCGACGGGCGCACTATCATCTTCACCCAGGGCGGCAAGCTGCGCCGCGTCGACGTTGCGAGCGGCGTCGTTGCCACGATTCCCTTCTCGGCGCCGGTCAAGCGGACCATCTCGGAGCTGGCGAATACGCAGGCCAAACCCGACGATTCGCCGTTCGCCGTGAAGTTCACCCGGTGGCAGAGCGCCTCGCCCGATGGGCGCCACGTCGCCTTCCAGGCCGTCGGGCGCATCTGGGTGATGGACCTGCCGAACGGGACGCCCCGACGCCTCACGCCGTCGAGCTTCGTGCCGTTCGAGTACGCCCCGGCCTGGTCGCCCGACGGAGCAAGCATCGCCTTCACGAGCTGGGAAGATTCGGTCAGCGGCCACCTGTGGACGGTGGCCGCGTCCGGCGGCACACCGCAGCGGCTCACACGGCAGGCGGGCGAGTACATCCAGCCGTCGTGGAGCCCCGATGGACGCGAGATCGTCATGGCCCGCGGGGCGGGCGAGTCGCGCCACGGGCGCGGCGTGGTGTGGAACCAGTACTGGGACCTGGTGCGGGTGAGCGCCAGCGGCGGCGATGCGCAGTTTGTCACCCGGGTGACCAACGGCCCGGACGGCAACGCAAACAGCGCCTTCAACAGCATCCGCAACCAGATCGTGCGCCCGGCCTACGGCCCGGAGGGACGGATCTTCTATCCGCAGCTGACGGCAGCGTCGACGGGGACCGAGACTATCCTGCGCTCGGTGCGCCCCGACGGGACGGACAGGCGCGACCACCTCACCTTTCCGTTCGCCGATGAAGTCACCGTCTCTCCCGACGGCAAGTGGGTCGCCTTTCAGGAGAGCGACAACGTCTGGGTCGCCCCGTTTCCCTACCAGGGGACCGGTGGCGACGCGGTCCGCCTCGACCGCAACCGTCCGCGCCTCCCCGCCACCCGCCTGACGAGTCAGGGCGGGCTCTTTCCCACCTGGCGCTCGAGCACGCAGCTCGACTACGGGAGCGCCGACCACTTCTACACGTACTCGGTCGCGACAAAGAAGGCGGATACGACTCGGCTCGCCCTCTCGGTGCCGCGCGACATCCCCAACGGCACGGTCGCCTTCACCAACGCGCGCCTCGTCACGTTGCGCAATCGCGAGGTGGTCAACGGGACGCTGGTCGTGCGCGGGAATCGCATCACCTGCGTCGGCCGCTGCGCCGTGCCGGCGGGGGCGCGCAGCTTCGACGCCAGCGGAAAGACGATCATCCCCGGCTTCATCGACGTACACTCGCACAACTATCGCGAGAATCGCGGAATCATCCCGCAACAGAACCAGGAGGGGGCGATCTTCCTGTCGTACGGGATCACCACCACGATGGATCCGTCGATGTGGTCGCAGAACCTCTTCCCCACCGCCGAAATGGTGGAGGCCGGGCTCCTCGTCGGCCCGCGCGTCTTCAGCACCGGCGATCCGCTCTACGCCGGCGACGGGTCGCGCCAGGAGAACTTCGCCACGCCCGAGATCGCCGAGGCCGGGATCCTCAAGCTGAAGAGCTGGGGCGCCGTCTCGCTCAAGCAGTACCAGCAGCCGCGTCGCGATCAGCGCCAGTGGGTCCTCGAGGCGGCGCGCAAGCACGGAATGCAGGTCACCTCCGAGAACGGGGACCTCGAATACACGATCGGCATGATCATGGACGGGCACACCGGC
>JBDTUA010000549.1:0-2882 GCA_040007995.1 Gemmatimonadota bacterium | reverse complement strand
TTCGCCCGTTCGTCGGCAACGCACCTCGCTGACGTGCGCAACGCCACCGACACGTCCGAGGTGCAGGCAGCCGTTGCGCGTGTGTTCCGCGAGGAATACGCGCGTGCGGTCGCCGTCCTGGTCCGCCTGCTCGGCAACATCGACGCAGCCGAAGAGGCGGTGCAGGACGCCTTCAGCGTGGCGGTGGAGCGATGGCCGATCACGGGCGTGCCTCCGAGTCCGGCCGGCTGGATCATCACCACCGCGCGCAACCGTGCGATCGACGTGGTACGCCGCGAGGCGAGGCGCGACGACTGGAAGGCGGCGGCGACGATGCTGTCGTCGCCGGGCACTCTGGAAGCGCCCGACACCATCCCGGAGGAACCCGTGGCCGACGACCGACTGCGGTTGCTGTTTACCTGTTGTCACCCGGCACTCGGCGAACCGGCGCAGGTGGCGTTGACGCTGCGGGTGATCGCCGGGTTGCAGCTCCCGGACATCGCCCGCGCCTTTCTCGTCCCCGAGGCGACGATGGCGCAGCGCCTCGTGCGCGCCAAGGGGAAAATTCGCGATGCACGCATCCCGTATCGTGTCCCCGAGCGGGCCGACCTGCCCGCACGGCTTCGCCCGGTGCTGTCGGTCGTGTATCTCGTCTTCACGCAGGGACACACCGCGAGCACCGGCGAGCAGCTGCTGCGCGCCGACCTCTGCGAGGAGGCGATCCGGCTCGGGCGGCTACTGCTCGAGTTGATGCCCGACGAGCCCGAGGTGCGTGGACTGCTCGCGCTGATGCTGCTCGTCGATTCCCGGCGCGCCGCGCGCACGAATGCCGCGGGGGAGATGCTTTTGCTCGCTGCACAGGATCGCGGCTTGTGGGATCGGGCGATGATCGACGAGGGGCAGGCGATAGTGCGCGAGTGCCTGCGCATCAATCTGCGCGGTCCGTACCAGATTCAGGCGGCGATCAACGCCGTGCACAGCGATGCCGCGACGGCGGCGGAGACGGATTGGGGGCAGATTTTGCAACTGTATGACCAGCTGATGGCCGTCGCACCAGGGCCGATCGTGGCGCTTAATCGCGCGGTGGCGTTAGGCGAGGTGGAGGGGGCCGCGGCGGGGCTGGCGGTCGTGGATGGGCTCGCGCTCGAGGGGTACTACTTGTATCACGCGATACGCGGGGAGCTGCTGCGGCGGGTTGGACGGGAGGGGGAAGCGCGCGAAGCGTATGGGCGGGCGTTGGCGTTGGTGGGGAATGGGGTGGAGCGGGGGTTTTTGGAGGGGCGGGTGGGGGAGAGGTGACTCGACTGGAGCCGAATTGGTGTGTGAGTTCGGTCAGCGCAGTTCCCGTGTCTGAGTGGAATCTGTGAAGCAAGCCGGGCCGAGCACTGGCACTTTCGTCACCGCCGATCGCATGCTTCCAGATCCACCTGTTTTCCGCGGGGCGTCCGGACGCTCGATGCTGGCGACCCTACTGCCCATCGGTGCTGGCGAACGTTCTCTCGCGCCGGCGGGCTCCAAAGCCTTGACGTCATATCGCAGCTGCGTGGCCAAACCGCCGTCCACATCGTGGTTTGTCAGCCAACGGGTCACTTGGGGGGGGGAGCGCATGCAACGACTATTGGGCAATATCTGCTGAAGTTGCTTCCGTCTATGATGACCGTGGGCGTTTGGATTTGAGCCCTTCTGCTGATTCGCCGCGGCACCACCGCGCTCGAGCGAGTGGTCGATCGACTGGATGACTTGAAGACACGGCTTGAAGACACGGCTTGAAGACACGGCTTGAAGACACGGCTTGACGCCAGATAGTTAGTTCGCCGGTCGATCATCGTTCTCCGAGACTCACATTCGTCTCGTTGTGCTGCTCGCATTCTTGCGATGCCAGCACGAAGTGTGGACCGCGCTTTCCCTCACCGGAAGCTTCGTTGCCCTCCCTCCCGCTCCTCCCCCTCCTCGCCCTCACCACCCTAGCGCTCGCCTGCACCTCAAGCAGCGGCCCATCGCAGACGTACGATGAGCACCTCAAGGCCTGGCAGGCCGTCCAGCCGCCAGCCTACGAGTTCGAGTACAGCATGGGGTGCTTCTGCATCGGCACCGGAGTCTGGTGGCGTGTGCAAGTCGATCATGGCACCTTCGTCACCGCGACCCGTGTCGACCCGTCCGGCCCCGTGGTGCGCGTGCCCCGACACCTAACGATGGATTCGGTCTTCGCCGAGGCGAAGCGAGCGATCGACGGTCCCAACGATTCCGTCGGGATCACCTACGACGCGAACTGGCACCACCCTGCTGCGATTCACGTCGATCCGCGCAAGGAAGTGGCCGATGACGAGCGCTCCCTCCTCGTGCGCGAAGTGAGGGCGGTACCGTAGGGATCGCGTTGACGAACCGCACGTTCGCCTGAGAACCCCGACGCTCCCCGCCGGCGCGCCCCGCGCGCCGGCACTCCCGTCACCCGTCTCCCGTCCCCCGTCCCCGCCTCTTTTCCCCTTCCCCGCCGCCCTCCCCCCGACGACCTTTCCGCCCCTCATGCGCAAGCTCTACCTCGTCCTCGCCGCGCTCCTCGCGGCGCACCTCGCCCTCCTCCTCGTCCACCCACCCGGGGCCCAGCAGGTCGAGACCGGGCCGGGGCTCGACGTCGGGATCGTCTTCGACCTCGGCGGGCGCGGCGACAAGTCGTTCAACGACGGAGCCTTCATCGGCGCCGAGCGGGCGCGGAAGGCACTTGGGGCCCGCGTGCGCTTCATCGAGCCGGGCGAAGGGTCGGACCGCGAAGCGGGGCTCCGGCTGCTCGCCGCCGAGGGAATGGAGTTGGTCATCGGCGTCGGCTTCATCTTCTCCGACGACCTGACGCAGCTCGCCAACGAATACCCGAAGGTGCGATTCGCGGGGGTGGACTACGCGGTCGC
>JBDTUA010000548.1:0-2894 GCA_040007995.1 Gemmatimonadota bacterium | reverse complement strand
GCAGCTTGTCGCGCGACAGGCCGGCCTCCCCATGCGCCGCGAGCACCGAAAGAATTGCGAGCAGACGACGCTGACCGGCGGCGCCATCCATCGGCGAGCCGTCCGAGGCCACATGAGCGGTTCCGAAGCAATAGAGCCGCAGCACTCGTTACGTGGTGAGGTCTGGGTGAGGTTCTGCTGAGGCATCGTGAGTACGATACCCCCGCGCTATCCGGCGGATTCAATTCGACGAGCGAAATATACCCCCCCACGCCTTGCCTCCGAGTCCACATGAGTCTGCACATGAGTCTGCACATGAGCACCGACACGCGACGCCTGCTGCGCTCCTCCGCGCTCGCCCTGGCCGTCCTCGCCCCTCTGGCCGGATGCGGGCGCAAGAAAGTGGCGACCCCGGCGCCTCAGGTCGTCCCGGCACCTACGCCGACTCCCACGAGTGACGACAGCGAACGTCTCGCGCGCGAGCGGGCGGAGCGCGAGCGGGCCGAGCGCGAAGCCGCTGCCCGCGCCCGGCGCGAGGCGATCGAACGGACGCTGTCGACTACCGTGCTCTTCGGCTTCGATCGTTATGATCTCACGGCCGACGCCCGGACTCTGTTGGAAGCCAAGTGGACGATCCTCAGGGACAACCCGTCGCTGCGCCTCCGGCTCGAGGGGCACGCCGACGACCTGGGTTCGGACGAGTACAACCTCGCCCTCGGCATGCAGCGCGCCGCGGCGGTGAAGCGGTTCTTCTCCCAGCGTGACATCCCCGAGCATCGCCTCGAGATCGTCAGCTTCGGCGAGGAGCAGCCGACCTGCACCGAGGGGACCGACGGCTGCCGAGCGATGAACCGACGTGCGGAGTTCCGGATCATCACGGGACTCGACGCAGTGGCGGTGCGTGATGGTTCCTAGTCTCCTGCACCTCCCGGCGCGCGTGGGGCACGCCGCCGGGCTCCGCATCGCGATGGTCTCGGAGTACTACTATCCACACCTCGGCGGGGTGACGGAGCACGTGCACTACCTGTCGCGCGAGCTGCGACGGCTGGGGCACCACGTGGACATCATCACGTCCACCATCGATCCGGACGACCGTCGCGACGACGTCGTCCGGCTGGGGCGGAGCGTTCCAGTGTACGGGAATGCTTCGATGGCGCGCATCACCGTCGCCCGCGGGTTGCGCGACCGGATGCGCGGCGTGCTGCGCGACGGGCGCTACGACCTGGTGCACGTGCACTGTCCGCTCAACCCCACCCTTCCGATGCTCGCCATCGAGGCGGCGCAGGTTCCGGTGGTCGGCACCGTGCACACCTGGTTCCCGGCCTCACTCGCGTATGCAATGGGGCGCCGTTACTTCCAGCGCCTGCTCGACCGCGTCGACATCCCGGTCGCAGTGTCGGAAGCGGCGGCGAAGGCCCATGACCGCTACTTCCGCGCCGACTGGCGGGTGGTGCCTAACGGGATAGACCTCGACGAGTTCCACCCGCACCTGGCGCGGCCGGCCGGGATGTCGGGCGATGCCCCGACGATCTTGTTCGTGGGCCGATTCGATCCGCGCAACAGCCTCGGCATGCTCTTCGAGGCGTTCACCCAGGTGCAGCGCTCGGTCCCCGACGCGCGTCTCGTCGTGGTCGGCGACGGACCGCTGCGCCGCCACTACCGACGACTTGCCAGCGCCAACCCCGGGATCACCTTCACCGGTCCGCTCATCGACGAGCGGGCGGCGCACTACGCCGCCGCCTCGGTATACGCCTGCCCGACGACCCGTGCCTCCTTCGGAATCACGCTGCTCGAGGCGATGGCCACCGGTACTCCGGTGGTCTGTTCGGATCTGCACGGCTTCCGCTGTGTTGTCAGTCACGAACAGGAAGCGCTCCTCACCCCCGTGGGCGACGTGCAGCAGCTGGCCCGCGCATTGGTGCGCGTTCTGACCGACGACGCGCTCCGCAAGCGACTCGGTTCGCGCGGTCTCGATCGGGCGCGGCAGTTCAGCTGGCCGATTGTGGCGCGGCAACTCCTCGAGCTCTATGCGTCAGCGGGCGTGTCGGCAGCGACGGCGGCGTAAGGGCGATGGTCCAGGTCTCCTTTGCCGGAACGGGCGCGTTGCTGCTAAGCGCGGCCGCATACGGGACCTTTCATCGGAACAGCTCGTTCTTCGGCGACGTCATGACGCGACTCCCGGCGGCGGGGCGTACGGTGGCGCTGACCTTCGACGACGGCCCCAACCCCGAGGCGACGCCGCGCCTGCTCGACACCCTTGTCGAGCATGACGTGCGCGCGACGTTCTTCCTGCTGGGACGGCACGTCGCGCGATGGCCGGCGCTGGCGCAGCGCATCGCCTCCGAGGGACACCTCATCGGCAATCACGGCTTTGCGCATCGGAGGCTGCACTTCGCGGGGCCGGCGCGCGCGCGGCGTGACGTGCGCGAGGGACGTGCGGCAATCCTTGATGCGTGCGGGGTGACGACGCACCACTTCCGGGCGCCGCATGGTTTTCGGAGCCCCTTCGTCCCCGCTGCGGTGCGCGCGGCGGGGGAGCGGACGGTCGGGTGGACGCTGGGCGTGCGCGACTCGGATTGTCCTGGCGTTGCCGAGATCACCCATCGCGTCATGAAGGGAGTCGATCCCGGGAGCATCGTCCTGCTGCACGACGGGGACGGCTATGATCCGTTAGGGGATCGGTTGCAGACGGTGGCTGCGGTCGATGCGATCATACCGGCGTTGCGGGGACAGGGCTATTCGTTCGCGGTGCTGCCGCGCTGATCCCGATCGATCGAGGTTGGTGACTCTCTGACCTTCGTGAACGCTGTGTTCGCTGTGTCCGCTGTGGTTCAATCGCATTTTTACCACAGAGGACACAGCGGACACAGAGTTCGGGGCGCGGGCGATTGTTGGGGTGTACGTCGTGGCTTGTC
>JBDTUA010000547.1:0-2899 GCA_040007995.1 Gemmatimonadota bacterium | reverse complement strand
CGTGGTAGCGGGCGTTGTGCAGCGTGCGTAGCTGCTCGATCACCGCTGGCGTATCGTCGAGCACGAGGCGTCGGATGTCCCAGAGACGGAACCAGCAGTCCGCCGCCAGGTCGCTGTTCGTGTAGTACGGAGGGATGTGCTCCGCCTCCTCGTCGTCGAGGCGCACGTCGTCGGCGCAGACCTCGGCCAAATGCGCGACGTAGAGGGAGCGGTAGTCGGTGAGGTAGAGATGGTGCTCGGGGGCGCCGTCCGCCTGTAACGGCCCGTCGAGGGCGAGGATCTCGGGGAGGTGCGGGAGCGGTTCCTGGCGGTACTTCGAGCGCAGCTTCCCCCACCAGACGTAGACGTCGTCCTCGTCGCGGTGACCGGCGCGGAACTCACGGGCGTGGGCGAGGAGGAGGGTGACGTGGGCGTCGAGGGCGTCGGCGTCGTAGGAGGGGTTCCAGACGGCGAGGAGGTGGCGGGGGGTGGGAGTGGTCGGCATCTGGTGAGTGCGAGTGGGGGTGGCTACGGGCGGAGCGCCACAGCCGCCGATGTGCCGCGTGGGGTCGGAAACGGGACTATGGCGTTGCCATAGTGCTGGATACCGCCCCTTTCGCCGTCGAATCGTGCCACAAAACAGTTAATCGTGCCATTTAATGGCATTGATGCCATATTATGTGGCACGAAACGACAAATCGTGCCACTTCGATAGCCCATGTCCAGATCCAGTATTCCCGAACTGGGGCGCCAGCTCGACCTCATCGAGGCCATTGTCCGAAGCGCGCCCGACGGTGTCGACGTGGGGAGCATTCGTCGTGCCGCCTCGACCCAACTCGGCAGGGATATCCCCGCGCGCACGCTCGCCAGACGGTTGAGCGAGCTGGTAGCGACCGGACGGGTGGAGACGATCGGCCAGGGGCGGGCCACGCGCTACCGTGCCTCCCCCGGCGATGCATCGCGTGGCGTGTCGATCGTTGCCGAGCCTTCGACTCCCGACGATCCCGAATACGTCCCTCTCTCGTCAGCGGGCGAGGAGCTCCGGCGCCTGGTGCGTCGTCCAATCGCCGCCCGCCGCCCGGTCGGCTACGACGATCGGCTCCTGCGCGACTACACTCCGGGAGCGACGTGGTACCTCTCGGAGCCGACGCGGCATCAGCTGCATCAGGTCGGACGAACCCCGGACGGCGAGCGCCCGGCCGGGACCTTCGCCCGTCAGGTCTTCGAGCGCCTGTTGATCGACCTCGCCTGGTCATCCAGTCGCCTCGAGGGAAACACCTACACGCGACTGGACACCAGGAACCTGCTCGAATTCGGGGTGCGCGCCGAAGGGAAGGACGCCGCCGAGGCCCAGATGATTCTCAATCACAAGAAGGCGATCGAACTGCTGGTGGAGCAGGCCGACGTTGTGGGCTTCAATCGCTTCACCCTGTTCAACCTGCATGCTGCGCTCGCCGAGAACCTGCTCGACGATCCCGCCGACGAGGGGCGGCTGCGGTCGCGCATTGTGGGGATCACCGGTACGACGTTCGTTCCGCTGTCGATCCCGCAGAAGATCGAGGAGCTGTTCGACCTGGTCCTGACGAAGGCCGCCGCCATTCCCGATCCGTTCGAGCAGTCGTTCTTCGTGATGGTGCATCTCCCGTACCTGCAGCCGTTCGCCGACGTCAACAAGCGCACGTCGCGCCTGGCCGCCAACATCTCGCTCGTCCGCGAGAACCTCTGCCCGTTGTCGTTCGTCGGCGTCCCCGAGCGCGCGTACATCGAGGGGACGATTGGGATCTATGAGGAGGCGAACGTTGCGCTGTTGCGCGATGTCTTCACGTGGGCGTATGAGCGCTCGTGTGCGCAGTATCGCGTGCTGCGCGACTCGTTAGGTGAGCCCGATCCAGTGCGGTTGCGATACCGCTCGGAGCTGGCCGAGTTGGTGCGCGACGTCGTGCGCTCTCGTCAGGTGCCACGGGAGCGCGAACTCGCGGCGTGGGGGGAGCGACATGCGGTGGCGGGGGAGGATGTGGGGCGGTTTGCGGAGATCGCGTTCGGGTTGCTGGTGGATCTGCATGAGGGGGGGATTGGATAACGAGGGGGGAGTTTGAGGGGTGGCGGGGGGGGCGGGGGTGAGTGATGGGGTGCTCGGCGGAGCTGTGCGGCCTCTGCGGCCTCTGCGGCCTCTGCGGTGAACTGCTTTGGAACCGCAGAGTTCGCAGAGTTCGCGGAGGCTTGTACTCGGGCTACTACGCCCTCTTCAGATCGAACAGCCGCTTCGCCAGCAGGTCGATCTCGTCAATCCGCGCCAAGCGCTTCAGCCATCTCGACGGAATTGCTGCGACTGCGTAGTACGCTCCGGCAATCTGCCCGTAGACTGCACCCGTGGTATCGGCGTCGCCGCCGAGGTTCACTGCGGCCAGCGCACCTGACTCGAAGTCATCGGTTGTCGCGAAGGCCCACAGTGCGGCTTCGAGTGTGTCGATCACGTAGCCCTGCCCTCCCTTGATTGCTGGTGGGGACTTTTGGTGGAAGGAGCCGTTGGCTACCGTGGCGACCGCGGAGTGCAATGGTTCACGCGACCAGAGTCCTGGGACCGGTGAGTATGAAGGGGAGAGAAGCGATTCCTTCGTGACGTCGGCGAGCGCGCCGAGCAGCAGTCCTGCGAAGTAGCGGCAGGCGTCGACGGCCGCTGGCGCGCCGTGGGTTGTTCGTGAGCTTTCGCCTGCCATGCGGATGGCGAGTTCGGCGTCGTGTGCGAAAAAGAGCGGGACCGGGGCGAGTCGCATCAATGATCCGTTGCCGGCGGCGTTGTCGCTCGTGCGGCCGGCGAAGGGATTGCCGTCCTGCGTGAAGCGGCGGAGCGCGGCGCTGGTCGTGTTTCCGATGTCGAAGCAGCGCTCGCGGCTCGACCAGTGACCTTCCTTCCACCACC
>JBDTUA010000546.1:0-2899 GCA_040007995.1 Gemmatimonadota bacterium | reverse complement strand
CCGGTAGTTCGACATGTTGCCGCCGATCGTCTTCCACATCGAGTTGAAGACGCCCGTGCTCCCCGTGAAGTGCACGCCGGCCAGGTCGCGGTGCGACAGGACCTTGTCGCTGATCATCACCGGATCGCCGGGCACGAAGTTGATAACCCCGGGTGGGAGACCCGCCGCCTCGAGCACCTTCATCACGTAATAGCTCGACAGCATCGCCGTGGCCGCCGGCTTCCAGAGCACGCCGTTCCCCATCAGCGCCGGCGAACCCGACAGGTTGCCGCCGATCGCCGTGAAATTGAACGGCGAGATCGCGTACACGAAACCTTCGAGGGCGCGATAGTCGGTCATGTTCCACACGCCGGCGCTCGACATCGGTTGTTCGTGATAGATATCCTGTGCGTACACCGTGTTCAGGCGCCAGAAGTCGATCAACTCGCAGGCGGCATCGATCTCCGACTGGTAGACCGTCTTGGATTGTCCGAGCATCGTGGCGGCATTGACCGTGTCGCGCCACGGGCCGGCGAGCAGGTCGGCCGCCTTGAGGAATACGGCCGCCCGATCCTCCCAGCTCCACTGCGACCACTCGCGCTGTGCCTCGACCGACGCCGCGATCGCCTGCTCGACGTGCGCCGAGCTCGCCTTGTGGTAGTCAGCGAGAATGTGCCCATGCTTGTGCGGCATGACCGCATGCCCGAGGTCGCCGGTCCGGATCTCCTTCCCGCCGATGATTGCCGGGATGTCGATCCGCTCGCCGGCCATGGCGTCGAGACGTTGCTTGAGCGACGCCTTCTCCGGTGAGCCGGGCGCATACGTCCGAATGGGCTCGTTCGCCGTAGGAGGTATGCGTCGTACGCCATTGAAACCTGCGGCGCCGGGGCGCTGGGCCGAATCGGTCATGGGAACCTTGGGGGCGGAAGGAAGGTCTTTACGGGGCTGGGCGCGCGAAACGCGCTCGTGGGAAGATAGTCCTTGCGGTATCGGGCGCCAACGCACTGTCGGGATCGCGTGCGCTCTGAGGTGTCAGATAGCTTATGCCAGTCGTCCCTTCTCGTGTCGAGGCGTAGCATGCGTGGATCGCGATGGAAGTCCGTGTGGCCGATGGCCGTCGGGTTGCTGGTGGCGTGCGGCGGTGATGGGGGCGGTCCGGTGAAGGTGGCCTCCGTCGGTGTGACAGGGCTGGCGACGCAGATCGAAGTCGGGGCGACGCTCCAGTTCACCGCGTCTCCCCGCGACGGCAAGGGGAACGCGCTTGTCGGCCGCGTCGTGACGTGGAGTTCGTCGGCAGCCGACATCGCATCGGTCGACAATGCCGGCGTCGTAAGCGGCGTCAGCGCCGGCGTGGCGACGATCACGGCCACCTCGGAAGGCACCAGCGGGACCGCGGGCATCACCGTCGTCCCCGTTCCCGTGCAGTCGGTCTTCATCGATAACCGGGCGCCCAACGTTAGGCAGGGCGGGACGGCGCAGCTGAGCGCCATCACGCAGGACGCCATCGGGCGCACCCTGACCGGTCGCACCATCACCTGGTCGAGCGCGACCCCGGCCATCGCCACCGTCTCGCAGCAGGGGCTGGTCACCGGCCTCTCCGCCGGGGCGACGTACGTGCGCGCCAGCAGCGAAGGGAAGACCGACTCGGTTCCGATGCTGGTGCGATCGCTCAATGCCCCCACCATCACGGCGACGGGCCCGGCCACCTGGCTCCCGCTGGGGCAGGCGACGATCAGCGGGACGAACTTCGCCGCCGACTTGAGCGGCAACGAGGTCCTCGTCAACGGCGTGCGCGCCACGATCACCGCCGCATCTTCGACCTCGCTCGACATCCTCATCCCGTCGGTGAACTTGCTACCGTGTTCGCCGACCGGTCCGGTGCCGATCTCGGTCTCGGTCAGCGGCGACGTCGTGACGTCGACCGCCAACCTCTCGCTAGCCACTCCGCGACAACTCGCCATCGGCCAGTCGATGCTCCTCACGTCGCAGGCCGACCTGCTGTGCAACGAGTTCAGCGTCACCGGCGGAACCTACGTGGTGACCGCCTTCAACGCGGCGACCGCGCCGACGCTGGCGTCCTCGTTCCAGCTCGTGGGCGCAGCGCTCGCGTCGCAGGCCTCCGCGAGTCTCGCCCCGTCGGCCGTGCTCTCCTTGTCTGCGCCGTCGGTAGCCTCCGTCGGGCCGATCGCCGTCCCGGCGCTCTCCCGCGAGAATCGCCTCGCCATCGGGCTCGCCGCCGCGCTCGAGGCAAGCAACGACTTCCTCCGTCGGCACTCCAACCTGCGGAGCGCGATGGCCGCCAGGAAGGCGCGCGATCGCGCCGCCTTCGCTCGCGCTTCCGGCGTAAACGCCGCCGTCGCGCAGGTCCCCCCTCCGGCCGTCGGCGACAAGTTCTGGCGCCGCATGATGAAGACGTTCGGCAACTACAACACCTTCGACTCGGTGCGTACGCGCGTCGTCTACGTCGGACCCAAGCTCATTATCATGGAGGACTCGCTCTCCCCGCTCGCCGGGACGATGGATGCCGAATACGTGGCCATCGGGACTGAGTTCGATCGCGACATGTTCGGTTACCTGTCGAACTTCGGTGACCCGCTCGTGCTCGATGCCGAGACGGACAACAACGGGCGCGTGATCGCGATCTTCTCGAAGAAGGTGAACGACTATACGGTGGGGAACGGCGGCAGCCTGCTCGGCTTCGTGACGTCGTGCGACTTCGCACCGAACACGGATCCGGATCCGAACAACGCGTGCATCCCCAGCAACGAGGGCGAGTACTTCTACGCCTTCGTCCCCAATCCGTCGGGGACGGGGAACTCCAGCTGGTCGCTGGAGGATTGGCGCCACTACGTGCGTGGGACGATGCTGCACGAGTTCAAGCACGTGGTGATGTTCGCCGAGCGCATCAGCCGCGACGCGA
>JBDTUA010000545.1:0-2909 GCA_040007995.1 Gemmatimonadota bacterium | reverse complement strand
GCTCGCCCAACGCTCGCCCAACGCTCAGCCAACGCTCACCCAACGCTCGTTGATCGATCGCTCAACGGCGCTTCCCGCACGCGGAGGCACAGATGATGTCTGCTTCGTCAACGATCCTTCCCTGCGCCGCGTCCAACCGGTAGCGTGTCCGGTCGCCGCGCGCGCTGGCGCCGAAGCCTTTTCTCGCTCGTCGCGCCGCACACCTGTCTGTCCGCCTCGCTCGCTTCTGCGTCTCGGTGCGCCTCGCGCCGACCCACTGTCGACTGCCGTCGACCGCCGCCTCCCATCTGCCTCATGGCCCATTCTCGCCGTCCGTCGTCGTCCCGTGTACCGACAGCTGCCCTCGTCCCGGCCGGCCGCATCGCCGGCGCCATCGCCATCGTTTGCGCGGCGACGGTCGTCGCCTTCCCGCGTCCGGTCGCTGCCCAGCAGCGCGGCGCGGCCGCGTCGTCCGCTCCGGCGGTCGTCACGAAGTCATACGGCAACCTCGGCGACGGACCGTACAAGTCGCTCGTCATCCGGAACGCCATGGTCATCCCGGGGCACGGCGGACCGCCGACCGGGCCGTTCGACATCATGATCGAAGGGAACATGATCACGCAGATGGTCCCCTTCGATCCCGTCGCCGCCGAGCGACGCGGTGCCGGCACCCGCATGACCGGCGACCGGATCATCGAGGCGGATGGCAAGTACGTGATGCCCGGGATGATCGACCTGCACACGCACATCCGCACGCTCCCCGAGGAGATCGAGTACGTCTACTACCTGAAGCTGGCGATGGGCGTCACCACGATGGTCAATGCGGCCGATCGTGGCTACGCCGACGGGATGGCGGAGGCGAAGAAGAGCGCGGCCAACGAGATCGTCGCTCCGCGCATGTTCCCGCTGGTGAGCTACGGCGCCGGAACGAAGTTCTCGCGGCGCGACCTCGACGACCCGGACATGGCGCCACAAGTGGTGAAGACGATGGCTGCCAACGGCAACCGCGTCATCTCCATGGACCCGTTAGGCTGGTCGCTCGAGCTGGTCACCGCGATCGCCAAGGCGGCGAAGGAAAACGGGATGATCACCTCGTTCCACCTGCAGCCGTCGAACACCGCGGTCACGCAGGCGGTGAAGGCGGCCTGCGCCGGGGTCACGATGATCGAGCACCACTACGGCTACGCCGAGTCGTCGCTCGACAACAAGACGCAGGACTTTCCGCGTGACTACAACTACGGGAACGAGAACCAGCGTTTCCGCGAGGCGGGGCGCGTCTGGACGTATGCGAACAAGGAGCGCCTCCTGAACGAGGTGGTGGACTCGCTGGTCAAGTGCGGCGTCACGATGCTCCCGACGCGCGTGGTGTACGAGGCCAATCGCGACATGATCCGCGCCACCTCGCTCCCGTGGACGGACAAGTACACGCACCAGGCGCTCTGGAACTGGAACATGCCGAACCCGGCGTACCACGGCGCCTTCCATTACGACTGGACGAGCGACGACGAGTACTACTGGACCGCGGCCTTCCGCCTCTGGGGAGACCTGATTGGTGAGTTCAACAAGCGGGGCGGGCGCGTCGCCTTCGGGACAGACGACAACTACATCTGGGCCACCCCGGGCTTCTCCTCTATCCGCGAGCTGCAACTCCAGCGCGAGACCGGGATGAACAACCTCGAGGTGCTCAAGACGGCAACCTACAACTCGGCGAAGACGCTGGGCGAACCGCTGCTTGGTCTTGTGCGCCCCGGCTACAAGGCCGACCTCCTGCTCGTCGATGGCAATCCGGCGGCCAACCTGAAGTTCATGTACTCGTTCGGCGACCTGACGCTCGACAAGGACGGGAAGATGTACCGCACCAAGGGCATCGTGAACACGATCAAGGACGGCATCGTGCTCAACAACGAGAACCTGATGGCCGAGGTCGAGCGCATGGTACAGGCGTCGCGCAAGCTGGCCCCGGCGACCGACCCGGTGCGTGACCCGTTCAAGGTGGCGAAGATCATCCCCTGAATACGCGGGGGTGCAGCGGGAGGAAGTGACAACGGGGCGTCGCACCATGCGACGCCCCGTTGTCGTTGTTGTCACGAGCGTGCTCGACCCGTGCGAGCGCTGGTGCCGCGCTTCACGCCGCGCGCCGGCTTCGTCGCAGTCGTCGTGCGCGTTGCCCGTTTGGACGTCGGGCGCTTCATTGCGGTCTTCGCGGTCTTCGCGGTCTTGGTGCGCTTTGCGGGCTTAGCCACCTTCGCCTTCCGCGCCTGCTTCCCCACCAGGCTCCCCTGCGGCGGCTCTGCCGGCAATGCGGGAGTAGCCTGCGTCGGCCCTGGCGACGCCGCCACCGGATGCGCGGACTTCGGACTGTACCAGCGCTTGAGCCACGTGCTCAACCCATCGAGCCCCGGCATCAGCACGCGCTCGGTGAGATTCATGTTGTCCAGCTTGTCGCGGATCTCCCACTTGGCCGACGCCGAGATGATGATCTTCCGCATCAGCTCCGGATCGCTTTTCGCGCGTTCAAGCAGCCACTCGTCCAGTCGTACGTCCAGGCGATTGGTGAACGAGAAGAGTCCCCACTGGTTGATGATGCGCGGATCGAGCGAGGGCGGCTCGAAGAACATCACGAACGGGTCCTGCGCCCCCTCTGTCCGCTCGAAGACGAACGGGTCGAGGAGCGCGTCGTCCTCCTCGAGCATCTCGACGCTGAATGTCAGGGCGTAGTGATTCGCCAGCGATTGCCGGAAGAAGCCGGGGAGGTACGCGCGCGCGCGATCGAAGTTCACCATCCAGATCACGCCGTCCTTGTCCATCTTGTCGAGTTCGTTGGTGGCGAAGTGCATCGCCACGAACGGCGAGAACGTCCAGTCGAGCAGCCGCGTGGGGAGCCCGTGGTGCTGGGCGAGCGAGAGCCACTTCCAGTCGGAGTTCCGCGC
>JBDTUA010000544.1:0-2932 GCA_040007995.1 Gemmatimonadota bacterium | reverse complement strand
GTCCGATGAAGACGGTGCGGGCGCCGTGCTAGTCGAAGAAGCGTTGCACCCGCTTGAGCCGTGGCTCGGTGAGTCCGACGTGCTTCCCGTAGCGTCGGATCAGTGCGAGCCCGCCCCGTCGCCCGAGCCAGTAGCCGGCATTGTCTCCGACAATCGCCCCCGCCGCAGCCGCGAGTACGACACCATAAATGTTGAGCCGCCCGAGCGCTGCGTAGGCGCCAGCGGTCAGGAGCGCGGTCTCGCCCGGGAGCGGAATACCGAAGCTCTCGAGCCCCACCAATAGGAAGACGAGAGCGTAACCGTAGGTGGCAACGAGTTCGGCGATCTGATCGAGCATCGGGGAAGGAAGGCTGGCCTGAACGGGTGGTCGGCGTTGTACACCACAAACGTGATGGAGAACGTACCCGGGCGGACGGCGTCGTTCAGCGAGCCTGAGGCGCGGACCGGCGATAAGATGAACGACTGGTGTCCGGCTGTCGAACCCGACCACAGATTCCATTCTCCTTCGCTCCGCACTGTCACCCCCTCGGCGTAGCTTCCCCGCATGTCGTTGCTGCTCCGCACCTCCCCCCACCTCCGGCCGCTGCTCGACGCGCTCGCCGGGACGATGCGCGACGCCCCGCTCCCGCCACGGGAGATGGAGACGATCGTCGTGCAGTCGCAGGGGATGCGGCGCTGGCTCACCTTGCAGCTCGCGGACACCTTCGGCTGCGCCGGCTCGCTCTCCCTGCCGTTCCCCGCCAGCTTCGTTCGCGAACTCGGCGGCCGCATTTCCGGCGATCGTCTGGGGCGCGACGAAAACGATCCGTTCTCGCGCGATGCGCTGGCCTGGCGACTCGATGCGCTGCTGCGCGGACTCCCGCCCGGCGACGAGACGTTCCAGCCGCTGAGTCGCTACCTCACCGGCGGCGACGAGCGCACGCGCTTCGGACTCGCCGCGCAGGTCGCCGCGCGCTTCGATGACTACCAGATGTTCCGCGCCGACGTGCTCGACGACTGGGAGCGCGGCGGCAGTGCACCTGGCGGACGGCACCCGGCGTGGCAGGCAGCGCTCTGGCGCCAGCTCGTCGCCGGCGCCGCCATCGACGGCGAGCCGGTGCCACATCTCGCCACGCGCCTTCGCCGCACGATCGAGTCGCTCAAGCGCGCGCTCCCGCCGGGGCTCCCGGCGCGCGTCTCGGTCTTCGGCGTCAGCACGCTCCCGCCGCTCTTCGTCGAACTGCTCGTCGCGCTGGCCCGGCATATCCCTGTCACCGTCTATAGCGCCTCGCTCGACCCGGTGGCGACGCACCCGCTCGCCGAGGCCTTCGGGGGGCAATCTCGCGAGTTCGTCGATTCGCTCGTCAGGCTCGGCGCATCACACGAGCGCCTCCCCGCCGAGCGGCAGGCGAACGTTGGAGTGCTACGCGCGCTGCAGCTGGAGATGGGGGAGGGGGCGAGCGGGGATGCACCGCTCGCGCTCTCGCCTGCCGATGAGTCGCTGCGTTTCCACGACGCCCACGGCGAGCTGCGGCAGCTGGAGATCGTGCGCGACCAGCTGCTGGCGGCGCTTGGCGACGATCCGACGCTCCGCCCCCACGACCTGCTGCTCCTCGTTCCCGATGCCGCCGAATGGGCGCCGATGGTTGACGCCGTCTTCGGGGCGACGGGCGACGAGATGCCGCGCATCCCGTATCGCATCGCCGATCGTCCGCTGCGTCGCACGCAGCCGGCCGCCGAGGGGATGGCGCGCCTCCTCTCGCTCGAGGGAGGGCGGATGGAGCGCAGCGAGGTGCTGGGCTTCCTCTCGCATCCACTCGTCAGGCAGGGGGCAGCGCTATCCGAGGGAGAGGTCGAGTTCATGGAAGCGCTGCTGCAGCGCGCGAACGTACGCTGGGGCTACGACGCCGAGTCGCGCGCGGCGCTGGGACTCCCGTCGTACGAGGACGCGTCGTGGCGGGCAGGGCTCGATCGACTACTCCTTGGTGTCGCCGTTGGGCGGCGCGATGACCTGGTGCTCGGAATCCTCCCCGAGGCCGGCGACACGGCCGGCGATCCGGAGACCGTGGCAGCATTCGCCAATTGGGTGGACGACCTGGCCGCAACGTTGCTCGACTGGCGCACCCCCCGAACGCTCGGCGACTGGAGCGAGACGCTGGTCACAGCGGTCGAACGCTTCCTGGTCGCCGGCGGCGGCGACGAACAGCAGCAGGTCTACGGCGTGCAGGCGACGGTGCGGCGGCTCGCCGCGCTCGGCGACGTCGCGGGCTACGCGGAGCTCGTCCCCTTCGGCGTGGTGCGCGACTGGCTCGAGCGCCAACTCGATGACGACGGACTCGGCGGCGGCTTCCTGATGGGAGGGATGACGGTCGCGGCGCTCAAGCCGATGCGGTCGCTCCCGTTCCGGGTGATCGCGGTCGTCGGTCTCGATGACGGGGTCTTTCCCCGTCGCGAGCGGCGGGCGGCCTTTGACCTGCTCGAGGTGGAGCGGCGTCCCGGAGACCGTGACCTGCGCTCGGACGACCGCCAGCTCTTCCTCGACTTGCTGCTGGCGGCCGGTGACCGGCTGATTCTTACCTACAGCGGACGTGCCGTCAGCGACAATTCGCCGCGTGCCCCATCGGTGGTGCTCGACGAGCTGCTCGATCATCTTGATCGCCGGTTGGCGACGCCGGCGCGGGCCGCAATCGTCGTGACGCATCCGTTGCAGCCGTTCTCGCCCGGGTATTTCGCCCCGGATCGCGACCCGCGCCTCTTCACCTTCTCCCACGCGCAGGCGCTGGCGGCGAGCGCGTCGGCGACACGGGGAGACGCCGCCGAGCCGCGCTTCATTGCCGCTGGCGGTGTGGCGCCACCGCCCGAGGATGCGTCGCGGTTCGAGCTGACGCTGCGCGATCTCACCGACTGCTGGACGAACCCGAGCCGCTACTTCTGTCGACGCGTCCTGCGCATC
>JBDTUA010000543.1:0-2944 GCA_040007995.1 Gemmatimonadota bacterium | reverse complement strand
CGCCGGAGAACGCGCCGGAGAACGCGCCGGAGAACGCGCCGGAGAACGCGCCGGAAAACGCGGCGCAACACGCGGCGCAATACGCGGCAGAAGCTCTGGTGCGCGAGTGGTGTGCGGCTCGCAACGCTGCTCAGCTCTTGTCAGCGCCGGCCGCGCGCAACTCGCGCAGTCATCGCCGACTCCTGCACGCCATCGACCACCTCGCGATCCGGGCGCCTCGCACGAGACGGGCGCAGGTTGCCGATGCCGCCACCGCCGTCCGCGCCCTCGTTGCTGGCCAACGCGGTGCAGGGAGTGAACGGAGGTTCGATGCCCTGCTTGCCTCTTCCCCGGTCGGGGGTGCGGACGTCGAGGACGACCTGCGCTGGCTGGAAGAAATTCGACGCGCACTGCTGGACGACGCCCCAGAACGCGCTTCCCCGGACGCCGTCCCTTCCATCGGACGCGGTGTGATCCTGCACGGCATGCTCACCCTCCTCCCGGTCGGTCCGGCGCCGTGAGCTATTCTTCCGTGCATGCCTGCCGACGCCCTCGCGGTCGCCCCCGCACGACGCCTTCCCGTGGTGCTATTCGACCTTGATGGCACGCTGATCGACTCACTCGAACTTCTCGTGAGCGCGATGCAGCATGCCTTCGACTCGTGGAGCGGTCGGCGTCCGTCGGTCGACGAGTGGGTCGCCACGATCGGCCGTCCGCTCGTCTGGCAGTTCGGACAGTACGCCTCCACGGAGGAGGAGATCCAGGGGCTGATGCGGACCTATCGCACCTTTCAGCACGAGCATCACGATCGCCTCACGACGACATTCGCAGGAATTCCGGCCCTCGTCCATCGTCTCCGTGAGGAGGGGCATCCGCTGGGCGTGGTGACCAGCAAGGGTGATCTGCTGGCGCACCGCTCACTGGAGCATGTCGGGCTCGCCTCGTATTTTCCGGTCATCGTAGGCGCCGATCGCACGACGCGACACAAGCCGGCGCCTGAGCCGATCTGGTTCGCAATGCAGGAGCTCGGCGCCCAGGCGGCGGAGGTCGTCTATGTGGGCGATTCTCCCTTCGACATGCTGGCGGCCAATGCCGCCGGCGTGACGTCGATCGGCGTCACCTGGGGAGCCTCGACCGACGCAGCGCTGCACAAGGGCGCACCGCGCCACGTCGTCACGACCGTCGCCGAACTCGACACGCTGCTGGTAAAACTCCGCGACGGGTACAGCACGTAGGGAGAGCGGAGGCGACGGATTCGATGCCAGCTCCGGCGGCATCGATTCTTCCGTCGAGACTTCTAATCCTCCTCCTTCAAACCTTCCTGTCGTCGCCGCTATCTAATTGGGTGAGACTATGACGACCGGATCGATCGTGACGGTGGCTTTCCTGGAACACCCTTCAAACTCCGTAGCGACCGACCATTCGGATGTGGCATTGGCCGCGGCGGGTGACCGGCGGGCTTTCGAGCGACTCTATCGCTCGCATGTGAATCGTGTCTTCGCCATCTGCGCGCGCATGGTGCACGACCGATCACACGCCGAGGAACTCACGCAGGACGTCTTCGTCCGCGCGTGGGACAAGCTCTCGCTCTTCCGGGGGGATTCGGCGTTCGGTACGTGGCTCCACCGGCTCGCGGTCAATGTGGTCCTGAATGCGCGAAAGTCCGAAGGGCGGCAGCGGGCGCGATTTGAGGCTGATGGTGACGTGATCGACACGCTTCCGCAGAGCACCGCGGCGTCGGCGCCCGGCGCCGCAATTGACATCGATGCGGCCATCTCGCTCCTTCCGCCAGGAGCTCGCCGGGTGTTTGTCCTGCATGACGTGGAAGGTTACAAGCACGAAGAAATCGCGGAGATGCTCAACATCACCTCTGGCGGCAGCAAGGCGCAGCTCCACCGCGCCCGGCACCTGTTACGCGAGACCTTGAACCGATGACCCACCGCAACCTGACCTGTCCTGAACTGGACGAGCGCCTCGGCGATTACCTCGAGGGAGCGCTCGACGACTCCACCGCCGCCGCGATCGAATTGCATCTGTCGGGGTGTGCCGGCTGCCGCGCGGTGGTGCAGGACTTCGAACGCGTCTCCCAATCGGCGGCGGCTCTCCCCGAGCTCACCCCGTCGCACGACCTCTGGCCGGCCATTGCGCAGCGCATTCAGGCGCCGGTGGCCGACCTCGCCGCGCGCACGGCCGCTCGGCGCGGTGCAGCGTCGCCACACGCGTGGCGCCGCTGGCGCGCCGGGGCGATGGCCGCCGGTCTCGTGGGAATCACGGCGATCACCACCTACGTCGTCTCTGGTCGTCCGGCGACTTCCTCCGTCGCGCAGTCTGCCGGTGGCGACTCGGCGTTGGCCGCGCCGGTGGTATTGCTCGCGGCGACCCCGCTCGACACATCGCCTGCATCGACCCCGATCGGTGGCACGCCTACCCTGGCTGGTGCGCCCGTGCCCGCTCCCGCGACGCCGGTAACCAGTTCGACGCGCGTTCCGGCCCGTGAGACATTCACATCCGAGATCTCGACGCTGCGTGGCATCGTCTCGGAACGGCGCGACCAGCTCGATCCACGCACGATTGCCGTCCTCGAAACTTCGATCTCGACGATCGATTCGGCGATCGCCGACGCGCGCCGCGCCCTCGAGGCCGATCCCGCCTCTCGTTTCCTGTCCTCCCAGCTCAACAAGTCGCTGGAGAAGAAACTCGGCCTCCTCCGGACGGTCGCCCTTCTCCCGTCTCGCACCTGATCATACACGCACCACGTACCGGATCACCTCGCCCATGCCACGCACACCATTCCTACTGCTGTTCACTCTCACGCTGATCTCGCTGCACGCGTCACCGGCGTCGGTTGCGGCGCAGTCGTCTGAACGTTCGACGGAGCGCTCGACCGAGCGTTCGCTCGAACGCATGGCGGACGGGATCGCCGCGGCCGCCGAGCGCATGGCGGCACGCGTCGAAAAGCACGCGA
>JBDTUA010000542.1:0-2947 GCA_040007995.1 Gemmatimonadota bacterium | reverse complement strand
CCGGCGGCGTGGTCTTTGTCGTCTCGGGGACTGGGCGCGTGCGCGACGCGATCAGACGGATGTCGATGAACCACGGCACGACGATCACCCCGACCGATGGCTTCTCGTGGACCGCCGTTCGGACGGCCGAGGGCGCTCAGGTCACGGTGCGCGCCACCGACCCCGGCGACGCGCGCTCCGTCGCGCGACTCCGTGCGTTAGGCTTCCTCGGCATCCTCTCCCTGGGCGACCACCACCGCATTCATCACCTGGGAATCGCCGATGGGACGATGCGGGAATCGCATAAACACTAAAGATTTCGTGCGGCATAGCGTCATCGGCACCCATCGAGTCGCAGTATGAGCGAGCACGGAGCCCGTGGAGCACCGATTCCGTCCGGCATCCTCGAATACGAGCTCCCCGACGGTTGGCAGCTCTTCGCCGGGAAGACCGACGCGGCCAACGACTACGTGAGCCTCAAGCTCGCCAAGGCGCGCGATCGCTGGTTCCACATCCGCGGCATGCCTGGCGGCCACGTGGTGCTGCGCGTCCCCGCCGAGCGTGAACCCGACCGTGCCACGGTGGAACGCGCGGCGAGCGTAGCCGCCTATCACAGCAAGGCGCGCTCGGCAGGTGTGGTCGCGGTCTCAATGACCGAAGGGCGCCACGTCTCGAAGCCGCGCGGCGCCAAGCCAGGGACCGTGAACATCGAGCGTGAGACCGTCCTGAGGGTGCGTCCGATCACCGAGGAGGCGCTCACACCGTTCAAACGTGGAAAGCTGTAGGCGGCACGTGCGCGCGGCGGGCGATACTACGACGTCCTGCCGCGTCGTCGCTAAAACGAAAGGGTGAGGCCGGCGGTGATGGCGAAGTTGTTCGCCACCTTGGACTCGACTCGCCCGCCGATCGCATTACCGAAGGCGTCGGAGAAGTTGAACTTTCCGATGTAGTCCTTCGCCGAAATCCGGAGGGCGAGGCTCGGCGAAAGCGAGACGTCGACACCGGCTCCCACGTTCGCCGCGAAGTTGGTGGCGACGGTGCTCAGCGGGCCGATGGTTTCGTCGAAACGAATCGCGCCCAGGCCGACCTCGACAAACGGCGTGAACTGCGGTGTCGGAGCCCCGCCAATCGCCCTCGCAGCAGGATCAATGAGCTTCAGGTGCACGCCAGCGTCGAACAGGAGGACCTTGCTGTCACCGAAGCTGTAGCCGCCGAGCAGCGGAAGGGTGCCGCGCAGTTTGGTTGAGACATACCCGATGTTGCCGATGAGCGTGATACGCGGCGCCATGTCGATGCCGAGCGTGGCGCCGAAGATGGGGGCGGCCGCGTTGGAGACACTCGTCCCGAGCGGGCCCTCGGCGAAGTGGCCGAAATTGATGTAGCCGACGTACGGAGTGACGGTGGCAACGGTCGCCTTGCGAGCCACCGTCTGCCCCTGCGCTCGTGTGGCAGGGATGGTCGCGGCAGCGAAGAGCAGAGCGGCGGCGAGGGTACGGCTATAGAGAGGCGCGGCGTGCATGGTATCTCCGAGGAGGAAAATAGGGACGGCGTGGATGTTCGAGCGGGCAGCGGCGCCGCGCGGAATCCGGCGAGGGCGCCGGTGCGTTCGGCGCGGAGGCGGCCGCCGAGTTACTGAGCGGTGCTCCGCGCCTTGTCGTTGGCGAAGATCGCGACCTCGATGCGCCGATTGAGGGCGCGCCCGCTTTCCGTCGTATTGCTGGCCACCGGCTCCGACTCGCCGCGTCCGGACTCGCGCATGCGGCTGCGCGAGACGTCGCGCGAGGCAAGATAGATCGCCGCGCTGCTGGCGCGGCGGGCTGAGAGCGTCTGGTTGTAGCTGTCGCTCCCGACCGAGTCGGTATGGCCAACGATCAGCAGCTCGGTGTTGGGATACTTCTCGAGGCTGCCGGCGAGTTTCGTCAGGTTATCGGCGGCGCCTTGGAGCACCACATCGGAGTCGAAGTCGAAGAGCAGTCCGGAGGCGAAGGTGACCTGTATCCCCTCCCCGACCCGTTCCACCGTTGCCCCGGAGATAGTGACCTCCAGCTCCTTGGCCTGCTGGTCCATCTGGTGCCCGATGATCGCGCCGGCGGCGCCCCCGACGACCGCGCCAAGGATCGCCCCGCGCGCGGTAGACCCGTTGCTGTGGCCGATCGCGCCGCCAATCGCGGCGCCGGCGGCGGCGCCGATCCCCGTCCCCTTCTCCTTGTTGTTGAGCGAGGCGCAGGCGCTCAGGGAGATGGAAAGCACGAGCACCACCAGTTGATGCGCCACGGGTCGGCGCGACCCGAGGATGGTACTAGCGTTCATGTCGCGCATGGTATGCCTCGTGAAGATGATGTCGGCGACGTCGCCAGCATGGGGTCGCCCACCACGCGCCCACCACGCCTTTCCGGGACCTGGAAGGCGCAAATACGAGTCACGGCAGAGTGGACGACTAGGCCGCTCCCGGAGGGTGGTACACCAAGTAATCCAGGCCGGTCACGCGAGGCGCGAGATTACGCAGTCGCGGGCGGTTTTCGCACGACCCATGTCATCATGGAACGACGGCCGTGCACGACCGTCGTCTTGACGGGATCGGCCAGCGTACCGCCCAGCTCCCGTGTCGCGGCGACGATGAAATCCTCGTCGACCAGGTAGCGCTCGCTGCCGTCGGGCATCACGTACCGGCGACCACCGAGCGCCTCCAAGCCGGCGCGCTGCCCAGTGGTCGCCGCGAGCCGGGCGAACAGGAGGCCGCCCAGCGCCAGTACGCGCCACATCTCGCGCACCATGGCCCACCAGTGCGTATCATCGCGGGCGAAGTGCAGCACCGCGCTGCTCAGCACCACGTCGAATGACGCATCGGTGAACGGCAGCCGCTCCACCGGCGCCACACGGAACCGCTCCTCGACTGCCACCGTCGGGTCGATTTCCGCCGCGAGGCGTCGTGTTGCCACGACCGCGTCCGGGTCGCTGTCCACGCCCC
>JBDTUA010000541.1:0-2961 GCA_040007995.1 Gemmatimonadota bacterium | reverse complement strand
GCGCGTCGGGACACCGGCGTCAAAGAGCGCCAGCGACCCGCCGCAGACCGACGCCATCGACGACGAGCCGTTCGACTCGAGCACGTCGCTGACGATGCGCAGGGTATACGGGAACTCCTCGAACGGCGGCAGTACCGCCTGAAGCGCGCGCTCGGCCAGGTTCCCGTGGCCGATCTCGCGGCGCGACGTCCCGCGCATCGGGCGCACTTCGCCGGTGGAGAACGGTGGGAAGTTGTAGTGCAGCATGAACGACTTGGTCGTCTCGGCCGACGTCTTGATGGAGTCGAGGCGCTGGACGTCGTCGGCGGTGCCTAACGTACAGGCGACGAGCGCCTGCGTCTGTCCGCGAGTGAACAGCGACGAGCCATGGGCCCGCGGCAGGACCGACGTTTCACACGTGATGTCGCGGATTTCGGTCGGCTTGCGGCCGTCGACGCGATGTCCGGTGGACAGCACCTGCGAACGCAGCGCGTTGTACTCGAGATCATCGAGCACCGACCCGACGAGGAGCGCCCACTCGGGCTTCTCGGCGATCATGCTCTCCTTCACGGCGCGCTTCACCGCTTCGACCGCCTGGACGCGCGTCTGCTTGTCCTTCTGGTTGATCGCCTCGGCGATCTTCTTCTCCGCGGCCTTCTTGACCGCGTCGATCACCTCTTTCGGCGTCTCGCCCTTGACCCAGGGCATCTTCGCGACTGTGACCTTGGCGAGGAGCTCGTTCTGGTACCCGACGAGTTCCTTGATTCCCTTGTGGGCGACGGTGAGCGCGTCGAGCGTATCACCTTCGGAAATCTCGTTGGCACCGCCCTCGACCATCACGATCGAGTCGGCTGATCCGGCGACGACCAGGTCGAGGTCGGAGTACTCAAGCTGCTGGAACGTGGGGTTCAGGATCCACTTCTCCTGGACGCGTCCCACACGCACGGCGGCGATGGGGCCGAGGAAGGGGATCTTCGACGCGTTGAGCGCATACGAGGCGGCGAGCAGGCCCAGCACATCCGAGTCGTTCTCCTGGTCCGCAGAGATGACGTAGATGTAGACCTGCACCTCGTTCTTGTATCCTTCGGGGAAGAGCGGTCGGATCGACCGGTCAATGATGCGCGCCGCGAGGATCTCGTGGTCGTGCGGACGCCCCTCGCGCTTGATGAAGCCGCCGGGGATCTTCCCCGCCGCGTAGGTCTTCTCCCGATACTCGACGAGCAGGGGGAAGAAGGGGAGCGTCGACTCCTTGTCGCTGACCGTGACAGCAGCCAGCACCATCGTCTCACCAAAGGTGACGACGGCGGAGCCGGACGCCTGCTTGGCCATGCGGCCGGTCTCGATGACCAGGGGGCGACCCGCGAAGGTCTTCTCGATTCGTTGCATCATGTGTGTGACGGAGTCTCGTTAGAACACAAAACGCGCGGGCCCCTTCGGGGCTGCCGCGCGATTGCGTGAGGAGCGACGAGTGCTAGTGCCGGAGTCCGAGCTCACCGATGACCTTACGGTACCCCTCAACATCACTGCGCTTGAGGTACTCGAGCAGCCGGCGGCGCTGTCCGATCATCTTCAGCAGCCCTTGGCGGCTGTGATGATCTTTCTTGTGCTTCTTGAAATGGTCGCTCAGATAGTTGATGCGATCCGTGAGGATCGCGACCTGTACGCGCGTCGAACCCGTGTCGGATTCGGAGACCTGATACTTCGCGATCGTCGCTGCTTTTTCGAAGGCCATGTGGTATATTCGTGACGCGGACAACTCGGCTTGTGCGCTAAGTCTTTTGGAGTCACTCAACTTACTCGAAGCGCCCATCACTGTAAAGGCATCCCTCAGTGCCTGAGCGCTATCTCGGAAAGACGCTCGGCAAGTACCGAGTCGAAGCGCTGGTCGGTTCTGGCGGATTTGCGTGGGTTTACCGCGGATTCGATCCCGAACTCGAGATCCCAGTCGCCCTCAAGGTCCTCAAGCCCCAGTTCGCCGGGGATCCGACCTTCGAGGAGCGTTTCCGGCGGGAAGCATCCACCGCCGCCAAGCTTCGGCATCCCAACATCGTCAACATCTACGCCGTCGGCCGAGATGGGGACGCTGTGTTCTTCGTCATGGACTTCCTCCCGACGGGGCTCGCCGACAAACTCGAGGCCTCCCCCTCGCTCCCCGAGGAGTTCGTCCTCCGAGTCGGCATCGACGTCGCGCGCGCGCTCGGTTTCGCCCACCGCGAAGGCGTCGTGCACCGGGACATCAAGGTCGATAACATCCTGTTCGACACACACGGGAATGCCGTCGTCGCCGACTTCGGCATCGCCCGCGCCGTCACCGGCTACACGAACCAGACCGGGACGAACATGGTCGTGGGGACGCCGCAGTACTTCGCCCCCGAACAGGCCCGTGCCAAACCGCTCGACGGACGCGCCGACATCTACTCCCTCGGCGTCTCACTCTTCCGCTCCGTTACCGGGCGCCTCCCCTTCGAGGGCGACGACTGGTATGAAATCGCCAGGCAGCACGTCGAGGACCAGCCGCCGGCCCCTCGCTCGATCAATCCGGCGATCTCGCCCGCCTTCGAGAACCTCATCCTCCGTTGTCTCGCCAAGCACCCGGATGACCGTCCGGCCACCGGCGAACAGCTCGCGGACGAACTGACGGCGATCCTCAGCAACCCGCATGATGCCGGGGCGCGGTCCATATACCTCTCGCCCTCCGACACGCCTACACTCGTCACCCCCTTCCGGCTGTCGCGCGCCTCCCGCTCGTGGAAGCGTGTCGCGCCACTCTCGATCGTCCTGCTCGCGCTGCTCGCCACGGCGATTACCCTCGCCGTCCGGCGTGACGCCGGCGCCGACGCCGCCGCGGTATCCGCGGACTCGGCGCGCATCGACTCCCTCGCCCTCCCTGGCGCGCTTCCCGGCGTCGCAGACTCCCTCCGACGTGACAGCGCCGCCGGAAGCGATTCTGCCGCTGGACGCGGGGGCGTCGTACCGGGCACG
>JBDTUA010000540.1:0-2976 GCA_040007995.1 Gemmatimonadota bacterium | reverse complement strand
GCTGGGGTTCGCGATGGTCGTCGAACGGGAGTAAGACCCCTGCTCGCGTCGAGTCACCGCTCGCATCCGCCCTCGTCCCGTCCCTTCCCGTTCCGTCTCGTCGTCTCGTCTACTCGTCTTCTCAAGAAATGCCAGCTCTCTCGCTCGACGTCGTCGACGCGATCGCCACGATCACCTTCGACCTACCAGGTTCGGCGGTCAATACGTTTTCGCGCGAGGTCCAGGAGGAGTTCGAGGCGCTCTTCGAGCGCCTCGAACGCGACGCAACGATCGCTGGAGCCGTGCTTGTCTCCGGGAAGGCCGACAGCTTCATCGCCGGCGCCGACATCGAGGAATTCCTCACCTGGACCACTCCTCAACAGGCCGAAGTTGCATCGCGCACCGGGCAGGCCTTGCTTGACCGCCTGGAACGCTTGCGCGTCCCGGTCGTGGCGGCGATCCACGGTACGTGCATGGGCGGGGGACTCGAGGCGGCGCTCGCCTGTGCGTACCGCATCGCCACCGACCACCCCACGACCGTCCTGGCGCTCCCTGAGGTGCAGCTGGGCATCTGTCCGGGCGCAGGGGGCACGCAGCGTCTGCCGCGGACGATCGGGCTCCAGGCGGCGCTCGACATGATCCTCACCGGGAAGAACGTCCGCGCGCGCAAGGCGATGCAGATCGGGCTCGTGCACGAACTCGTGCACCCCGCCATTCTCCGCCGCATCGCCGTGCAGCGCGCTCGCGAGATCGCCGATGGCCTGCGCGCGCGCAATCCGCAAGCGCGCAAGCACGACGCGAAAACATTGCTGCTGGACGATAACGCGATCGGTCGCGCGCTCGTCCTGCGACAGGCGCGCGAGCAGGTGTTGAAGAAGACGCGCGGGAACTACCCCGCTCCGCTCGCGGCGCTCGACGCCGTGGCGGCCGGCCTGCACGACCGGGAGAAGGGGTATCGGGAGGAGGCGCGCCTCTTCGGTGAGCTGGCGATGACCGCGGTGTCGCGCGAGCTGGTGGGGATTTTCTTTGCGAGCAACGCGCTCAAGAAGGACACGGGAGTCGGCGACACGCCGGTGTCGCCGATTCCCGTGCGCAAGCTCGGCATCCTCGGCGCCGGATTCATGGGCGCCGGCATCGCGACGGTTGCTGTGCAGCACGGGACGCTCGTGCGACTGAAGGATGCAGACCTGGCGCGGGTGGGAAAGGGGCTGGCGTCGATTCGCGAGATCCTCAAGGACGGCGTCGCACGGCGGCGCATCACCCGACAGCAGATGGACGATCAATTGCTGCTGGCGGGAGGAACGGTGGACTACTCGGGCTTCGGCGGTGTGGACCTCGTGATCGAGGCCGTCTTCGAGGACCTGTACGTAAAGCAGAAGGTCGTGCGCGAGGTCGAGGCAGTCCTGCCGCCGCATGCGATCGTCGCATCCAACACGAGCACGATCCCAATCGCGCGTATCGCCGAAGTGTCGGTGCGACCGGAGCGCGTCATCGGCATGCACTTCTTCTCGCCCGTTCACAAGATGCCGCTGCTCGAGGTCATCGTCACGCCGGTCACCGCGACCGAGGTCACCGCGACTGCCGTCGCCTATGGCAAGCAGCTCGGAAAGACCGTCATCGTGGTGCAGGACGCGCCGGGATTCTACGTCAACCGCATCCTCGCCCCCTACCTCAACGAAGCCGGACGACTGGTCGACGGCGGTGCGGCGATCGACGCCGTCGATCGGGCGCTGCTCGACTTCGGCTTCCCGGTGGGTCCGATCACACTGCTCGACGAGGTCGGGCTCGACATCGCCGGAAAGTCGGGGGCGATCTTCGTTGAGGCCTTCGGTGACCGGCTGGCCCCGTCCTTCACGCTGCGGCGCGTCGTCGAGTCCGGGCGACTGGGGCGGAAGGGCAAGCGCGGCTTCTACTCGTACGACGCGCAGGGCAAACGAGGAGGAGTGGATGACTCCGTGTACGCGTTCACCCCAAGCGGCAGCCAGCGCGTCACCATTGCACCCGAGGAGATTCAGGAACGCTGCGTGCTCAGCCTGGCGAACGAGGCGGTACGCTCTCTCGAGGAAGGCATCGTGCGTTCGCCGCGCGATGGTGACATTGGCGCGGTCTTCGGTATCGGGTTTCCCCCGTTTCGAGGCGGCCCCTTCCGCTATGTCGACGCGCTCGGGGCGTCGCGCGTCGTTGATCGCCTCGAGGAGTTGAATTCGCGCTTTAGCGGACGCTTTGTGCCCGCCGACTTGCTGCTTCACATGGCCCGAAAGGGAGAACGATTCCACGCGGATGGCGGCCGGGGCGTGTGACGCAGCGCACCATCGCCTAACGATCCACGTCATCCGCACGGCGGACCCTCGCCGTGCGGGGGCGCACATGCGAGATTGCGGTGTGCGGCCTCATTCGCCGCCGCCATGCCCCCTCAGGTCGGTTTGCGCATCTGGCGATCTCGGGCGTGTCCACCGGATTTCTGGCGAACGGGGCAGGAAAAAAATTGCGTGTGTAACATCATGATCAGCAATAGCTTACGCGGACGAGCCCGGCGAAGTGTTACTTGATATTGACCAATGGCGATTTCGCAGGGTCTACCTCTAGAGAACGATGGCGACGCCGAGACCGTGGCGCAGGTGCTGGCGGGTGATTCCGCGGCCTACGCCATCCTCGTTGGACGCTACCGGGTGCAGTTCGCTCGGTACGCCACGCGGATGCTCGGAAATCGGGAGGATGCGGAAGAGGCGTTACAGGATGCCTTCCTCCGAGCCTACCGGTCGTTGGGTAAGTGTGAGGAGCCGGCTCGGTTCGGATCGTGGCTCTTTCGCATCCTGGCGAATCGGTGTCGAACTGCGGGAACGCGGCGGGGGCGGCGGGAGCGGACGTTCATTCGGGATGACGTTGCGCTGCTGGGTGCCTCAGAAGAGCACCCGGAGGAGCAGCACGCGTGGCGAGAGGAGATCCAGCGGGCTCTGCTGTCGCTCGAGGAGGATCAGCGCGAAGCATTTCTGCTGA
>JBDTUA010000539.1:0-2978 GCA_040007995.1 Gemmatimonadota bacterium | reverse complement strand
ATCAACGGCAAGGACCGACTCCGACAGCCGCAACGCCTCACCCACGGACCAGGCCTGGAACGGACAGCCGTTCGGGACGTGCGGGGCATCCCCGTCGGCGATCTCGCCCAGCTGTCCAGGCGCCGACGACGTATAGTGGGCGAGCAGTGGGTCGAGAAACCGCCGGCGCGCCTCGCGCTTCGCGTCGTCCGTGCCGCCGTGCGCGCGCACCCAGGCGTCGATGAAGGGGCCGGCAAGCCAGGGCCATACGGTCCCCTGATGATAAGAACCGTCGCGCTGCCGTATGTCGCCGCCGTAGTGTCCGACATAGCGCGTGTCGCCAGCCGCAAGCGACCGTAGTCCGGCCGGCGTCCAGAGCGCCGCTTCGCACCGCTCGACCACCCGCCGCGCCATCTCGCCGTCGACGAGCGGCCACGGCAAACCGCCAACAGCGAACAGCTGGTTGGGGCGTAGCGACACGTCGATGACGCCCGGTTGATGATCCACGTCGACGACGTCGGCCAGCACACCGCGTTCCTCACTCCAGAAGCGGGCGATGAACGCCGCGCGCGCGCGGTCGGCGACCGTGCGCCAGTTCGGCTCCCATCGCGCCGCCACCCGCAACGCGTTGCTCCAGAGCGCCTGGATCTCGACCGGCTTTCCGATGCGGGGCGTCACCACCCAATCGCCGACCTTGGCATCCATCCAGGTGAGCTGCACACCCGGAACCCCCGCCGACAGCAGTCCGTCAACGTCGGCGCCAATGCCGAAGCGAGTGCCGCGGGCGTATCCGCTCACGATGTCGATGACCGCCTGACGCAGCACGGCTTCATCGCCGTCGCTGGCACCTCCGCTCCGTGCCACCGCCGCCAGGTAGTCGTGCACCGCGATGACGTACCAGAGGGAGGCATCCACCGAGTTGTACTCCGCGGCAGCCCCGCCCTCTGGAAAGAAGTTCGGGAGCATCCCCGCATCGACGTGCTGCGCCCATTCGAGCAGGATGGCCCGCGCATCGTGGAGCCGGTCCCCGACGATGCACAGCCCGCGTAGCGCGATGAAGGTGTCTCGCCCCCAATCCGTGAACCAGGGATAGCCCGCGACAATCGTCCGCCCGTTCGCTTCCCCGCGACGCACGATGAACGCGTCGGCCGCCCGGTGCAACGGCGTGGCGAAGGCTGCGCGTCGCGTCCGCTCCCCGTTGGACAATTCGTCCCACAGGCGGGGCGCGGACGCGTCGAGCAGCGGCGACATGCCGGCCGTGTCGCTGGCGAAGGCGAGTACGGCGCGTCCCGCACATAACGCGAAACGGAACGTGCCCGGTGTCGCCAGGTCCTCCACGAAATCGAGTCCGCGCGCGCGCTCCTCGTCGTACTGAAAGTTGCGGTACCAGGTCGCCTCTGGGACGAACTCCCCGTTGGTCACCGCCGTGACGGCCGGCAACCCCCCGTAAGGATGCCAGGTGATGCGCTGTCCGGCGACCAGCGCTGAGAAGTCGAACGCCCCGTTCTCGTGCGTCGTGTGATGCGTGTCGCGCACGGAGAGGAAGGGTCGCACGACGAGCGTCGCCTCCATCGGCGCCGAGAGCGTCCACGACACGGCGATCAGCGGCGCACCGTGCTGCACGACGAGTTCCTGCGTGAGCGCGAGCCCGTCCGGGAGGGCGAAGCGCCAGGCGGGCCAAGGTCTGGTGGTGAAGTCGATAAGCCGCGCGCGCTCGGCCGGATGCGTCACGTCGGGGGCGTACCGCTGCGACGTGATGGAGACCTCTCCGCCTGGCGTTTCGACCCATGCGTCGAATCCGTTCACCAGCGTCATGCGCTCGGTCGGTGGGCGACGCGAGACAGCGAGCAGTGCGTGATAGCGACGCGTGCGGATGCCATCCACGCGCCCCATGGCGTAGCCGCCCAGCCCGTCCGTCTCCAGCCATTCGGCGCCCGGATTCATGGCTGCACCTCCCGCAAGTTAGGTAACGTGACGTCGGCAGCCGCTCCTGCCACTTCTTCCCTCTTCATGTCGACGTTCTGGTGCGGCGTCTGCGCGTCGCCGTGCTCCGTGTGATGTGAATGCTTGTCCTTGTGGCGGCTGGCGGCCACGGTTTCGAGGCAGCGCGTGATGAGTGCGGTCCAACCGGTCTGGTGGCTGGCGCCGACGCCGCGTCCCGTATCGCCGTGGAAGTACTCGTAGAACAGCACCAGGTCCGACCATGCCTCGTCGGTCGCGTATCGCGTCTCGGCGCCATGGACCGGGCGATGCCCTCCATTCGCGGGAAGGAAGAGTCGGGAGAGACGCGTCGAGAGCTCGCGCGCCACCTCGTCCAGCGTGAGCATCGTCCCGGAGCCGACCGGGCACTCCACCGTCAGTGTGTCGCCATAGAAGTGCGCGAAGCGCTCCAGCGCCTCGATCAGGAGATAGTTGAGCGGGAACCAGATGGGCCCGCGCCAGTTGGAGTTGCCACCGAACAATCCCGTGGTCGACTCGCCGGGGTCGTACCCGACGCGGAACTCCTCGGTGCCGGCCCGGAAGACGTAGGGTGAGTGCGCGTGCACCTTGGAGACGGAGCGGATCCCGAACGGCGAGAGGAACTCCGATTCGTCGAGCAGGTAGCGCAGCACGCGCTCGAGTCGCTCCCGCGACGGAATCGAGAGCAGGCGGTGCTCGTGCATGATGCCGTCGCCATCTGCGATCATGCGCGTCTCGATCTGGCTGGCGAGCGCAGGGTGGTTCTCGAGAAACCAGTGCATGCGCTTCGAAAAGCCGGGGAGGGCAGCGATTGTCTCCTCCTCCAGTATCTCGCACGCGAAGAGCGGGATCAGCCCGACCATTGAGCGCACCTTGAGCGAGATGTGCTCACCCTTCGTGTGCAGCTGGTCGTAGTAGAAACCGTCCTCCTCGTCCCACAGCCCGCTGCCGCCGAGTGCGTTCATGGCGTCATCGATCGCCACAAAGTGCTCGAAGAACTTGGACGCCACGTCGCTGTATGCAGGATTGAAGCGCGCCAG
>JBDTUA010000538.1:0-2980 GCA_040007995.1 Gemmatimonadota bacterium | reverse complement strand
CCCGGGCACATCGTGGTGGAAGCCGCGCCCGACGACGCATCGCTCAGCGACTGAGCGTACACACGGGCGAGAGCCCAGGAGGGCATGATGACTCGCAAGGAATTCGAGGATGATCGCGTGATCATCGAACGTCGCTCAGGTTCGTCGATGAGCGCCCTGCTCGCCGGGATGGCGATCGGCGCCGGACTCGCGTTGCTCTTTGCACCGCAGTCGGGAGAAGAGACCCGCCAGGTGCTGCGCCGGAAGGCACGGCGCGCGCGACGTCTCGCCGGCAACTACTCGAGCGACCTGAAGGATCGCGCGTACGACATTCGCGAACGCGCGGGAAAGCTGGTGGGCGAGACCCGCGAGCGGGGACGCGACCTCGTGGAAGGGGTACGTGATAAGGTCGAAGACACACTCGATGACACGCGCCGCACGATCCGCGACAAGCGTCGCGATATGGGGGCCGCGGTAGCGGAAGGGCGTGCCGCGGCTCGCGACGCGCGGCACGACCTGGAGCGACGCCTCGCCGATGCCCAGCGGACCGCGAGTGACGGACCAGCCCCGGAACACGACGCATCCGCCGACTGAGGGGCCGTCAGCTCCCAGCGTGGCGACTGAGGGACCCGCGGCGCCCGCCTCGGCGGCGCCGCGCGCCGCGCCACCGGTACGCGACTCGGCGATGTCGCAACTCGCCGATACGTTGCGCGACTACGCGCGACGGGTGTGGGTCTCAAGTTCGGAGGATGACATCTTCTTCCTGGCCGGCGGGATTGCCTTCAACATCCTGCTGGCGGCTGTGCCATTTGTCCTCCTCGTCATCACCGCCCTCGTCTTTTCGCTCGGGCTCACGCCCGACGCCTCGCTCGGCGAGGTTCGGACGATCATCAACCGCTTCCTGCCGCCGCAGGCTCCGGCGGCCAACGCGGCGATCGAGCGGCTCCTCAGTGACGTGATCCGAGCGCGCGACGCGTTAGGCGCGTGGGGCGCCGTCACGTTCATCTGGTTCTCCACGCGCCTCTTCGGCTCGCTGCGCACCGTGCTCGCCGAGATCTTCGATATCGAGAGCGTACGTGGAATCATCGCCGGCAAGTGGTTCGACGTGCGCGTTACGGTCTATTCGTCGCTTCTCCTCGTCGCCTACGCCGCCCTGAGTACCTACCTCGCCCTTGCCTCGTCGCGCGGCGCGTCGTTGCTCGTGGCCGTGGGGTTGCGCGAGGATGTGATGGGTTCCGTGGAATACGCGATCGGGCGCATCGTCGCCTTCCTCTTTTTCGTGTCGATCTTCTGGGCGCTGTACCGATTCCTCCCCAATCGGCGCATTCGCTGGCAGCAAGCGCTGGTCGGCGGGCTCGCCACGAGCGTGCTGTTCGAGATCGCCCGGAATCTCTGGACCGCGTTCACCCGCTCGTTCAATCCCGGCTCGATTTACAGCGGAACGATCTACGCGATGGTCTCGCTCGTCTTCTGGGTCTACTACTCGGCGCTGATTTTTATCGTGGGGGGTGAGGTCTCGCAGGCGCACGAGCTGCGACGCGTGCGGCGGCGACAGCGCGAGACGCTGGAAGGGACGGGAAGGGCGGACGGGGGACGGGGAACGAGGGACGGGAGGTAGGACAATGCGATGCGGAATTCGCGGTTCCTCGCGCGCGCCTCACCCTGAGTGGTGCGCACTGAACTCCTGTCTCCCGTCTCCTGTCCGCCGTCCCCCCACTACTTTCCTCTCTCTCTGCATCTCGCCCTCGCCCCCTGTCCGATGACCATCGACATTCGCTCCGACACCGTCACCAAGCCCTCGCCCGCGATGCGCCGTGCCATCGCCGAGGCGGATGTCGGGGACGACTTTCTCGATGGAGACCCGACCACCCGCACGCTCGAAGCGCTCGTGGCAGAGCTCCTCGGCAAGGAGCGCGCGCTCTTCTTCCCCAGCGGGACGATGGCAAACCAGTGCGCCATCTGGACGCTCAGTGAGCGCGGGACTGAGATCTACGCCGACGTCGGCTCGCACATCAACGACTGGGAGATGGTCGGGGCCGCGGCGATCGCCGGCGTGCAGTTACGAACGGTGCAGGGCGAGGGACCGATGATGGACGCGCAGTCTCTGGAGCGCGCCTTCCGGGCACCGTCGCCCAGCGCGCCCCGCGCGTCGCTGGTCTGTCTCGAGAACACGCATAACGGGGCGGGGGGACTCGTCACTCCGGTGGCCGGAATCCGGGCGATGCACGACGTCGCGCGCAATCACCGCTGCGCTGTGCATCTGGACGGCGCGCGCCTCTGGAACGCATCGGCTGCCTCCGGCACGCCCATGAATGAGTTCGCGGAGTACGCCGACACGGTGATGGTCTCCTTTTCCAAGGGGCTGGGAGCGCCCGTCGGCGCCGCCCTCGCGGGGAGCGGCGACGTGATGGAGCGCGCGAACGAGCATCGGAAGCGGCTGGGTGGTGTCATGCGGCAGAGCGGGATCGTTTCGGCGGGCGCGCTCTACGGCGTCACGAACAATCGCGCCCGATTGCTCGAGGATCACGAGAAGGCATCCCGCTTCTCGCAAATCGTCGATCGCGCGATCGCCGCGACAGTCGCGCCGCCGGACAGCAACATCGTCATGATCGACCTGACTCCTGGGCTTTCCGCACACGACGTGGTACGCCGCGTGGCCGAGCACGGCGTGAAGGTCGGGGTGTGGACGCCGACCCGTGTTCGAGCCGTCATGCACCTCGACGTGACGATGGCGCAGGTCGAGGAGGCCGCCGAAGCGGTCCTGCTGGGATTGGACGATGCATGGCGTGCCCTCGGCGATACCAGCGAGTGGCCGACGGTGACTCGTCGATAGCGAGATCGCGGGCGCTCGCGCCCACCGCGCCGTGGAGGTTGTCGCACGACGTCCGGACGACTACACTTCTCAGTGCTCCAGGTCCCGGAGGGCGAAAGCGCGCCAACCCCGTGAGGACCCCGAAGGTAGCAGCGGTACGCGATGTCTCGCGTTGCTTCGTCAGACCTG
>JBDTUA010000537.1:0-3011 GCA_040007995.1 Gemmatimonadota bacterium | reverse complement strand
TTCTCGTCTTCTCGTCTTCTCGTCTTCTCGTCTTCTCGTCTTCTCGTCTTCTCCCATGGACCCAGCCTCCCACATCCGCGCGACTTCCCGCACCGTCGAGACCCGCGACCACGACGGCCGCCCCGCGCGCGTAGTGATCGCCAGTCGCGCCTATGACACGACCATCGACGACCTGTGGGACGCCCTCACCACCGCAGAGCGTATCCCGCGATGGTTCCTTCCCATCACCGGGGAGCTGCGCCTCGGTGGACGTTACCAGCTCACGGGCAACGCCGGTGGTATCATCTCCGCCTGTGAACCACCCACCCACCTCGGCCTGACGTGGGAGTTCGGCGGACAGGTCAGCTGGGTCACCGTGCGGCTCGCCCCGGAGGGCGAGACTCGCACGCAGCTCACACTCGAACACATCGCCCACGTCCCGGACGAGATGTGGCAACAGTACGGCCCCGGGGCGGTCGGGGTCGGGTGGGACTCCGGGCTCCTCGGACTTGACCAGCTCTTTTCCGCGAACCCCGTCGTCGACCCGACCACCGCGATCACCTGGCTCGCCACACCCGACGGACGCGCCTTCCTGAAGGGGAGCAGCGACGGCTGGTGCGAGGCGTCGATCGCCTCGGGAACCGATGCCTCGGCTGCCCGTGCTGCCGCCGATCGTACCTACGCCGCCTACACAGGCAGCTGATGCACGCCTTCGACGTGCTCGGGCATCCGGTGCGACGCCGGATTCTCGAGCTGCTCGCCGGCGGGGAGCTCGCGTCCGGCGACGTCGTCGAGCGGGTGCAGCGCGAGTTTACGATCTCCCAACCGGCGATTTCGCAGCACCTCAAGGTGCTGCGGGACGCCGGCTTCGCCACGGTGCGCGTTGATGGCGCCCGCCGGCTCTACCTCGTCGATGCGCAACCGCTGGCCGAGGTCGACGCGTGGCTGGATCGGTTCCGCGGCTTCTGGGAGCACCACCTCGACGCGCTCGCCACCGAGGTTGTACGGGGCAAGCGCGCGAGGCGTCCCTGAGATTGCAGCCGACGGAGCGCCGGGAAGCGGTTGCGGGGGATCGAGCACTCCGCCTTTCCGTCCCCCCCCGCCTCGATCAGCGGCAGGCCGGTTCGCTTACGAAAATGAGATCCTGAAAGCACCACCCATGACCGTCGAGGTCGCGCCGCATCAATTGCCTCATGCTGTTCGGTGCCATCGTGAAAAGGTCGACCTCAATGAAGGCCAGCGACCGCGACGCCACTGTCGGGCGTGAGTAGCGCCCTGCATGATAGGAAACCGCGCCAATCATCGCGATAGCGCGCCTCGTTCCACACCACTCGCCCCGTTCATGCTGAGCCGCCTCGCTGCCCTCGCCCTGACCGCGCTCGTCACCGCTCCTCTCGCGACACGAGGCGCGGTCACGCCCATGCGGCAAGCACCGGATCCATCCCACGCCGCGATTGACTCGATCTTCGCTCGTTACGATCACACCAGTACGCCCGGCTGCGCCCTCGGCGTCTTTCGGGATGATCGCATCGTGTACGCGCGGGGCTACGGCATGGCCGACCTCAACCAGCGCGTGCCGATCGGGGCGAATACGGTCTTCTACATCGCGTCGACCTCGAAGCAGTTCACCGCGATGAGCGTCGCGCTCCTGGCGGAGGACGGCAAGCTGTCGTTGGACGATCCGATCCGGAAATGGATCCCCGAGCTGCCCGCGTATGCCGATCGCATCACGGTGCGCCACCTGCTGCATCACACGAGCGGCCTGCGGGACTACCTCGGGCTGTGGGCGATCTCGGGGCGCAGTGTTGCCGACGAAGTTCCGCAGGAGGTCGCCCTCGACCTCATCACCCGCCAGCGCGCCCTCGACTTCGAGCCGGGGAGCCAGTATTCGTACTCCAACTCAGGCTATCTCCTGCTGGCCGAGTTGGTGAAGCGGGCAAGTGGCCTGTCGCTCCGCGACTTCGCCGCCGCTCGCATCTTCCAGCCGTTGGGGATGACGAGCACGCAGTTCCATGACGACAACACGCGCATCGTCGAGCGTCGCGCCGAAGGATACCAGCCTGACGGTGCCGGAACGTTCGCCATTGTCCGGACGAGCTTCGCGCTGGTGGGCGACGGCGGCCTCCTCACGACGATCGAGGACCTGCTCAAGTGGGATGCCAACTTCTACCACAACGTCCTCGGACGCGGAGACCCGGCGCTCATCCGGCAGGTCACGACCCCTTCCAGCTCGCCGCTGGCCGGCGGGAGGGAGCAGCGCTACGCCTTCGGCTTGATGCCCGGCACGTATCGGGGCCTTGCCATCGTCGAGCACGGCGGTGCCTTCATCGGCTTTCGTGCACAACTCCTGCGCGTGCCGGACGCGCATCTGTCCGTCGCGATCCTATGCAACGACTACACGGCGGCGCCTGAACAGATGGCCCGACGGGTCGTCGACCGCTACCTCGCCGATCGGCTCGCGCCGATCGCGGGCGACCGTGCAGGCGAGGGGAGTGCCCGCCTGACGGCGGCTGCACTCGATCGCTGGGTCGGCCGATATGAGGTGCTGCCGGGTCTCGTCGCCAACGTCGTTCGCCGGGACAGCACCCTGCGTCTGACCTTTGCCGGCGCCACGTTGCCTCTGACGGCGCGCGCCGACTCGCTCTTCTCGGCGCCATCGCTCTCCGAACCGATCGTCTTCTCCCACGCCGGCGCCATCCCGACGATGCGAGCGGAGGCCCTCGGCATGACCGCGGCGGCCCCTCGCCTCCCCCCCGCCCCCGTCCTCACGACGGCGCAACGGCAGGCCTACGCCGGACGCTACGTGAGTGCGGAACTCGATAGCTGGGCAGTGATCCGCGTGCAGGGCGACACGCTGATGGCTCGCATGCGCTGGGGGGAATGGCTTCCCCTCGAACCGCTCGCGCCCGACACCTTCGTCGCTGTCGCCGCGCGCGTCGACTTCACGCGCGATCGCACCGGAGCGGTCTCCGGCTTTCGCCTGAGCCAGGCGCGCACGCGAGGCGTGGTCTTCGACCGGGCGCGCTAGCCGG
>JBDTUA010000536.1:0-3023 GCA_040007995.1 Gemmatimonadota bacterium | reverse complement strand
GCAGCGGATGTTCATCCGCCCGCAGACCTACACCTTCCAGCAGCCGCAGGAACGACTGCAGTACATCGCCGTGACTCCGCCCAAGGTCACGCCGGAGGTCGCCCCCACCCCGGCAGCAGGTGAGGCTGAGCGCAACGGGGGGATCCGGGCGGGGCGCACGAGTGGAGCGCAGGCGGCGCCCGACGGACCCGCCATCCCGACCGTCCCCCTGCACGCGCCAGCGGAGGTCCCGATCGGGATCCCGACTCCCGGTGCCGGTTTCGATGTCAACGTGGGAACCCCGCAGGCCGGGCCGCTCGCCAGCGGGCGCGGAGCGGTGAAGGGGCTGCAGCCGGGCTATGTCGATCCGCGCGTCTGGGTCGATGCCCCCATCCTCTCCTACGCGCCGAAGACGTCGGACGAACGCCTCGACTCGGCGGTCAGCGCGAGCATCATGAAGTATCGCGACTCGGTCATGGCGAACAGCTATTCGCCGAACAAGTTCGAGCGCGGCGACTGGACCTACAAGACGAAAGGTGGCGGGAGCTACGGCATCGACCAGAAGTTCATCCGACTCGGCAAATTCTCCATCCCGACCGCGCTGCTGGGGCTCCTCCCGATGAACCAGATCCAGGGGAACCCGATCGAGAACGACCGGCAGCGGCGCCTCGCGGCGATGCGCATCGACATCATGGACGGCGCGCAGGCGGCGATGAACGAGGAGGAGTTCCGCCAGACGGTGAAGAAGATCCACGCGCGGAAAGAGAAGGAACGCAAGGAAGCCGAGGCCAAGAAGAAGGCCGAGCCGAAGATCATCTCCGAGCGTTAGGCAGCTACTCCTCCGCGTCGTTTGCTTCCGGCTCGTCGTACCAGGTGCGGAAGATCGCCGTGACCACCCCCAGCACCGAGAAGTCGTCGCTCGGCCCGAGGAAGACCTCGCGGGCCACACCGTTGGTTGCGGTGAGCGAGAGCACCGCGCCCTGACGGGTGACGACGCGCACCAGCACGTGCCCTCCGACGCGAGCGGCCACGAGGTCGCCGTCGCGGGCGCGGGTGGACGGACTGATCAGGATCAGGTCGCCCTCGTGGACACCGCGGGCCATCATCGCGTCGTCGGAGTGCCGCAGGAGGAAGGCGTCGTCGGCCGGGACGAACGAGCGGTCCATCGCCACCCAGCGCTCACGATTCTCGTCGGTGAGGTGCGGCTCCACCTGGTTGATCCGCGCGTAGAGCGCCACCGGTTGTACCTGTCCCATCGACGACCAGCCGATGATGCGCACGCCGCGCGAGCGCGCCCCTTCGCGCTCGATGAAGCCCTTCTCGGCGAGCGCCGCCAGCACCTCGGCCACCGTCTTGGTGGACTTGATGCGAAAGCGGCGGCCGATCTCGCGGACACTCGGCTGGAAGGTGTTCTCCGCCAGGAAGTCCAGGAGAAAGTGGTAGACGCGTCGCTCGAGCGGCGTCAGCGGGTCGTTCATCCGGGGGAAGCGGGGAGGGAGGGCCGGCGAGTGCGTGAACGCTCCCCCGGGGCGACGACGTTGCACCCCACCTGCGAGGACGTCAACCGGAAATCGTAGAAGATTTCTCGAGGTGACTGACCGCGGCATCGAGACGCGCCAGCGAGCGATCCCGACCGATCGCCATCAGGACGTCGAAGATCCCCGGTGTCGCCGCCACGCCGGTGAGCGCCACCCGCATCGGCTGGAAGATCTTCCCCGCGCCGATGCCGCGCGCCTCGCCCAGCGCGCGCAGCGACTCCTCCATCACCGCCGGCTCCCACGCACCGTCGGCGAGCCGCGCACGCACGTCCCGCAGGAGCTCGGCACTCCCTGCGCGGTCCTTCCACTGCTTGGCGGCCGCGTCGGCGTCGTAGGCGACGTCGTCGAGGAAGTACGGGCGGCACTGTTCGACGAGCTCGTTGACCGTGCGGGCGCGCAGGCGCAGGAGCTCGAGCAGGTGATGCCACCACGCCGTGCGCGCCTCGATCGCCTCGGCCGTCGTGAGACCGGCCCGCACGAGGAAGGGGCGCAGGTAGGCGTCGAGCGCATCGATCGGCATATGAATGAAGTGCTGCCCGTTCATCCACTCCAGCTTCTTCACGTCGAAGACCGCCGCCTTCTTGAGCAGCCCGTCCGCCGAGAAGAAGTCAATGAGCTCCTGCCGCGTCATCACCTCGCGGTCACCGCCGGGGGACCACCCTAACAACGCGAGGAAGTTGCACATCGCGTCGGGGAGGATCCCGAGCTCGGAATAATCGCCGACCGCCGTGGCGCCGTGCCGCTTGGAGAGCTTCTTCCCATCCGCCCCGTTGATCATCGGGAGATGGGCGAAGGTCGGGAGCGGGGCGCCGAGCGCCTCGTAGAGCAGGATCTGCTTCGGCGTGTTGGAGATGTGGTCATCGCCGCGCATCACCACCGTGATCGCCATGGCGATATCGTCCGAGACCACCGCGAGGTTGTAGATCGGGGTGCCGTCGGAGCGCAGGATAATGAAGTCGTCGAGGTCCTTGTTCGGGAACTCAATGCGACCGTGCACCATGTCCTCCCACCCCGTTACCCCCTCGGGGACCAGGAAGCGGATTGTGAAGGGGTCCCCGCGGTCGAGCCGCGCCTGCACGTCAGCGGGCGACAGCTCCGCCACCCGGCGATCGAAGCGGAACTGCTCCCCCGCCGCCTCCGCCGCCTTGCGCATCCCGTCGAGTTCTTCGGCGGTGGTGAAGTCCCGATAGGCCGCCCCCGAGTCGAGCAGCGCAAACGCGTCCCGCTGATGCCGCGCAAGGTTGGCGCCCTGGAATGTGACCTCTTCGTCCCAGTCGAGCCCCAGCCAGGACATCCCTTCGAAGATGGCGCGGGTGCTGTCGTCGCTGCTTCGGGCCCGGTCCGTGTCCTCGATGCGGAGGAGGAAGGTGCCGCCCGTCTTGCGGGCGAGGAGCCAGTTGAAGAGCGCCGTGCGAGCGCCGCCGACGTGGAGGAAGCCGGTGGGCGAGGGGGCGAAGCGCAGGCGAGGAGGAGGAGGCACGGGCGGGACGGGGGACGGGAGACGGG
>JBDTUA010000535.1:0-3032 GCA_040007995.1 Gemmatimonadota bacterium | reverse complement strand
TTGCAGCGCGCCTGGTGGGTCCTCGGCGCCATCGGCGGCTTGGTAGTCACGCTCGGCTTCCAGACCTTCTCCCCCTCCCGGCGCCTCGCTGCGGTCGAGGCGGTGAACGCCCGGCAGGACTCCATGATGGTGGCCGAGTCGGCGGGGCAGCGGGAGTCGCTGGCCAGTATCCGGCGACAGCTCGGGCAGCTGCTGGCGGGGCAGTGCGCGAAAGAGCGGGACCGGATGGCGCGGTTGTTGTACGAGTGCCGGGAGCGGTGAAGCTGGGGAGGGGCGGCGTTAGGCGAAAGGCGCCTAACGCCGCTCGCGAGCATTCTCATGAACCTCAGCCAGCGCCGCCGAGTTCGACTGGACTTCAGCCTCGGCAACCTGGACATCGACAGGCCGATGCGGGCAACGGCCGGTCTTCTCGCGTGGTGCTCAACTGGTTCGACAAGGCGACGCTTAACGCCGTCCGCTCCCGTACGTCTCACCTCGATCCCCGTGCGTCACACACTCTCGCGAGGTAGTCGCACGCGCTCCCCGCGATGTAAGGGACTGCCTTGTCCCGCAGTGTTGGTCACTGTCACATACCCCCGTCGCGGAAATTTCGCCCAGGTGTGTGATGTTGATCACCCCGAGGAAGGGACATGGCGCGAGAACTCCAGTCGACAGCGGACACGTGCAATGATTGCGGCGCAGACTTCGACGCGATCTATCGACGGTGGTATCCGGCGCTGGTCCGACAGGCAAACCGCATGTTGCGTGATCACGCGCTCGCGGAAGAGGTCGCGCAGGAGGTGATGCTCGCGTATTGGCTGCGTGGCGCCGCCGTTGAGAGTGACGCCGACCCACGGGCGTATCTCCAGCAGGCGACCCGCAATCGCAGCCTCAACGCGTTGCGTCGCGCCAGGCTCGAAGCGCGCGCGGCCCCGCTTGTCCACTACGACGATCGCATTGCGCCCTCTATCCTGAACGAACTGCTCGGCGCCGAGCTCGCCGAAGTCGCGCAGCGCGTGATTCGGGAACTGCCGCGGCGCTGTCGTGAGTCCTTTCTGCTCACACGAGCGAGCGGACTCTCGCACGTCGAGGCCGCTCAGCGACTCGGCGTCACGGTGAAGGCAGTAGAGGCGAGCGTGGGGCGAGCGCTACGGGCGCTTCGCGAAAGCCTCCGGCCGCACCTGCACGAAGACGCGTGGACGAACGTCACGTCGTCGCATCACGTCGCGTTCGCTTCCACGAGCAGTGCGGCAGCGGACGCGACCGCGGGCAAAACATCGCATGTAGGGTCCACGGCATCTCGCGTGTATTCATGAAAGGCGACCGATGCTGCCTAACGCCGTGGACCCGTCCGGATGGTGCGGCCCCCCGTCCATGGCACATGCTCGCCCCCATCACCTTTCGCGTGGAGCAATACATATGCGTAACATCCTCCGGTCCGCTCGAGTCGGCATGACACGTCGCCTCGTCTTCGCCGCCGCCCTGGTCGTGGTCGGCAGCGGGCTCACCGCCTGCAGCGACGACAAGACGACTGCGCCGGTCCCCGTCGCATCGTCGCTGTCCATCATGTCCGGCGACGCGCAGCAGACGACACCGAATACCCCTATCACCGCTCCGCTCGTGGTAGAGGTGAAGGACCAGAACGGCGATGCGTTCGAAGACCAGGTCGTCACGTGGGCCATCAGCAGCGGCACCGGCACGCTGAGCTCGAACTCCAGCGCCTCGGACGCCAATGGGCAAGCGTCGGTGACCTACATCCCTGATGACCAAACCGGAACTATCACCATCACGGCAACCGTCGGAACACTGACGCCGGTGAATTTTTCGGTGACGGTCGTCGACACGAACTGAGTGATGCGCGGGAGGAGCGCGGCGAGGGTGGGCCGTAGCTCCTCGTTAGTCGGCGAGCGTCAATCCGTAGATGCGTATCGCGTTCCCACAGTAGAACGCGTCGCGTTCATCCAGCGACCACGACGACGTGAAGCGGTCCACGAAGGCGCGCCATCGTGAGAGCCCGCCGCCGAGTATGCAGAAGGGCCAGTCGCTTCCATACATCAGTCGCGCTGGTCCGAAGCATGCCAGGGCGTGCTCGGCGTACGGCAGCAATATCGCCTCGTCCGACAAGGACGGTCCCGCCTCGGTGAGGAGTCCCGAGAGCTTGCACGAGACATTGTCGTGCAGCGCCAGCTGAGCAACGTCTTCGGCCCATGTGGAGAATGCGCCGAGCCGAATGGCGGGCTTCGCGCAATGATCCACGACGAAGTGCGTCGTCGGACACTGCTGCACGAGGGCGATCACTTCGGGGAGCTGGTCGGCGGTGCAGCGGAGGTCGAAGGTGAAGCCGAGCCGTCCCGCCTCGCCGACCCCTGCAACGAAGGCAGGCTGCGAGGCGAAGCCCTCGGCGCGTCCCTTGATGTTGTGGCGCACTCCGCGAACGCGCGCGACGCGTCGCAACCGTTCCAGGATATCGCGCCGCCTCTTCTCATCCAGCACGTCGACGAAGGCGATCGTCCCCGCGATGCGCGGCTCATGCTCGGCGCATCGCTCGATGAACGACACTTCGACTTCGCCCTGTGTCGCCAGACAGTTCGCCTCCACCACCACGATCGCGTCGACCGTGCCGTCGGCCACCGCGTGCTCAGGAGTCTTTTCTACTTCAAACGGAGGATAGTCCTCGGGGACGAAGGGGCGGGCGAGGGGAGGGAGTGCGCCTAACCATGGATACGACAGCCGCGTCGGATCCCAGAGGTGCACGTGCGAGTCGACGACGCGCTGGCGCGCGATCATGCAGCGCTCCCTGAGCGTTCCGCCCAGGCCGCACGTGCGCGTTCGAGCGCGACCGGCAGAACAAGGATCACTGCGATGATGATCTCCTTGATGTAGTTCGGCCATCGCATCTGCTGAGAGCAGTGCGAAGAAAGGCCATGGTGAGGACGGAGTCGAGGTGGAGCCAGCATACCGTCCGGGGCGGGGGCGTCAAGGGAGGATGACGCGGCAGTGGCACCACGTCCTTGCGGTGGGGTCGACCGTCGCGGAAGGTTAGCCGGTGCCTC
>JBDTUA010000534.1:0-3033 GCA_040007995.1 Gemmatimonadota bacterium | reverse complement strand
CTCCCATGCCTAACGGGTGACCGCGCGCCGGATCGCGCGACCCGGGAGCGCCTCCCGTACCAACTCCCCGTCGCGAATCACCGCGACGCCGTTCACGACGACGTGCTTCATCCCGACCGACCGCGCGTTCGGCGCGGTGAACGTCGCCTTGTCGCTGACGGTCGCCGCGTCGAAGACGACGAGGTCGGCGTCCATCCCCACCTGCAATCGTCCCTTCTGCTTCATCTGCGGAACGCTCCCTTCCAGGATCTGAGCCGGGATGAGCGTCAGCTTCCGGAGCCCCTCGCGCAAGTCGACCTTCCGGCGCTCGCGCACGTAGTCGCGCAGGAAGCGTGAGAAGGTGCCGGCGCTGCGCGGGTGCGCGAACGCATCGGACGGAAGCGGCCACACATCACCGGTGATCGCCTCCCCCTTCGACGTCCACGGCATGGCATCGGAGGCGATGGCGCCACCGGGAAAGAGCACCGCCTGGTCGAGATAGGACTGGTCCTGCGCGCTCTGCTCGGGGCGCATGAAATGGATGACGATCCAGGTGCCCGGCGCCTTGTCCTGCGCCTCAGCGAGCGTCGAGTCGTTGTAGGGCACCCCGTTCACCTCGATGTCGCTCGCCACGGCGCCTCCCATGCGCTCCCGCCAGTTGCCGCGGAAGATCTCGGCACCCACCACCGTGCTGCCGGCCGCGTACGGATACGCCTCGGTCGTGACGGGGACACCTCGGGATTGCGCCCCGCGGATCAGCTCCGCGACGATCGGGATGTCGCGCACACTCGTGCTGTTGAGGTGACTGATGTGCATGTGCGCGCCGGTCGACGCTGCGAGCGCCACCAGTTCCTCGTACGCCTCGAACGACGACTGCGGCTCGATGACACTCAGGTATCGTATGTGGGTGAACGTGGGGACGTCGTACTTCTTCGCCAGCTGCGCGAGGGCGTAATACTCCTTGCGCCCATAACCCGGTGCATAGCCGGCCAGCACCCCGATCCCCAGCGCCCCTTCCTTGAGTCCTTGCTCCACTCGAGCCATGATGCGCATCGTCTCCTCCGGGGTCGCGATCGAGTACTGCCACCCTTTTTTCTTCTGCGCGTTTTGGAAGAAGGCGATGTCGCCGTCGGGTTCCACGTGTTCCTTCTCGGCGATGCGCCCGAAGAGCCAGGCCGCCGAGAAGCCATAGTTGATCGGACGCCCCTCTTTCGCGACCTGCGCGTAGGCCTTGGCGACGGGCAAGGTGCCCGCCTCCAGCTCGAGGGCGGTCGTCACACCATCGAAGGCCTGCATGCGGGCCGAGGCGAGGTACTGCCCGTGCGCGTGCAGGTCGATGAAGCCGGGCGAGACGACCATTCCGCGCGCATCGAGGGTCTCCTTGCCGCTGAGCGCCGACGTGGAGATCACGGCGATCTTCCCGCTTCGGATGCCGATCGAGCGAACCGCGTCGAGGCCGGTCTCCGGGTCGATCGCCCGGCCGTTGGCGATGACGACGTCGTACGACGCGCGCGATGGCTGGGCGCATGCGACAGGGAGAGCGATCACGAGCACCGCCGCTATCGCGCGGAGGTGGCGCGACGCCGGCGATTGTGCGTGGGGACGGCGCGGGAGGGAGAGTGGGACCATTGAACGCGACATGGCGGGAGGGTCGGAGAGATCGGGCGGTGCTCCGCCTAACGTCCAGACGGGTTGGGTCGACGGCAAGGGGGAGGAGGGCGCCGCCCGCGAAATCGACGGCGCGGAGATCGGTACGCCAGCGCTGGCGCGACCTGCAGCGCGTGACCATTCTCGGGGCGTCGCGGGCGACCGCACCGCGATTCTACGCTGCCAATCACCCCGCCGCGCCCGCGCTCACCGGAGAAAGCTTCGCTCATGTCGCTCCTCAAGTGTCACGGATTCCTCTTCGACATGGACGGCGTACTCGTGGATTCACGCGTCGTCGTCGATCGCACCTGGCGTCGCTGGGCCGAGCGGCACGACATGGACCCCGAACCGTTCATTTCGGTTGCGCATGGTCGCCGGAGCAGCGACACGCTACGCGACCTGGCGCCCCACCTCGACGTCGCGGCCGAGGTGGCCTGGCTTGATGACGTCGAGCGCAAGGACATGGACGGCGTGGTGGCGATGCCGGGCGCGGTCGCCTTGCTGGCGCACCTCCCGGGGCTCGCGTGGGCCATCGTCACGTCGAGCGGCGACGCGCTCGCACGCGAGCGGCTGGCGGTCTGCGGCCTCCCGATCCCCCGCATTCTCATCGCCAGTGAGCGCATCGCCAACGGGAAGCCTGCGCCGGACGGGTATCTCGCTGGCGCGCGTGCGCTTGGCTTCGACCCGAGCGAGTGCGTGGTATTCGAGGACGCCCCGCCTGGGATAGAGGCAGGACTGGCAGCGGGGTCGAAGGTCGTCGGGCTGGCGACGACCTATCCCGCCGACCGCCTGACGAGGGCGACGTACGTCGTGCGCGACCTGTCGGCGGTGCACGTCGGGCGCGATCACGCCGCGTCCCCGTCGGTGATGGGGAACGACGTCTTCCACGTGCTGCTGGGGTAGGGGGTGCCGGCCCCCGCGCGCGCTACGCGCGCTACCGCTTCTTCACGAGGATTGTCCCGCGGCAGTGCTCGGCGCCGCAGTGACAAGGAAAGCGCTTCTTGGCCGCCGGGGTGTGCCGTTCCTCGAGCTGGTAGGCGTAGTCGTACGCGAGTTCTTCCCCGGCGACGATGTCGCGGATCGACTCGATCCAGATTCGGGCGTCGTCGATCACCGCGTCGCAGTTCGGCTCGCAGGAGTGGTTGATGAAGCGTGCCTCGTTCCCGTTCACGGCGGCGTCGACGACCACATCGTCGTCGATCGCGAAGAGGAAGGTGTGGTGACGATCGCCCGGTACCTCGGGGTAGCGCGCGTCGGATTCTGCGGGGGTCAAGCGCTCGCCGGCGTATTCGATGAGACGGATGCCGGGTGGGATGTGGCGGGTCGCGAAGGCGCCCAATCCTTGCATCGGCGAGGGGCGAACGACGAACGGCAGGTCGGAGCGCTGGTCGGAGCGCTGGTCGGAGC
>JBDTUA010000533.1:0-3040 GCA_040007995.1 Gemmatimonadota bacterium | reverse complement strand
AGGTCGGTGACCTGCGCGTCAGTGACCGCCCCTCGCAAGCCGAGCTCGATCAGCTCCGCATAGCCGGCGATGGCATTCAGCGGAGTCCGCAGTTCATGCGACATCATCGCCAGGAAGTCACTCTTGGCACGGCTCGCACGCTCGGCCTCGGTGCGCGCCAGCTCGGCCTCCGCGCGCGCCCGATTCTCGGCACGGAGCAGGTAGGCATTGTCGAGCGCCATCGCGGCGCGCCGTCCCAGCTCCTCGGCGAGGGCGAGGTCGCCCTGATCGAAGCGCCGGCGCATGCCACGCGTCCCCATACCCATCGCGCCGAGCACCCGGCCGCGCGTGGCGATCGGAACCAGCAGGAGGCTCGTCGTCTCGGTCTCGCGGGCGACCGCGATGACCGACTGCTCGCCCGACAGCATGCTCGCGATGCTCGCGTCGTTCACGCTCGGCACGAGGATCGATCGTCCATCCCGCAGCGAGTGCCAGACCGGATGCGTTGGGGTCCCGTCGACGGGATTGTGCCGGTCGAACTCGTGCAGGGCGTGCAGCACGCCGTCATCGGTCACCTCCATCGCGACCACACCGACGCTCCCCTTCTCCCGCACCACGAAGATCACGCAGATGTCGGCCATCTCGGGCACGACCCGCTGCGAGAGGACGGTGAAGGTGCGCGTGATGTCGAGCGAGCTGGCGAACGCCGCCGATGCTTCCGCCAGCACGCGAGACGCGACTTCGACGCGCTTGCGCGCCGTGATGTCCACGAAGGCGCCCACACTGCCGCGCACGTGGCCGTCGTCGTCCATGATCGGAGCGGCGCTGGCCAGGAGCGTGACGCGCGTCTGGTCCTCGAACAGCAGTTCGTGCTCGCCGTACGGGAGCGCCCGCCCGTAGCGCGCAGCCAGCTGCAACGGCAGTTCCTCCGGCGACATCTCCACCCCGTCCCGCAGGATACGGAAGGGGAGCGCGTCGCCGCTCGGGCCCGACTTCGACGCGTTCTCCGTCGTCGATATCCGGAGCAGCGTCGCCATCGCCGGGTTCACGGTGACGTCCGTTCCTTCTGGGTTGTTGGCGATCCCGATGCCGACGGGGATGACCTTCAGCAGCGTTTCCATCTCCTCGACGCGCCGCTTGAGCGCCCCCGTCAGGCGCGCGACCTCGTCTACCGCGCGCCGCTGTACTGTGGTGTCCTGCACATGCACGCCCACCCCGACACCGAAGGGAAAGGCGTGTCCTTCGTACCACGACTCGGCGTAGGTCCCCCGTGCCTCGAAGACGATCGTCGCCTGGTCGGCCCGCGCCTGCAGCATCGCCGCATGCATTGGCGCCCCCACCAGGCGGGGAAAGACCTCCCAGATGCTGCGCCCGAGCAGCTCCTCCGGCTCGAAGCCACTCTCACGCACGAAGGCCCGCATCGCGCGATTGATCTTGACGTACCGCCACTCCGCGTCACACTCGAAGTACAGGTCGCTCATGCGCTCGAGGGAGTCGGCGTGTCGTTCCGACTCGGCCTCCGCCACCTCGCGGGCGGTACGTTCGCGCGCGAACAGGCTGACGCGTTCGAGTGCGAGCGCGCATTGCTGAGCCAGTGCCTCGAGAAATTCACGCTCGTCAGGCGCAAAGCTCCTCGCGTCGGCGAAGGTGAGCGCCAGCACCCCCACGAACCGTTCCGATGTCGCCAGAGGGAGGGCCACCCGTGCGCCGCCGATCGACCCGAAACGGGTGAAGGCCGACGCCACCTTGTCGAATTCGGCTTGCGAGTCGACGTAGAGCGGCGTGCGATCGCGGACGAGTCGCACCAGCGCCGGAAAGTCGCTCACGCGAATGCGGGCGAAGTGCTGGAGGAGCGATTCGTCATAGCCTACCGCGGCGACGACGGCGAGTGTGCTGGCGTCCTCGGACATCTCGGCGACCGCGCCAGCTGCTGCTCCGAGCGCGTCCACCGTGCTTCGCATGATCGCGTCGACCACCTGCGCCCGCTCCAAGGGGGAGCCGAGCGACGCCGCCATCCGCCGCAGCGACGCCGAAAATCGGGAGGCGCGCGCCAATTCCTCACGGGAGAGCGACGTCACGTCACCTGGGATGGCAGGACCTTCGTGTGGCGATTGCGGCTCGAGCACGGAGGATGGCGTCGGAGGGCAAGGGGCGCGTTGCTCCAAGCTCGCGCCTGCACGCGACGCCATCAACTCGGAGAAGTCCTAGCGCTCCCGTCCTTAACTACGTCCCTGTTCGGACTTCGTTAACGGTCCCCGACGAATAGCTGTTCCAGCGCGGTGCGTCGCGCGTCGGATCGATCGCGGCATGCGGGCCCCTGCGCGCGTGAACCAGACTCACGCGGCGCGTTCGCCCGGGCGTCGTCTTCAAGTGGGAGACAGCGGAGCGCGTCCGGAGCGCGCCACGCCACGCGGCGTGCGCGCGTATCAACTGGCGTCTGACGCAGCCGGCGGAAGGTCGGACGCGTGTCCGCGTCCCATCAGCCAGCGCACCGCCCAGAAGAGCAGCAGGATGGGGATCGCCACCTTGAGCGCGACAACGCCGAGACCCACGATCCACAGTGTGAACGTCACGAGGAATCCTCCCACCACGACGATCAGGAGGAGCGGAAGTCCGATAAGTGCGAGCACGAGGATGACCGGGAGCGCGACGGCGGCCAGCAGGAGAAGGAACGGAAGTCCTAGCGCTTTCAGCACGAAGGCGATCGGGAGGAGCCATCCCAGGCTTCCGAACGCCTTGAGCACGAGTTTCACGATGGCCCACTGTGCGAGCAGGGACTTGAGCAGAACCCACATGGCGAACCCTCTGCGCTGAATGGTCTCTCACCCGTACGGGCTTGCGTGCGGACAGTTTCGATCCCCGTGCGCGGGAGCAAGACTGAATCACATCAGCCGGGTGCGACGCCCGACCTCGCGGCGGCACAAAGTTGCCAAAAAATTGCCAAGTAGGGAATGTGCTCCCCCGAACGCCCGACGGCGATGCCCGCGCGGTTGCGATACCTTTATGCCCGTCTCCTGCCTCCGACCATGGCCGAACCGAAGACTGCCCCGAAAACGTCAAA
>JBDTUA010000532.1:0-3061 GCA_040007995.1 Gemmatimonadota bacterium | reverse complement strand
GCCATCCGCCCGCAAGTCGACCCCGACGCAGGGCCGCGCTGACCTCGCGCGTCTACGTCGCGTGACCGATGCGGAGATCGCCCGCACCTCGCCGGACGAACTCACGAATCTCCCGGACGATTTCTGGCGCGGGGCGCGCGTCGTCACGCCGGTGTCCAAGGATGCCATCTCGATTCGATTGGACAGTGATGTGATCGACTACTTCCGCTCCACCGGACCAAAGTAATCAGACCCGGATCAATGCCGTGTTGCGCGGTTACGTGGATCGGGTGGCGGAACCTATCGCGTCGGCACGGCGTAAGCGTGCGGTATAGCGAGCGCTGGAGCAGTGGTGAGTGCGTCGGAGGCGGCCTTCGGCCGCAGCTTGTTTGGTGCCCTCGCAGTTCAGCAGAGCGTTGAACGGCAATTCCTAAAGAGGTACAGATGCCAGTGAGTACAGTTGTATCGCGCGCCCTGCGGATCGTAGGCCGTACCGGCGCGGCGGTCGTTGTCGTGGTGGGCCTCGCCTCATCCGTGCCCGTGTTCCGGAGTGGCAAACCGCCGCAGAAGTCGAATGCAGTCTCGAACGACTCGGCGTCGGTGAGCGTCAACGGACTGGCATACTGGGACGACGATCTCCTGTTGGGGCCGACCGCCGTTCTCCACGTTCGTCTCCTCGACCTCTTGCGCGACGACAGGGCGGCGACGGTTGTCGCGTCACACTCGGCTCCCCTGCACGACGCGCGACGGTCGGTCGGATGGTCCCTGCAGGTGCCGCGCACCGCACAAGACGCGGTCGCCGACGGATTTCTCGTCATCTCGATCAGCGACGGCCAGCGAGTCCGCTATGTCGGAACCGAATCCGCACACGGTAGCACCCTAACGCTGCTCGCCGGTCCTCGAGCCGCACCGAACCTGGGCGGCGCCGAGGTCCGGTCGGTCCAACTGCAACGCGTGCATGATGAGTAGCTATGGCTTAACATGCGCTGCAGCAGACAGCAGATCTGTTGTGCGCGCCCTCCGCTCGCTCAATTGCCTTCCGCCCGCAGCCGTGGAGCCAGTTCCTCGTGCACGTGCGGGGACAGCGGGAGCGCCGCCCGCGTGGTGATGGTGTGGATGGCCTCGCCGCTGGCCATGCAGAGCGCCTCACACAACGCCCGGGCATCCCGTTGTTCCGTCGTCACGCGCTTGGACCGCGACGCATACATCGGCGCGAAGCCCGGATCGGCGACGACCCCCTCGTGCCCCAGCGTGTCCAAGTGCCGCGCTACCCACTCGCTCTCGGTCGACGCCTCGAGGAGGATCCGCGCCCGCGGGAGATCCCCGAGCGTTTGAGTGAACAGGTCGCGGGACGTCCCGATGCGACACTCGATTCGTTTGCCGTCCGTAGTGATAGTGCAGCGCTGGCTCTCGCGCTTGTGGAGATCAATCCTTGTCGTATCCATGCGACTGGCCCCCCGGCTGGGTTGATGTTGTGCGTATCGACCGCGTAGACCGACTTGGGGCGCTACTCTGCCACCACGTTGTCGAGGTGGCCAGGCCGCTTCATTCCAATTGAGCTGAGGCGTTGGGCATCAATCCACGCACTCAAGCGCGCTACCGCTCCGCTGCCCCGACGATCAGTCGCTTCTTCGGCGAGAGCATCGCGCACGCGTACCCTTTGCCGTCTGCCGGCAGTGCGACGATCTTTGGTTTGCACTCGATTCGCTACTGCAACTCGACTCCGATCTGCGCGATGTCCCGGCGAAAAGCCGACGTTACGCAGGTGCACCGCGACCAACGAACCGCCACCGCTGGTGCTCGGCCTGCCGCGTCTCGCTGACCGTCGTCGTGCTCGACGGCATTGAGATCGATCGGTGCGAAGACTGTGGAGGCATCTGGCTCGACCTGGGAGAAGTCGATGCCGCGCGCCTTCGCCTTGAGCGGTCACCGTCAACCACTTCCCGCAGAACGCCGCGTGATGCCGATCAGGGCGGCGCGCTAGTCGACGGCCTGACCGAGCTTGCCCTCTGGCTCGCGCGAGGCATTTTCTGACCATGGCGAGCGCGCGCGAGGCGCGCTGATGTCCAACGGGCGTTGGGCGGCTTCAATCTGATCTGGATGGGCTGATGCGGGGGATGCGAAGCATGGTCGTGGGAGTCAGCGGTGCGGTCAGCATGAGCACTGCCACGCAAGCGACGCTCGTCCAGTTTGTGGTCGACTCCCTCGGCGTGCCGGACCCACGAGTTGCAAGGTGCTGGCCGCGCGCGACCCCACGCTCGCGGCGGCTGGGCGAGAGGCCCTGCCCCGCTGGCGGTTTCGGCCGGCTCGCGTCGGCGGCTACGCCGTCCCACAATTGGTGCAGACGCCGCTGGAGTCCTGACGATGCGCGTCACGCCCGGCAAGACGTGCTGCAGCAGACAGCGGATAGGTGGTCCGCTCCCTCGGCTCGTTCTATTTCCTTCCAGTTCCCGACGCCCCGGCATTCAGCCCGTCGCCCCTGGCGAATCTCCCCGGCGCCGGACAACCTTCGACGACGGAGGAACGATGACCTTGTCCATCGAACTCGACCAGGAAGCCGACGGGCGCTGGATCGCGGAAGTCGCGGCGATCCCGGGCGTCCTCGCGTACGGTGTCACCCGCACGGATGTCGTGGCCAAAGTGCAGGCGCTGGCGCTCCGTGCCCTCGCCGATCGCCTCGAGCACGGCGAGGCCGTCCCCGAGTTCCTCAACGTCACGTTTCTCCCCGCGTGAGCGTGGGGGGCCAACAAAGGGCGCCTCGTCCTCGCGGCGCTCTTGCGAGTTGGCTGGACCGTGAAACGGCAGTCCAGCTCGCACCGCACGCTCGCGCGCGACGGATGGCCCGACTACGTCTTCGCCGTCCATGACGGTGACGAAATCGGCCCGCGCATGCTCGCCCGCGTCGCGAAGCATACGGGACTCACGCCGGACGATCGGTGAGCGTGCGATGCCCCACATACGCTGCTGCAGACGGGCGACAGATGGTACGCGGCGTCTGCGCCGCCGCTTTGTCTCCTTCGCCCGCAGCTGAGCTCTGACGTTGGGCGGACCAGTGCGCTGCACACTTTCATGTGTGAGGTTC
>JBDTUA010000531.1:0-3062 GCA_040007995.1 Gemmatimonadota bacterium | reverse complement strand
GGTCGCAGTGCTCGTCACCGTGCCGCTGATCTGTCCTGCTTGCGCCAGGCCGAATTGCCCTAGCGCGAGCATCAGCGACTTCTCCCGCACGCCGATGCCGCCCGGCGCAAACAACGCAATGTAGCCCGCCAGGTACGACCCCGTGAAGGCGGCGATGTACGAAGTGGTGCGCCCCGGGGCGCTCCCCAATACCCCTGCCACAAAGATCTGGAATGCCACGCCGTAAAGAATCCACGCCACCAGACATCCGATGGAGGCGAGCCAGACGGCCCGATCCGGAAGTCGCGGAACCGCGAGTGGCCGGCGGAGCACTCGTCCGGCGACATGCGCGGCCACCGGAACAATTCGAGGCGCGAGCACGATGCCGGTCGTTAGCAGCACGCCCAGCACGATTGCCGCTCCGCGCGCATCGAAGAATTCCGCGCCCGTCACCAGCACCAGTCCGAAACCCGCGAGCAGGTTGACGAGGTTGATGACCAGTGCGGAGCCGGTTGCCGCGACCACCGAGACCCCGCGCTCCTGCGCCATCACGCCCATGGCTCCGATCTGCCAGACCTTTCCCGGGAGGTAGCGCCCGAGGTTGGAGATGAACCAGATACGGGCGGCCTCGATCCACGGCAACTCGGCGTCCCATGCCCGCACCGTTCGTCGCCATGTCTCGACGAGCACGGCATACGCCAGGAGAACGACCAGGCTCGATCCGACGATCAGCGACCATCGAGGTTCGAGGTGCGCCCCCGAGGCGCGGAAGGCACGCCATTGGGTAAGGATCTCGCGTCCCGCCAACCCTGCAGCGAGAACGGCGAGAACGGCGAAGGCGAGACGCCAGGACTTAGAGCGCAACGAGGGAGCGATAGAGGGTGGCATAGCGACGCGCGGCCGAGGCCGGCGCGAAGTCACCGAGTGCTGCCATGCGCCCTGCCCTTCCCAGTCCGAGCCGCAGTTCGGGATCGTCCCAGAGGCGGTCAAGGGCGGCGGCCAGGGCGTCCACGTCCCCCGGAGGCACGAGGAGTCCGGTCTCTCCGTGCACGATGGTATCGGTGATGCCACCCGAATCGAAGGCGACGACGGGTGCCCCGCACAGCTGCGCCTCGACCGCCACGAGGCCAAGTCCCTCGCCCAGACTGGGGACGGCGAGCGCGCTCGCGCGCTGATAAAAGGCGGGCAGCGCCGGCTGCGGTTGCGGACCGTGCCACACCAAACGATCAGCAATTCCGAGTTGGCGCGCCTGCGAGCGCAACGCCTCCTCGTCGGGGCCGCCACCGACGAGATCGACGGCGATCGGGTTCCGCATTCGCGCCACCGCGTCGAGCAACAGCGCCACGCCTTTCTGCGCATTCATACGCCCCACGAACAGGAGGCGATCGCTCGCCCGTCCCTCGCCCGGATGGAAGATCGAGGTGGAGACCGGCATGGGGGCGACCAGCGGCGAGACGTCCGGCGCCATCGCGCGCACCTCGGCCGCGAGCCAGCGCGACACGGTCGTGACCGCGCGCGATTGGCGCATCACGTGGCGAAAGAGCGGACGGGCGAAGCTCTTCGCGTGCGCGAGTCGTACGTCGGTCCCATGCATCGTGGTCACGAGCGGGAGCCCACCCAGCCCGGCCGCCCACGAGCCGACCAACCCGCCCGGAAACCACCAGTGCGCATGCACCAGGTGCGGGGCGAAGTCGCGTCGCATGCGCGTCGCGGCCGCGAATCCAGCGCCGAGAAAGCCGAGGAGGGCGACCCTGGCGCTCCACGACCGCTGGACTTCCTGCGCCATCTCTCCGGTGTAGGCGAGGTTCTCGAATTGCCGCGGCGCGTAGTGGAAGCGGTCGACGCGGATGCCCTCGAGCGTCTCGGTTGCGGGCAGTTGGGCGCCAGTCGGGGCAACGCCGGCAGGCGCAACGACGCGGACCTCCACCTGCTCTCCCCGCAGCGCGTTCGCCAGGTGCAACAAGAACGAGCCCGCGGCGTCGCCGGGAACCCGCGGATAGGAATGCGTGAGGAACAGGACGCGCAGCGACGGCGCGTCAGCCATCGCGCAGCCTCGTGCGCGACTCCTCTCGAGATTCGTCCCGCAGGTCGTCGGTGACCCGGCGCAGCTCGCGCAGCTGGGCGCGCACGCCGGCGATCTGTTCGCCGAGCAGCCCGGTGGCGAAGAAGATGGAACCGAGGATGAGCACCGTCTGGATCAGCGTCCACACCCAGCGCAGCCCGATGCCGGCAATCGCGAGCCACGCCACCGCTGTCAGTCCCGCCACCGCGCCAACGGCGAACAGGCCCGCGCCCAGCATGCCGAAGAGGAGGAGCGGCTTGGCGGCAAAGCGCAGCTCGAACCAGACGGAGAGCATGTCGAGCACGCCGACCGGGATGCGGCTGATCCCAAACTTCGACTTGCCGGAATGTCGAGGGTAGAGCGGCACGGGGATTTCCGTCACCGTATACCCCTGCGCCGCGGCGATCACGATCATGTAGCGGTGCCAGTCCGGACGCGTGGGGAGGATCTCCATGATCTCGCGCCGGTAGGCCTTCACGCTGTTGAGGTCCTTGACCGGGACGTGAAAGAGCGATCGGCTCATCCAATTGTAGATCGACGAGACGAAGGCTTTCTCGTACTTCCCCTCCTTGAAGCCCGTCACCATGTCCGCCTGGTCGGCGAGTATCGGGGCGACCAGTCGCGGGATGTCGGCCGGCTTGAACTGCAGGTCCGCGGGGTAGAAGACGAGGATGTCACCGCGCGCCGCCAGGTAGCCCGAGCGGAGTGCGTCGGCGATGCCGCGCCGCGAGCGATGGCGTACCGTGCGAAGGAAGGGATACTGCGCTCGCAGCTCCGCCAGCACCGACCACGACTCGTCCACCGACCCGTCGTCGATGACGATGACCTCAAAGCCATGGGCAAACCCGGCGAGGGCCGCCGCGGTCTGCTCCATGAAGAGGGGGAGGTTGCCGGCTTCGTCCTTCGCCGGCACGAGGACGGAGAGACGGATCGAAGAGTCAGTGCCAGGCGCAGCGCGGACCGACCGTCGCATTTCGTGCGATCCGCCGGGTGAGGCACCGGGTGAGGCACCGGGTGAGGC
>JBDTUA010000530.1:0-3075 GCA_040007995.1 Gemmatimonadota bacterium | reverse complement strand
CGTCAGCTCTCCTCTCGCCTGCGTCCCGTCAGCTCTCCTCTCGCCTGCAGCACCCGCGGGTCCCGCGGGTCCTGCGGGTCCCGCGGCGACGCGTCAGCGCATCAATCCGCCAAGCATCGATTGCAGGCTGCTCCCCGCCGCCAGCTCGCGGATGCGTCCCTCGACACGCGGAAAGACGGTGCCCGCGTCGCCCTGGAAGCGCGAGAAGAGCGCCTTCAGGTCGGTGGCGCTGAGGGAGCGCCCCTGGGCGTAGTACTGCTCGGCCGCGTGCCCCAGGGCGTAGGTAGTGGCAAACGTCACGGCCACGCCCGCGGCTGCACCGGTGGCAGAGCCCAGGAGTCCGCCGAGCAGTCCGCGCCCGACCCCGCCGAGCACACCGCGCACGATCCCCTCCATCAGGTTTCCTGCAGCCCCGATCCCGACGACCGCGGCGAGGTCCTTCACCTGCGACATGTCCAGCGCTTGTCCGTGGCGCTGACCGATGGAATAGACCATCCGCAGCTGCAATGGAAGGATCGCCAGGGTCGACAGGCGTTGCGGGAGCAGGTCGGCGGCGGCGGCCAGCATCGCCTGATCGAGGATGAAGGTGTCGGCGTCGGAGGCTGCTGCCCCGGAAGGCGGGACAGTCGCCGCCTGTGCTGCCGCCCCCAGTGTCGCGGCACGCTCGGCCGACGGCTCCGCCGCCCCCAGCTCCCGGGAGAGCGACGAGAGGAAGGCCGACTCCATCGCATTGGGCGGACCGTCGGCGTGGCAGACGGAAGCCGCCACGTCATAAGCCGCGATCCGCGCCTCCCCGCTGGACAACGCGTGCGCGAGTTGCGCGACGTCACCGTGCCCCGACATCACCTCCATCAAGCGCGGATCATCGCCAGGGAGGCCGAGTCGCTCGGCGGCCGAGACGATGCTCATGCGTTCCTCCGAACCCAGCGCGCCGTCGGCGTTGGCGGCGAGCGCTGCAAGCGCGATGATGATCTGCGTGTCCTGCGGGTTCATCGAAGGCACTCCGTCGGCGGGAAAGAAAGGCGCTGAGACTCCAGAAGAATCTACGGGGAGTGCTGTCCCCATGTGTCAGCGCCCGTCGTTCACCGGAACCCGCTCACCGCCGCAGGATCAGAACGCGGTCGAGAGCCGCAACATGATGTTCACGCCCGGCGAGTACGCGAACTCCTTATACCGATTGAGGAAGTCGCGGTACTTGGCGTTCGTGGCGTTGCGCACCCGGAGGTCGATGTGAGTGCTGCGTCCCGCCATCATCGCCGACATGCCGGCGCCGAGGTCGACGAGTGCGTACGCATCAGTCTGCAGCGGGAAGTGTCCTTCCTCGACTTCCGCGGTGGCTTCGGCCGAGCTCAGTCGCGTCTGCTTGGCGATGTATTCCACGTCGGCGCTCAGGTATGGAACTCCATGCCGCCCTTCATGGCCATGAATCTCGCCTCCGACGGATGTGCGTAGCGGAGGCATGAGGGGGAGCGGATCGTCGTCGGCGCGGGTCCCGCGAACCGCGTCGAGCTTGCCGCGCAGTGTGATCGCATCCGTCGTCGCTAGCGACGCCGAGAGCTCGCCGCCGGTCAGCGTCGCGTCGGACTGGCCGTAGCGGTACACGCGTAGTCCGTCGTTCACGTCGCTCGTGGGCGCAATGTAGATGTAGTCACTCACCCGGGTGCGGAAGGCCGAGGCCTCGGCGTGTGCGCGCGGCGAGTCCCATCGCAGCGAGGCGTCGAGGTTCAGGCTCCGCTCGGGGTCGAGTGTGGCGCTCCCATACTCATAGCGTCCTTCGCCGAGTCGGGGGCCGTTGGCAAACAGCTCGAACAGGTTCGGGGCGCGCCATGCCTGCCCGACGTTGGCCGAGAGGGCGAGCGTCGGTTGCAGCTGGTACACTACGCCGACGTCGCCGCTGAACGACGACCACGACCGCGACTGGTCCTGCAGGGCGAGGCGACTGTCGGCGTCCGCCGAGAGATGGCGGGCGTCGCCCCGGGCGCCGGCGAGGAAGGCGAGTCGGCCGAGCGAGAGCCGCTCGAAGGCGAAGAGACCGCCCGACGCGATGGTGGCGTCGGGGACGAGCGGGATGATGCCGCGCGAATCGTTACGCTGCGCCATCCCCGAGACGCCGAAGGTGCCGCGCCACGCGGCACCGACGGCGCTCCCGTCACCCCTCTCGCCGTGGTGGAGGAGGATGTCGGCCGTCGCCGTGTTGAGCAGGAGGTCGAAGACGGTCGCTTCCTTCGGCTGACCGGGCTCGGGATTCGGAAGGTCCGACTTCTCGGCAAGCGAGTGCCGTTGCAGCTGCCCCTTGGTCTCGAGCTCGAGGCCGCCCCATCGCTGCCGGTGCGAAAGCTGGAGGCGATCGTCGAGGGTGACCCGCGCCGGCCCTCCTTCCTCCTCCGCACCACCGACAGGCGCGTCGATCTCCAGCAGCTTGTACTCCCCACCGAAATGCGCAAAGCGGATCGACGTCTCGGCGCCACTCTCGTGATGCACCCCGACCGCCAGCTCGCCGTTGCCGGCGACGAAGCCCGTGTTGGCGATCTCGCCGGCGGGAGTGTGTACGTCCTGACCGAACCGTCCAACGAAGCGCAACCGGGCTCCGGTGCGTCCATGCGTCGCCTCGAGACCGAGCGCGCCACCGAACTCCAGGTTGCCGCTGGCGCCATAGAGTTCGAGGTCGCCGCGCCGGATACGCGGACCGCCGTGTGCGTTCGGTATCGCCGCAGGAATGGCGTTCACCACGCCGCCCAGCGCGTCCGACCCATACAGGACGCTCGCCGGACCGCGGATCACCTCCACGCGCTCGGCGAGGCGTGCGTCGATCGACGGGCCGTCCTCATCGCTCCACGAATAATCCTCCATCCGAAGTCCATCGTCGAGGACCAGGACGCGGGAGCCCGACAGTCCGCGGATAACCGGCTTGCCGATCTGCTCGCCGGTGCCGAGCGAGCGGACACCTGGCAGGCGCGCGATGGTCTGCGAGAGTGAGACGCCGTGGTCCCGGCGCAACTGCGCGGACGAGAGGGAGGCAGTGGGGAGGGGGGAGGCGAGCGGCGAGATGCTGTCGCGCGTCGCGGTGACGATGAC
>JBDTUA010000529.1:0-3089 GCA_040007995.1 Gemmatimonadota bacterium | reverse complement strand
GCTCGGCGCGTCCGATGACGCCGTCCGAAACGTCGCTCATGCGCGCGCCGTAGGGTCCCCGGGTGTTCGACCGGTTCCGGATCCCGCTCCTGGAGGATGCGATGATTCTCGCCGACGTCCTGAAATACGTCTTCCTCGTGCTCGGCGCGCTCATCGTCGTCGTCAGCTACTGGCTGGCCACCACAGCGCTCTTCCCCCACGCGGTGGAGCGGTCGCGACTGGCATACGGCGCACGCCCCGTGCGGCTCACCATGCTCGGCGCCCTGGCGACACTTCCCCTCCTCGTGCTGGGCGCCGCGCTCCTGAACGGCGCGCCTAACGCGGCGCTCAAGATCCTCGGCGGCGTGCTCGCGGCGCTCCCGATCGTGCTCGGACTCGCCGGGTCGGCGGGGCTCAGCGAGCGGGTCGGACGCGGGCTCGTGCACGCCGACGACGCGCGCACGCCGTGGCGCCGCTCGTTGCGTGGAGGCGTCGTGCTCTCCCTGACATTCCTGCTTCCAGTCGTTGGCTGGTTCGTCGTCTTTCCGTGGGTCCTGCTGAGCGGGTGCGGCGCGGTGCTCGTGGCGATGCGCCGCCGCGCCGACCCCCCTCCGACCGAGTTGGCAAGCGAGTTGGCGAGCGAACGGGCGAGCGAACGGGCGAGCGTTCGGGCGACCGAACGGGCGAGCGCCGCATGACCACACGCCGCCGCTTCCTCGGCGCCACCGGCGCGCTCGCCGCAGCCGCGGCGGTCGAGGGATGCGCCGACGGACGCGGCCTGCTGGCGCTGTGGGAGACGGACGACGCGCCTCCCTTCACGCCACCCACGGAAGCGTCCATCGACGCGGTCTCGCACGCGATCGCGCGTCTCACGCATGGCGCGCGCCCTAGCGACTACGCCCGCGTCCGCGCCCTCGCCCCCACCGCCGGGGAGGCGGCCCAACGGTTCATCGACGAGCAGCTGACGGCGCCGCGCCACGATGACTCGGCCGATCGCGCCGTGCGCCGCCTCGAGGCGCTTGCGGAACCGGTGGGAGAACTGTACGAGTACCAGCCGGACCTGCTGCGCGACCAGCTCGTCTCGGCGACCCTCCTGCGCGCGGTGCACGCCGATCGACAGCTGCACGACGTGATGACCGGTGTCTGGGCCGATCACTTCAACGTGGACATTTCCAAGGGGGACTGCCGCTGGCTCACCCCCGCCTTCGTGCGCGACGTCCTGCGTCCCAACGCCCTCGGGACCTTTCCGGCGCTGCTGCGCGACGTGGTCCTGAGCCCGGCGATGCTCTGGTACCTCGACGGCCGCGTGAACCGGTGCGCCTCACCGGGGGAGCGTCCGAACGAGAACTACGCCCGCGAGCTGCTCGAGCTGCATACGCTCGGCGTACACGCGGGATACTCGCAGAACGACGTGATGGAAGTGGCGCGCGCCCTCACCGGGTGGACGGTGCGATCGCGGCACGAGTCCCACTTCGGCATCGGGCGTGTGGAGTTCCACGCCGAGGCGCACGACGATGGGGAGAAAGTCGTGCTGGGCCAGCGCATCGCCGCGGGCGGCGGCGCGCGCGATGTCGACGCGCTCCTGACCATCGTCACCGCGCACCCCGCCTGCGCGCGTTTCATCGCCGGAAAGCTCTGTCGTCACTTCATCGACGACGCCCCGCCGGCTGGAGCGGTCGATGCGGTCGCGCGCACCTTTGCCGCGACCGGCGGCGACATCGCGCCCACGCTTCGCACGCTCTTCGGCACGACGGACTTTCGCGCCGCCCGCAGCAGTCGCCTCAAGCGCCCCTTCCACTTCGTCGCCTCCGCGCTCCGCGCCACCGACGCCCGTACCGACGGCGGTCGCCCGATGATCGCCTGGCTCGAACGACTCGGACAGCTCCCGTTCCAGTTCCCCACCCCCGACGGCTATCCGGACGAGGCCGCCCCTTGGCTCGGGACGCTGCTCTGGCGCTGGCAGTTCGCCGCGGCGCTGGCGGAGGGACGCATCGTCGGGACGACGGTGGACGTGGCAGCGCTGGTCCGGCGTGCCGGCGGTGAGCGCGCCCTCTTCTCGCATCTCCTCGGACGGGCGCCGTCGACGGCGGAAGTCGACGCGGCGCGCGTGTCGCGCCGAACCCTGGCGCTCGCGCTGTCGTCGCCCGCCTTCCAGCTCACCTGATTCCCGACGAGTGCCCATGATCCCCGAGGTGGCCCGGTGACCGCGCTCTGGAGTTCCGGCCTGCGCGACGACCGTCGGACGCTCGTGGTCGTCTTCCTGCGCGGCGGCGCCGATGGGCTCGCGCTCGTCCCGTCGGTGGGCGACGACGCCTATCACGTCGCTCGTCCGACGATCGGGATCGCGACCGGCGACGCCGTCCGTCTCGACGAGCGCTTCGCCCTGCATCCCCGGCTTGCTGCGCTCGCGCCGCTTTTTCACGACGGTGCGCTTGGCATCGTGCACGCGGTGGGATCGGACGACACCACGCGCTCGCACTTCGAGGCGCAGGACCTGATGGAACACGGCGGTGCGACCGCCGGTGGGTGGCTCGGCCACTTTCTGCGCGCGCGCGACGGCCACGCCGGTGGGGCGCTCACGGCCGTCGCGATGGGGCAGGAGTTTCCCGAGTCGTTGCGCGGCGCCCCGTCGGTCGCCGTGATGCGTTCGCTCGATGACTTCGCGATCGGCGCCGAGGACGCCCCGATGCTGGGGGCGCTCGCTTCGCTGTACGGCGCCACTCCGCATGCGTTAGGCGGTCAGCTCGCGCCCGCCGCGCGTGACACGCTCCACGCGCTGCGGCGCATCGCCGAGCTGCGCGCCGTGCCGGTCCGTCCTCGCGCCGGCGCCGTCTATCCGGACGACGATTTCGGTCGCGAGCTGGCCGAGGTGGCGCGACTCATTCGGGGACGCGTCGGGCTGTCGGTCGCGACGATCGATCTCGGCGGATGGGATTCGCACTTCACGCAGGGGACGCTCATCGAGCCGCTGATGGAGCGTCTCGCCTGTGGTCTCGTCGCCTTCCACACCGATCTCGGCGCCGAGGAGATGACCGGGGTGTCGGTCGTGGTAATGACTGAATTCGGGCGCCGGGTCGCCGAGAATGCCTCGTTCGGCACCGACCACGGAC
>JBDTUA010000528.1:0-3091 GCA_040007995.1 Gemmatimonadota bacterium | reverse complement strand
GTCTATGACGAAGCGATCGCGCGCGACTCGAGCAATCTCGACACCCGAACGGAGCTCGGCTTCCTCTTCCTCGAGAAATACAACGGCACGGATGCACGGGCGATGCTCGAGGGGGTGCTGGCGATCAATCCGAAGCATCCGCGCGCTCTGCTCGGCATGGCGCGCGTCACTGCGTTCGGTGGACAGGGTGACCCGTCGGCATTCGTGCGCCGGTCGCTGGCGGTCAATCCGAGTGACCCCGCGGCGCGCGCCGAGTCTGCGCTCCTGCTCATCGATGTGGAGCGCTACGACGAAGCGGCGGCCGAGGCGATTCGCGGGCTCGCCGCCGATACGGGAGCCGCCGCGCCACTCATCGCGCTCGCCGCTGCCCGTTTTCTCTCCGGCGACACGACGAATTTCCAGCGCGCGCTGGAACGCGCCCACGCGCGCCTCCCCGGTTCTGCCGACGCCGAGGTGACTTTGGCCAATGTCGCGGCCCGCAATCGACTCTATCGCGAAGCAACGGTCTTCGCCGCGCAGGGCGTGGCGCGGGATCCGAAGGCGGGACGTGCCCTCGCCCTCCTGGGGGTGAACCAGCTGCGCCTGGGCCAGATGGCAGCGGGCAAGGAGAACGTCGTGCGGTCGTTCGCGCTCGACCCGTATGATCCGTGGTCGAAGAACACGCTCGACCTGCTCGATACCTTCAGCGGTTATAGCGAACTTCGCACGCCGCGGTTTGTCCTCGTGATGGAGAAGAAGGACGCAGCGCTTCTGTCGCTCTACGTCGCTCCGCTCGCCGAGGAGGCCTTCGACTCGCTGGCGGCGCGCTACGGCTACCAGCCAGTCGCGCCGATCCGGGTCGAGCTCTTTCGCTCCAACGCGGACTTCTCAGTGCGCACGGTGGGACTCACGGGACTGGGAGCGCTCGGCGTGTGCTTCGGTCCGGTGATCGCAATGGACTCGCCCGCCGCGCGCACGGTCGGGGAGTTCAACTGGGGATCGACGCTGTGGCACGAACTCGCGCACACCTTCACGTTAGGCGCGACGGCCAATCGTATCCCGCGTTGGTTCTCGGAGGGGCTCTCGGTGCTGGAGGAGCGCCGGGCGCGTCCGTCGTGGGGAGCAGACGTGACTCCGGAATTTCTCGCCGCGTACGCCCAGAAGCTGCTGGTGCCGCCGTCGCGGATGAACGACGGCTTCATGCGCCCGCGATTCCCGCAGGAAGTCATCCTGTCCTACTATCAGGGCTCGCTGATCGCCGAGTGGATCGAGCAGCAGAAGGGGATTGCGGGGATCCGCGCCATGCTCGGCGGCTATCGGAGCGGCGCAAGCACGGCACAGGTGGTTCGCGAGGTGCTTGGGTTGGATCTCGCACAGCTCGACGCGCAGTTCGATGCGTACGTACGCACCCGGTTCGCGCGGGAGATGACTGCGGTGACACCACGCACGGCGACGGCGCGCGGTGAGGGCGTGGCATGGGATGGACCGTTTGCCGACGCCATGCGGACTGCCACGACGCTCGCCGAGCACCAGCAGTGGGACGGCGCCGTGCTCGAGCTGGAGAAGGCGAAGCGCCTCTTTCCGTCTTATGCCGGGGAGGACAGTCCGTATCGCACCCTGGCGAGCATCCACCTCACCCGTGGCGACACAGCCGGCGCAATTCGTGAATTGCAGGCGATGACGGCGCGTAGCGAGACGGCCTACGCCGCGAATTTAGAGCTCGATTCGCTGGTCGGTACTCGCGGCGACAGCGCGGTGGCGCTCGCCGCCCTCGAGCGCGCGATCTACATCTCCCCGTTTGACATCGCGCTGCACCAGCGGCTTGCCGTGCGGGCGTCGCGCGCGTCGGCGCACCGGATCGCGGTGCGTGAGCGCGAGGCGGTGCTGGCGCTCGATCCTTCGGACCGGGTGGAGGCGATGTATCAGCTCGCCCTCGCGCACGCGACGGCGGGGGACGCCGCCGCGGCTCGGCGCGAGGTGCTGCGCACGCTCGATCTGGCGCCGAATTTCGAAAAGGCGCAGGCACTGCTTCTTTCGCTGCAGGAGAAACGCCCATGAGCCGGCGATCCCGGTGGGGAGTGGCGCTGCTGCTGCTCATCCCGCTCGCGACGGTGGCCGCCCAGGGATTTCGTGGACGACGCGCCCCGGGACGGGACCCCAATCCGAACGTGCCCTATGACGGTCGGCTGACCTTCGTGCGTGTGAAGTTTGAGCCGTTAGGCGGTGGATGGGACCTCAAGTGGGATCATGATTATCCCCGCTCCGAGACCCATTTCATGAAGATCCTCGACGAGCTCACGACCATCAAGCCAATGCTCGACGGGAGCAACATCCTCGGCTTCGATGATCCCGAGCTCTTCAAGTTCCCGATTGCGTACGTCTCCGAGCCCGGCTTCTGGACGATGAACGAGAAGGAGCTCGCCGGGGTGCGTGCCTACGTACAGAAAGGCGGCTTCCTCATCTTCGACGATTTCTACAACCAGCACTGGTTCAACTTTGAGCGGCGGTGGCAGGAAGCGTTCCCCGGGCTGACGTTGGTGCGCCTCGATGCCTCGCACCCCATCTTCGACTCGTTCTTCCACATCGAGTCGCTGGACATGGACCACCCCTACTTTCGCGTGAAGGCGCAGTTCTGGGGCGCGTACGAAGACAACGATCCGGCGAAGCGGCTGGTGATGATCGCGAATTACGACAACGACATTGGTGATTACATGGAGTGGTCTGACGAGGGCTTCCTCCCGATCGCGCTCAGCAACGAGGCGTACAAGCTGGCCGTGAACTACGTGGTGTACGCGATGACGCACTGACCCAGGAGACTCGTGACGACAACCGCCCCCGAAGGCGTCGCGCTCGACGCACCCGACGACCTCGCCCTCGCCGACCGGCTGCGTGCAGGGCAGGAGCAAATTCTCGCCGAGCTGCGCAAGCTCATCATCGGACAGGAACTCGTGGTGGAGCAGGCGCTCACCGCGCTGTTCGCCGGTGGTAACTGCCTGATCGTGGGCGTCCCGGGCCTCGCCAAGACGCTGCTGATCCACACCTTGGCGCGTGTGCTCGACCTCCGCTTCTCGCGGCTGGCAGTATTTGTAGAAAGCGATGTTCGCCGTGCCGA
>JBDTUA010000527.1:0-3107 GCA_040007995.1 Gemmatimonadota bacterium | reverse complement strand
GTCGGTGGTCGCACTGCTCGCCCCCGCGAGCGGGCCGGCACTCTACGATTGGGCGACGCTGCGCGCTCTCCCCGTCGGCTTCACCTGGCTCGGTGACGCTCCCACGAAGGTCGACGTCACCGCCCTCGGCGACCTCAACCCGATGAGCCTCAACGGGACGGTCGCCTGGGGAGGCCGCAACTTTTCGCTGATGGCCAGTGGGACCGCAACGCAAGTCAAGACAATCCATCTCGACGAACAGGGGCTCCACCCGAAGGGCGAACACATGCTCGGGGTGGTCTTCCAGAAGGGGATCCAAGTGAAGAAGGTGCGCTGCGGGCCGGTCTACACCGCATCAACCAACGACTGGTACGCCCTCACGAGCGGGGCGACGCATCCGGCGAACATCCGGCAATCGATCCGATACGACGGGAACCAGGTGCAGGACACATACGAACTACGGCTGGATGGGACGCTGCCGGCGCGGGATGCGCGGGACCGGAATCCGGGGGTGAGCGGTTGTTAGGGGCGCGTTGCCGGCGCCAACTCCCGAATGCTTGCGCGACCGATCTCTGTGTCCTCGGTGTCCTCTGTGGTTCAAAGGCTTCTTACCACGGAGGACACAGAGTGTCCGTATCTGTCGGTGATGCTGGGACTCCGCGAACTCCGCGGTGAAATCGTTCCGGATCATTTGCGGACACGCCCTACTCCGTCCGTGTTGGATGTCCCACCTCTGCGAACTCTGCGAACTCTGCGGTTAACTGCTTTTTGAACCGCGGAGTACGCGGAGTTCGCGGAGGAGGGTCGGCGAGAGACTCGTTCTGCCGACGCGAATGGGATGTGTCGTTAAGCTGCTCTCGATTGAGCTCCGTGACCTCTGTGTCCTCCATGGTGCAGGAGCTCTGCTACGACAGAGGACAACGAGGGACCAGTCGCGCGAGCGCTTGCGCCGATCCCCGACCTCTGCAAACTCTGCGGTTAAAAAGCAGGTAACCGCTGAGTTCGCAGCCATGGGTCGTGCACGACGGACCGGCTGGGCGAACGCATGACCTTCCGGGATCGGACGTATCACCGCAGAGGCGACCTCGTGATCGTTCGCCCCGATCGTCTGGCGCTCCCCCAATGTTCTCCTATGTTAGTGGTCGCTTCGCACCATGGAGTCTGATATGCATGAGGGGAGCGCCGGCGTCACCGTGCTCGGTGACCGATACGAGCTGGGCGAGGAAATCGCCGTCGGCGGGGCCGCCGTGGTGCACCGCGGGCACGACCGGGTGTTGGGCCGAGCGGTGGCGATCAAGCTCCTCGCCGCCACCCTGGAGCTCGGGCGCGACCACGACCGCTTCGAGCGCGAGATCGCGATACTAGGCCAGCTGCAACACCCGCACATCGTCCCGGTGCTCGGCTCCGGCCTACACGACGGGACCCTCTACTACGTCATGCCGTTCGCCCCGGACGGGACGCTCGCCGACCGCCTCAAGTCGGAAGGACCGCTGTCGATAGAGGCGGTACGCACGCTGGCGACCGAGATGACGTCAGCGCTCGCACGCGCCCACGGCTTCGGCGTGATCCACCGTGACGTGAAGCCGTCGAACGTCCTCGTCTCGGGCGATCACTACTGGCTCGCCGACTTCGGCATCGTGCGCTTCCTGCAGGACGCCGAGTCGTCACGCTTCACCCCGAGCGGCATCATGCTCGGTTCGCCGAGGTACATGAGCCCCGAACAGCTGGTCGGGCGCGCGGGGGTGGACTACCGGACGGATCTCTACAGCCTCGGGCTCGTGCTGTACGAGTGCCTGGCGGGGGTGGCGGCGTTTCCCGCGAGGACGGCCGAGGCGAGCGCTCGGCTGCGCCTCGTGTCCGACCCAATTACCGTCCGCGCGCACCGACCCGACGTGGATGCAGCGCTCGAGGGCGTCGTGATGCGGGCGCTTCGCGGCGATGTGGAACAGCGCTGGACGTCGGCGGCCGAGATGGCTGCTGCGCTTTGATCATGAGGAAACGCGTGGGGTACCCTCTGTCCCTCACGCGGCACGTCACGTCAACACAGGAGCAGCCATGTCTCCCGAGGATCCCGCTACCGACCGGCGCATTCGAAAGCCCGACCAGCGACACCTTCGTCGCGCCGCCGACGCCGCGGCGGGTCGCGATGCGAGCGGTGACCTCTTCGTCCTCGTCGAACTCCGAAAGTCGCCCCCGTTCGACGTGCTCGTCTTCGCCAACGAGGCGGAGGCGACGGAGCGACTCGCGGAGAAGACCCGCGCCGCCAACGGCGATCGCCGAAGTCTCTTCTGGACCGTGATTCCGTGTCAGGCGGAAGAATCGGCCTTCCTGAGTCACGAGGTGGACGGCGCCGTGAATCTCGTGCTGCACGACTGGTGGTCGCCGCTCCTGGCGCACAAGTTGGCCGTGCAGCGCGCGGACGTGGGGGACTACATTCTGCACGTCATGAACAATGTGAAGCGCGACGAGGTGATGGCCACGGTGAACCTGACCGAGCTGCTGCGGCAGCAGCGCAAGACGGTCGGTGACCGTCAGGCGCAAATCGACGCGCTCTTCTTCAGCTTTGAGGCGGCCGACAAGTTCCTGATGCCGCACCTCGCCGGGACCTACGGCGTGAAGGGGGGCTGGCAGATGCGAAACCTGCTGAAGCGCGACCTGGGGGACACCCTGCGATCCGACCTTATGGACATGGCCGAGCGCGACGCCGAGTCCGATGTCGATCGCTAGCGGTATAGTGAATCCCGTGCGCCCGAGCCGACGGTAAAGAGCGAGTCGAACGCCCGGGAGCCGTGCAGCGCCCTGAAGCGCGGCTCGCGGGCCAACGGGACGGCCGCCGAGGGCACACGGCGCAGGTAGGCGCCGAGCAGCTCGACGACACGACTCGTGTCCGGAAGCTGCGCCGCTACGAACGCCTCCTGCACGAGCAGGTTAGGATCGCTGGTGGATCTCATCGCGCGACTGGCGCGCAGCACCGCGTACGCGCTGTCGCGCAAACCGCTGCGCGCCAGCACGGCCGCGACCATCGTGCGCCTGAACCACCAGGTGACATCGGCGGTCGAGTCGACGAGTCCCGCACCCGTTGCCTGCAACTCTCCCCATGCCCGGGCGATGTCCGCCGCTCCGCGCCC
>JBDTUA010000526.1:0-3124 GCA_040007995.1 Gemmatimonadota bacterium | reverse complement strand
GTTCGAGCGGGCGCAGGCGTCCGAAGCGCCCCTCGAGCACGACGTGGCTCGGGCGCGGCGCAGGATGGTCAGGGGTGAGGGGGCCGACGGGGAGCGGCATGGCGATGGAATCGGTGATGGTGGTCGGGACAGTCCTGAGGGAACGCGCGACGTTCATCGCAGAGAGTGTGGCAAAGAGCAGGGCGAAGAGCAGGGCGAAGAGCAGGGCGAACGCCGCAGAAGCTAGGTCGCGGTGACGCGCCGCGGCAACGGAAGGGTGCGTTGTGTCATAGCTCGACGCGCTCGTCCTGCTCATGGCGATCATGGATCGCAATGCCCCTCCCCTCTCCGACGGTGTAGCACCGCCGCTCGCTGCGCTATGTTGGGAGCGTCGTTCGGGAGTGGACCGGCGGTCAACCGAGTGCCACTCGACACGCGCGCTCCCAATCCTCCAACCGAAGTCCCGTGCTCTCTCGCGTTCGCGACGTTGACGCCCTCGTGCGCTCGCTCTCGGCCATCGTCGGGGATCGGTGGACGCGCGCCGAGTCGGAGTTGCAGCAGCACGGCCGCGGCGAGACGCACCTGCCCCCCGCTCCGCCCGACGTCGTGGTCTATCCGGTCAGCACCGACGAGGTGAGCGCAATTGTCCGCGTCTGTAGCGAGCAGGACGCACCGATGGTCCCCTACGGCGCCGGGACCTCGCTCGAAGGGCACGTGGCTGCGGTGGAAGGCGGGGTCTGCATCGACCTGACGCGCATGAACCGGATCCTGCGCATCAGCATCGACGACATGGACGCCTCCGTTGAGGCCGGGGTGACGCGATTGCAACTGACGAAGGCGCTGGGTGGGACCGGGGCGACCTTCTTCATCGACCCGGGTGCCGATGCGACGCTTGGCGGCATGGCCGCGACCGGCGCCTCCGGGACGACCTCCGTTCGATACGGGACGATGCGCGAGAACGTCCTCGGGCTGACGGTCGTCCTCGCCAACGGCAGCGTTGTGCGGACGGGGGGTCGCGCCCGCAAGTCGTCGGCCGGCTATGACCTCACGCGCCTGATGATCGGAAGCGAGGGGACGTTAGGCATCATCACCGAAGTCACGGTGCGGCTGCACCCGATGCCCGATGCGATCGCCGCGGCCGCCTGTGCCTTCGGCACGATCGACGCGGCGGTGCAGGCCGTCGTCGCGCTGCTGCAATGCGGCGTCCCGCTCGCGCGCATTGAACTGCTCGATGCGATGACGATCCGGTCGGTGAACGCGCTGAGCGGACTCGGATATCCCGAGGTGCCGATGCTCTTCCTCGAGCTGCACGCCTACAGCCAGGCCGCGATCGCCGAGCAGCTGGCGGCGGTGCACGAGATCATCGGGACGTTCGACGGGCACGTGCACGCCTCGGCGACGACCGAGGACGAGCGGCATCGCCTCTGGGAGGCGCGGCACAACGTCTACTACGCCGGGCTCGCGATGCGCCCCGGGACGCGTTCCTGGACGACCGATGTCTGCGTCCCGATCTCCCAACTCGCCGCCGTGATCCGAGAGACGCGCGAGGACCTCGAGCAGGCCGGAATTTTCGCGCCGATGGTGGGACATGTCGGCGACGGCAACTTCCACCTCCTGATGCTGGTTCACCCGGACAATGACGACGAACTGACGAACGCCCGCGAGGCCAACGACCGCCTCGTCGCGCGTGCGCTCGCCTGCGGCGGGACCTGCACCGGCGAGCACGGCGTCGGGCTGGGGAAGCGGTCATCGCTCGCCAAGGAGCACGGCGACCTGCTGCCGATCATGCGGGGCATCAAGGCGCTGATGGACCCGCGCGGGGTGATGAATCCCGGGAAGGTGGTGTAGGGGACGGGGGACGGGGGACGGGAGATGTCGCGTGAGCGGGGTGCGGCTGGAATCGCTGCGCCTCATGGGCGTCGTACCAGACGCCAGTCGGTCCCCTGCGCCGCCACGCAGGCCGCGTATCCCGGGAGATCGTCGAGCGGCTCGAGCCTGCAATCCACCTGTAACCCTAACGAGGCGTCACGAGACAGGGCGCGGAACCCATCTCCGGTCATCTTGGCCAGCGCTTCCTTGCGCGTCCACATCGCGAGGAATGCCCCCTCCCGCTTCGACGGCGGAACTGCGTCGAGCGCCGCACGCTCGCGCGGGGTGCAGATCCGCTCCACGATCCCTTCGAGATCCACGATGGAGCGTTGCCGTTCGACATCGACGCCGACCGGGCGCTCCTTGGCCACTGCGATCAGCGCGATCGCGCCACTATGCGACAGGTTGAATTGCAACGCCCCACCGACCACCGACGGCTTGCCCCGCGGTCCGGCCTCGAAGCGCACGTCGTGGGGATCGTGGCCCAGGTAGCCGGCGAGGATGAGACGGAGGGCGCCGTGCGCCGCGAGGTACCGCGCGCCATCGCCGGAGCGCCGAAGGCGCCCTGCACGTTCGCGCTCCGCAGTCGTCGAGATCGCGCGTCCCGCTGAGGCCAGCACGTAGCTCTCGGCCGAGAGGTGCGTTCGAAGCTCCCACGGATCCTCCGATGGTTCGGCCGACACCGGGACCATCCAAAGGTGGACGACATCGGCCGAGAGTTCGGCTGGGCGGTTTACGCTGCGCGCAGTTGTCGCGTTGGGGGATTTCGCTCGCATCTCCAGCTCTGTTCAGTTGCCGTGCCGCTCCTTCCCGCTTCTCGAACCCCGTCGTACCCCGTGTAGCCGCATCTCCGACAAGACGGTAGCGCCGCGAGGGATGGCGCGTGAGTGGTCCCGCATAGGGCGAGTGCCTTCGCGAAAACTTTGCGACCTTCGGCCCCTCAAAGCCGTGATCGAGCGCTGACGCGCCTCCCGAAATGCCGTCCCACGCGACAGATATGGATAGTCGTGCTTCCTGAACAATTCATGAACTTCCCGCGCTCGCTCCGCCAACCGGCTGAGGGGACGGTGCGTTCGCTCTCACCCGCTCTCTGTCATGAATTCCCGACCGTCTGTCTTGCGCGTTTCCGCCGTCCTTCTCGTGCTCTTGTCGGCCAGCGTTGCGCAGGGTCAGGCGAGGGACAAGCGACCGACCGCCGATACGACGATCAAGCTCCCGCCGGTCATCGTCACCGCGACGCGCGACAGCATCTCGCCGCTCGCCTCCCCCCTCCCCA
>JBDTUA010000525.1:0-3130 GCA_040007995.1 Gemmatimonadota bacterium | reverse complement strand
CTCCCGTCTCCCGTCTCCCGTCTCCCGTCCCGCGTCGTCTCCGCATACCTGCGCCCACCCGCCCCTCTTGACGTATCGCCGATCTCGTCGCATCCTCTCCCTCCACCAGGTGGAGGGAGACCATGCCGCGCGACGCGGGAGACCTGCTGTACGGAACGCTCGACCTGCTCGTCCTACGCGCGCTGGCGACGGAGCCCATGCACGGCTTCGCCCTCAGCCGTTGGATCGACCAGCGCACCAACGGGGAACTTGGTGTCGTCGACTCGGCGCTCTACAAGGCGTTGCACCGTCTCGAGGACGCCAAGGCGGTCCTCGCCGAGTGGGGAGCGTCGGAGAACAACCGGCGCGCGAAGTACTACTCACTGTCGCCGCGCGGCCGCCAGATGCTGCGCAGCGAGATCGCGACGTGGAAGCGCTACGTCGCCACCGTGTCGGCGGTCCTCGAGCCAGGGTGACGACCATGTTCCGAATGCCAAGAGGACTTCTCCCGAACGGCGTGCGCCGCCTGTTCACCCTTCCCCTGAGTCGCGACCGGCTCCTGCGCGACGCCGACGACGAGGTCGCCTTCCATATCGAAATGTGGAAGAAGGAGTATCGCGCGCGCGGCATGAACGAGCCCGACGCCGACGCCGAGGCCAGGCGCCGATTCGGCGACGCTGACGAGTATCGTGCGTACGCCGCCAGTCGTTCGGCGCGCAACGCGCGGCGGCGACAACTCAGCCAGTGGTTCGTCGAGTGGATGGAGGACGTGCGCTTCGCTACCCGCCAGCTGCGAAAGTCCCCTGCCTTCACCGCCGTCGCTGTGCTGACCATGGCGCTGGGCATCGGCGCCAACACCGCGGTGTTCAGCGTCGTCCACCGCCTGCTGGTCGCCCCGCTCCCGTACCCGAACGGAGGCCGAGTGGTCGCCTTGCGCGTCACGAGCGCCGGGAAGTTCGCCGGACGCTTCACCTCCGGCTCGGTGAGCATTGCACCTGACGCTCCCGCGAATCCGCCGCGCGCGCTCGTGAAGGCGTGGCGAAACAACGCTCGCTCGCTGGAGATGGTCGCCGGTTACGAGAACCTATATCTGTCGCTGTTGCCGAGCGGTCAGCAGGACACCGTGAGCCATGCGTTGGTGACCGCGAACTTCCTGGCGCTGCTCGGCGTGCGTCCCGAGTTGGGCCGGGATTTCCGACCGGACGACGAACGAGCCGTCAGCGCCCGGGTGGCGATGATCAGCCATGAGTGGTGGCAGCGCGCCTTTGGTGGCGGGAATGATGCGATTGGCCGGGTGGTCGAGTACGAGGGGAACCCGTACGTGGTGGTTGGCGTCATGCCGCGTGGGCTGACGTTGCCTATGACCAGTCGAGCGTTGGACCAGCTGACCGTTCCGTCGCCCGACGTCTGGCTCCCGGCATCGATCGATTCCGTCAACACCCCCTTCGCGCTCCTGCGTAGCGGTCAGACCGCCGACGCCGCCACCCGCGAGCTGCAGCTCATCGCCAACGGAGTGTACCTGGAAGGGCAGGGCGACACTCTGCGCGTGCGGGCCATGCGCGCTCAGGACTTCCTCGCACCACGCGAGGTGCAGACCGTCGAGATCCTCTTTGTGGCTGTGGGCGTCCTGTTGCTGATCGCCTGCGCCAACGTCGCCAACCTGTTGCTCGTGCGCGCCTGGAACCGGAGAGGCGAATTCGCCGTGCGCATGGGGCTCGGCGCTGGGCGCGCGCGGCTCGTCAGGCTCGCGCTCACCGAGAGTTTGCTGCTTGCGCTCGTTTCCGGGGCAGTGGGTGTGCTGATCGCATGGCAGGGTGTGCGCCTGATCGCCGCGCTCCGCCCCATCGCCCTCGACAACCTCGGCGATGTCGGGATCGAGCCCGTCGTCCTGGCGTGGACCGCCGGCATCTCGGTGCTGACCGGAATCCTCTTCGGCGCCGCTGCTGCGTTCTTTGTCGGCTCGCGCAGCGTGACCGACCTGCTGCGGAGCGAGACACAGAGCACCTCGGCGACCGGTACCTCGCGCCGGGTGCGCTCGACGCTTGTCGTGCTGGAGATCGCTCTGTCGCTGACCCTGCTGGTCGGCGCCGGCCTGCTCGCCCGCTCGTTCCTCGCCCTGCAGCAGGTCCGCATCGGCTTCGATCCGCACAATCTCGTGTCGATCGATGTCCTGATGCCGCCGACGATCGGGCGCGCGGCGCGCGGCGCCTTGAGCGACGCCATCGTCGGCCATTTGCGCGAGGTGCCCGGCGTAATCGACGCCGCCGTCGGCACACTCCCCACCGCCAGCTTCCGCAACTCTTCTCCTCTGGAAGTCGAAACCTCGACCGGCGACCAAGCGCTCGGCGTCCCCGAATTCACGTCGACCTCGCTCAGCAGCGACTACTTTCGCACCACCGGCATCCGCTTGTTGACCGGCCGCTCGCCGGTCGCGAGTCCCGCCGACCTCTCGTCCGGCTTCCCATTGATCGGGCTGTCAGAGGAGATCGTCGTCAACCGCGCCCTCGCTCGGCGCGTCGCGCTTGATGGCAACGTCGTCGGGCGACGGCTGCGCGTAGCGCATCAGGAACTTCCGCCAGGCGCCTTCAAGGGTCCGCAACCGAGCGACGCCTGGTCGACGATCGTGGGAGTTGCCGAGGACGTGCAGCTGCCGGGGAGTGGTGGCAGTGTGACGGAGTATCAGCTCTACAGCATCCCCTCACCACGCTTTCCCCCGACGTTCGTCGTGCGAATGGTCGGCGTGCCGGCCGACCTCGAGTCCGTGCTGCGGAACGCGATCCAGGAGGTCGAACCGACGCTCATCGCGCGTCGTGCGCGAAACGCGGATGACTATGTGCGGGAGGCGCTGGCGCCGACGCGCTTTGCGATGGCTTTGCTGGTCGCCTTCGCCGTGGTGGCGCTCGTGCTGTCGGTTGTCGGGCTCTATGCGTCGATCTCGTACACCGTCAGTCAGCGGACGCGGGAGATCGGGATCCGGGTGGCGCTGGGGGCGACGCCGCGGGGGATTGTGTCGTTGGTGCTCGCGGATGGGGTGCGGCTGGCGGGGCTTGGGCTGGTGATCGGGATGGGGGCATCATTCGCCGGGACGCGGGTGCTGGCGGGGTTGCTCTATGATGTGAAGCCGGTGGATCCGGTGACGTTTGTTGGGATT
>JBDTUA010000524.1:0-3143 GCA_040007995.1 Gemmatimonadota bacterium | reverse complement strand
GACGTCGGCACAGACGTCGGCACAGAACGCCGCGCAGAATCCGGCGGCTCAGTGGTGGCGCCACGTGCAGGTCCTTGCCGACGACTCGCTCAAAGGGAGGGACACCGGGAGCCCGGGGCACGAAAGTGCGTCACGCTACATCGCCGCGCAGTTCAAGGCCGCCGGACTGACGCCGGCGGGGACCGATGGCTGGTTCCAGCGCGTGCGCTTTTCGGAGCTTACGCTGAAGAGCGAAAATGTTGCGCTGGCGCTGAAGGAAGGAGGGGTGTGGACGTCGCTATCGCTCGGGCGAGACCTCCGCATCACGCCGCGGCTCGCCACAGGGAATGTCGAGGCGCCGCTGGTCTTCGCGGGCTACGGTCTTTCGCTGCCGCAGGCCGGGGTCGACGATCTCAACGGACTCGACGTGCGCGGTAAAATCGTCGTGTATGTCAACAGCGTCCCCAAGGGACTCTCGGCGCCGTTGCAGGCGCATGGTTCGCGCTCGCGATGGGCGGCGATGCAGCGGGGCGGCGCACTCGGTGCGATCGCACTCGGCACAGGGTCGGGGTGGAACGCTGCTGCGCCGCCGGGAGTCACGGTGGCGCTGGCCGACGTGGCGCTCGACGATGCGGCCGGCCAGAAGATCTTCGCCGTGGCCAGCCCTGACCTGGCGACGCGACTCTTGGCCGGCAGTGCCTTTGTCTGGGATAGCGTGCGGGCGCTCGCGGCACGCGGCGAGCCACTTCCGCACGGCGGGCTCGCGACCTCGCTGCGCTCGACGCTCCCCACGAGTCGCCGCAACTTCACGTCGCCAAACGTGGTGGGGATCCTCCCAGGGAACGATCCCACGTTAGGCAGCGAGATCGTGGTCTACACCGCGCACAGCGATCATGTGGGAACGGTGAAGCGGGCGAAGGGGGCGACGGGCGGCGACAGCATCTTCAACGGGGCGATGGACAACGCGTCGGGAACCGCGACGCTCATCGAGACCGCGCGCCTGGTCGCGGCGCGCGGTGGGAACAAGCGTACGCTCGCCTTCGTCGCGGTCACCGCCGAGGAGAAGGGATTGCTCGGCTCGCGCTACTTCGCGGCCCATCCGTCGTTCCGACGCGGGACGATCGTGGCCGACCTGAACACGGACATGTTCCTGCCGTTGATCCCGCTCACCGGGGTCTTCGCCTACGGGTATGACGAGTCGGATCTCGCCGACGATCTCGACGCCGTGGTGAAGGCGCGCGGGCTCACGGTCATCCCCGATCCGCAGCCCGAGGAGAATCGCTTCGTACGGAGCGATCAGTACAGCTTCATCCGCGAGGGGGTGCCGGCGCTCGCGTTCAAGGTCGGCTACCTGCCGGGGACGCCGGAGGAGCAGACTTGGCTCGCCTGGGTGCGCGACCACTACCACAAGGTCAGCGACGATACCACGCAGGCGATCGATTTCAGCACGGCGGCAGCGTTCAATGCGCTCTATGCCGATCTCGCGATTCGCGTGGCCAATCGGGCGACGCGTCCGGCGTGGCGGGCGAATTCGTTCTTTGCGACGCCGGCTACGGTGCCGTGACGCGAGTGACGCGAGTGACGCGAGTGACGCGAGTGACACGAGTGGCGTGAGTGGCGCGAATGACGCGAATGACGCGAGTGGCGTGAGTGGCGTGAGTGGCGTGAGTGGCGTGAGTGGCGTGAGTCGTCCGGCATCACCGACACGCACGGCTTCCGCCCACGCGCGCGCAACCTCACAGCGTCGCCGATCGTCCGAACAGCATGCATCCGACTCGCTTCCGCACGTTGGCGCTATCCGCCGTCCTTTGCTTGACCGGCTGCGTCGGCCGGACCGAAATGCCCACGGAGTGGGGCCCGTTGTCGCTGGCCAAGGGAGAGGAGCGCTGCCCCGCCATCGCCGGTCGCTACCTCGACTCATCGGCGCCGATTGCGCGTATGCTCGCGGGGCGCTTCCTCCCGTACGGAAGCGCCGATGTCGACTGGGACTCGTTCGAGCTGACGGGATCGGCCGACACCGGGTTCGAGATCCCGTGCGCTATTTCGACGGCGAGGAGCGCACCGGACGGACGCGAAAAGGGGGGCCGACCGGGGGAGACTACTACTGCGCTGACGGTTGGCTCCAGATTGGCAACCGCGACCTGCCGACGACGTGGGATGCCGATGTGGTGTCGGAGAGCTATCGGCCGAATCGGCGAGCGATGCGCATTGCGCCCGGGATGGACGGCGCCCTCGTCGCGCGACTCGACCTGATTCGGAACGACGAGATAACGATCTGGTGCGGCGACGGCTGCAAGGGGATCCCGATCCCGTGGACGTGGGAGACCAGGTCGACGTGGAGCGTGGCCCGTCGCTGGGATCCAGTCGCGCCGGCGTCACGCGAGTTCGCGTCGGGAGGCGAGGAGGGACGCGGTTCGGCTGCGCTCGAACGGGCGCGAAGCGATCCGATGTACCGGGCGGAAGAGGCGCAGGAAAACGGACCGGCGGTGGATGGTCGGGAAGAGGTGCGTTCGCGCGGACAGGCGGCGCTCGTTCCGGGGATGTTGCTCCGGGCGGTCGCGCCGCGCGACAGCGGTTGGCACCTGAGCCTGGAGTTCGACGAGATGCCGCAGCTGCAACAGTTTCTGGTGCGGCTCTCCAGGAGCGGACCGGTCGCCGACATCAGGGAGGCGCCGCAGTATCGCGCACGGAGCACGAACGGGCGCTGGAGCGACGTGGTCTACGTGCGGTTCGACCGGGGAGAGTAGTCGGAGCAGGGCGACGCGGATGCGCTTCGCGGCGGTGACCGCGTCCTGCACGTCAAGTTTTGGGAATACGATCGCGTCACCCCTTCCGCCCGAGCCGGCTTTCGATACATTCTTCGCCCCGGAATACACTCCTGACGCGACGAGGAACGCACCGGCCCTCGCCCGTGACTCCGCCGCCGGTGCCATCCCGATTCCGCCGGGTGATCTCCGTTCCTTAAGGAGGGTTTCATGCGTTCGATGTCCCTGGTCCCCGCGCTGACGCTTCTGACCTGCCTTGCCTGCGCCGATCCGGGGCCGGCGGCACCGCTGTCCCCAGTCGAGCCGTCGCTGGCCCGAGCGTCTGCACCGACCATACTCTCCGCGCCGGTCTTTGAACTTGCCATCAGCCAGAGCGGCGCGCTGCTGGCGGGCGAAATG
>JBDTUA010000523.1:0-3151 GCA_040007995.1 Gemmatimonadota bacterium | reverse complement strand
CCTGGCTCACCTCGCGCGACCGTCGCGGCGTCTGCGCACCTCTCGCGCGCACCTCCCGCGCGGACTCGTCGAGGCACCCGGTGACCCCCAGCATTGACCACGCCAACGCTCGGCAGCATCTTCGACAAATGAAGGCGACCCTCCGCACGCTGCGCCGCTTCTCCTGTGGCCGATCCACTCGAATCCTGGGAGTGGTCCTCATCCTCGCGTCATGTCGTGCAAACGGCATTGACGCATCAGCGGTCGCTCCGATCAGCAATGACGACACCTACGCCACCCTCGGCTACCTCTGGAGCGGCGTCAAGTCGTCGATCGAGCGCGAGCGCGAGCCCTCCACCGACACCTTCTCGCTCGCCCTGGCCTTTCAGCTCCCCTGCGCGCGTGGAGGATCGGGAGCGTACCAGGGAACGCTCGCGGGGACAAAGGCAAACGGCATCGGGACTGCCAACCTCAACGTCACGGCGACGCTCGCCGAGTGTCAGTTCGACGAGAGCCGGATCACCATCACGCGCATCTCTGCCGCTGTCCTCACCGTGACGGGAACCGTAGCTATCGTCAACGATGCATGGGATGCGATCAACCTGCACATGGTCGCGACCGCGGTCACCGTGAACGGCGTCGCATGCCCCGGCGGGGTCGACGTGACGCTCATCGGCACCTCGCCATCGGCCAGCCCGGTCTCGACGGGAACAGCCTGCGGTCGCACCGGAGCCGTCGCGCTTCCCTGACGTCATTGGTACCTATCACGGATTAGGGGCGCGACCGGTAGGTCGCGCCCCCTCGGCGTTTCACCTCGGCCCCGGGTTAATGCTGAGTGCCCGAGCGCACCGGTCGGTCCGGCATGATTTTCGGGACAGTCGTGTCGGGCGCCGCAGTGCGTCCTCGCGCGGAATCAGCGAGCGCGACCAGCCGACTCGCCAACTGATTGGCACCGAGCAGCAAGGAGTCGGCCGTTGCCTGCGTAACGGCGATGGTCGCATGGTCTCCCCCGAGAGGGGCGGAGCCGGGCGCGAGTCCGGCCGCCTCGCTCAGGCGAGCGTCGGAGAACCGTATCGTGTCGAGTACATGGTAGAGCGCTTCGACGGTCGCGCGCAGAGAGTCGATCTCGGCCCCGGACACCAACGTGCGCTCTTCGAGCATCGAGGCCGCTCGCGCTGACCGCCCCATCTCTCCGGCGCTCACCCACCGAGCCGCGACCGTGTCGATCCCGATCACCGCCGCGAGCGCCACGATCGCCGCCGACAGCGCCGCCGCGCGCACCATGCGCCCCGAGACCGCGATGCTGCGCGGCTCTTCCGTGTCGTGCGGGATGAGCAGGAGCGTCCAGGAACGCACGTGAGGGGAGAAGACGAGTGTGGAGAAGACGAGAAGACGAGAAGCACAGGGGGTGCAGTTCGTCGGCTTCGAGTGATCTCTCTTGAGGCGACCGAGCCAGTGCTCGGGTCACAGACTCGACGTCAGGGAGCGGTGGCGACCCCGACCTTGGGATAGGCGTCCTTCGGGAAGAGCGGGGCAGGCTTGGTCACTTGCCACCCAGCCCCATCGAGCGTCGCGAGGGAAGCGAAGCGCTGTTCACCGGGCCGTCCCGGGGCGCCGAGGGCCTGCCACAGCTCTTCGGTCTTCGTCGGCATGAACGGATGGAGCAGGACGCAGTGACGCGCCAGGTGGCGCGCCAGAGCCGCCATCGTTCGGTCCAGCTCCTCACGCTGCGCCGGATCCTTCGCGAGCTTCCACGGCGCCTGACGATCGACGAATTCGTTGCCGCGCGCGACGCTACTCCACACGGCTTTGAGCCCCTCGTGGAGCAGGTAGCCGCGGCCGCCGTCCATCGCCCCATGATAGGTCGCGATGTCGTCCGCATCGCCGCTGTCGAGCGTCGTCTCTCCTCCCGCGGGTACGACCGACGCGCAGTACTTCTCGATCATCGAGATCGTCCGGCTGGCGAGATTCCCCCAGGCGTTGGCGAGGTCGGCGTTGTACCGCTCCTCGAACCGCTCCCACGAGAAGTTGCCGTCGGCGTCGAACGGCACCTCGCGCATGAGGAAATACCGGAACGCGTCCGCACCAAAGCGGTCGATCGCCTCGGAGAGCTCGAGCTTGACCCCGGCCGACTTGCTGAACCGCTCGCCCCCCAGGTTCACGAAGCCGTGCGCCCAGACGCGGCGCGGGAGCGGGAGCTCGGCCGCCTGCAGCATCGCCGGCCAGACGACCGCGTGCAGGCGCGTGATGTCCTTGCCGATCACGTGCAGGTCGGCCGGCCAGCGCTCCCTCCACCCCGGCTGCGGAAAGCCCGTTGCCGTCAGGTAGTTGGGGAGGGCGTCGAACCAGACCCACGTCCCCTGCGGCACGCCGTCCGATGTCGGGATGGGGAAGGGGATTGCCCACGCCAGGCGTGAGCGTGTGACCGAGATGTCCTCCAGCCCCTGCTCGATCAGCGAGAGGATCTCGTTGCGCCGGCTCTCGGGCGCCAGGAAGTCTGGCCGCTCGGCGAACAGGCGCCGGAGGAACCCCTCGTACTTCGCCAGCCGGAAGAACCAGTTGCGCTCCTGCGTCCATTGCAGCTCGCGGGTCGGGTGCAGCACACACTTACCGTCCACGATCTCGTTCTCGCGCTTGAACAGCTCGCACCCCACGCAGTACCACCCCTCGTACGTCTTCTCGTAAAAGTCGTCGGGCGAGGCTTCGTGAATGCGCTTGATCAGCGCGCGTACCCCCGCCTTGTGGTCGGCGTCGGTCGTGCGGATGAACTGGTCGTACGCGACGGACAGTCGCGCCCACATCGCCTGGAACTTCCCGGCGATCTGGTCGACGAACTCCTGCGGCGACACCCCGCGCTCGGCGGCCGTCTGCGCCACCTTCTGCCCGTGCTCGTCCATCCCGGTCAGCATGTGCACGTCGTGCCCGGCGAGGCGCATGTATCGCGCGATCACGTCGGTCCCGATCTTCTCGAAGGCGTGCCCGAGGTGGGGCTCGCCGTTGGCATAATCGATCGCGGTGGTGACGTAAAATCGGCTCACGCGCCCTCGCCAGGTCCCGTGTCATTCCCCGACGCGCCGCTGTCGTCGCTCGATGCGCCCGACGAATCACTGGAGGAATCACCGCGCTCGTTCCCGCGCTCGTTCCCGCGCTCGTTCCCGCGCTCGTTCCCGCG
>JBDTUA010000522.1:0-3187 GCA_040007995.1 Gemmatimonadota bacterium | reverse complement strand
CCCCCCCGACGCAGCGGAGCACGCGAGGCGCGCGTGCGCCTCGCCCATGCACGCAGTTGCAGCAGCGCCACGCGCAGAGCGGGAGCATGCGCTGCGTCCGCATCGTCGTGCATCGCACGCTGGCGTCGTACTCGCCGCTCGCGACGTCCCTCGCGACGGCAACGTCGTCGTACCGATTGGCCAGTCCCTCAACCCGGAGGTGTCTTTCCGCGACCATCCACCCATTCGCACCACCCGGTCGTCACGTCCTGTTCCCCCGCCGCGCCGGTGCACGCACGCTCCGGCGCTGTGGACTCCATGCGTCCCTCCTGACACCACGAGCCCTTCCAACCATGCATGCCTCCCACAAACGGTCGCTGAGCATGTTTCGCCGAGTCCGCGAACTTCTCGCGACTGGAATAGTCGACCCGTCGATTGCCGTCCCGCTGGCAGAGCTCGAGCAGGTCATCACCCGCTTGAACGCGCGGGGCATCACGCAGGAGACTCTCACGCGCCGCGTACGCGCGAGTACCATCATCCGCAACGCGCAGGCGCGCCTGCTGTTGCGCGATGCCTTGCGCCCCGCCGCTTTCGCCGCGCGCACGATTGATCCGGCGCTTGGAGACGACCCGAAGGCGCTGCGAAGGGCGATGCGCATGCCGAGGAACCGCACCGACATCGTGGCCCTGGTCGTCGCCGCGCACGCCTTTGCGAACGCGGTCGACCAGCACGCCGACACGTTCATCTCGGCGGGGCTCCCACCAGACTTCGCTGCACGGATCCGCGCACACGCGTCGACGCTCGAGTCCACTGTCGACGCTCGCTCCACTGATCTGCAACACCGCATCGCGGCCACACGCGGCATCGAAGTCGAGTCGCTGCGCGGGCGCGCCCTGGTGCGTCTGCTCGATTCTCTCGTGGAACCGGTCTTGCGCGACGATCCTGCGAGAATCGCCGAGTGGCACAAGGCCATCGATGTTCCCAAGGTCGCCTCGGGGAACGGCAAGTCGTCGGACGCGCAGCTGTCGGGCGCTCAGCCGTCGGACGCGCAGCTGTCGGGCGCGCAGCTGCCGGAGGCGCAGCTGTCGATAGTGCATCCGACGACTGCAGCCGACCTGTCGGTCGCCGCCAGCGAACCGCCGCAGCGAAGCGCGGCCTGACGTTCTGGTGAAGTCGAGGTGACGCGACCCTTCTCGCCTTTGCAGGGTCGGGATAGCTGGTGACAGCAGGTAGTTGGAGAGTACGACTCTGCGATCGTTGGGAAGCACAAGGGGAGGAATTTGCGTCTAGCACGACGCGGATTCCTCCCCTTGTTTACCGCCTAAGGGCGCTCTGCGACTCCAATCAATCGCGATACGGATCGTGCTCCCTGGCCGCCGCCATCACCACGACGAGCGGTCGCAGCGTATGCAGTACGTCAATCGTCCCGCGCTGGGCCGCCAACACATGCGGCAACCGCCGATATGCCTGTGGCGCCTCATCCAGGCCACCTCCACGCAGCACGACCCCGCACTCGGCGAGCCATCCCTGCATCATCTCATGGCTGATCGCGCCCGGCTTCAGCACCCGCCCGCTCTGGCGATGGATCTTCCCCGCGGCCGCGGTCCGTGACATGACCCGCCCTGCCCCGTGCACGGTGGAGAAGAGCGCCGCGACGCGCAGGTCTTCGTCCGCATGTTCGGGCGCGTGCATCGCCCCCTGTACGATGACCGCGTTGTCGCCCATCGAGCCGCCGATGAAGCCGCGCTGGCCGGGGAAGGCGGGCGTCGCTCCCTTTCGCACCACGACGAACTCCTCACCTGCGTGCGTCTCCTTCCAGGCGAAGTTGTGGTGGTTGTGCACGAGCTCAACTTCCTGCGCACCGATCGTCGACACGACCTTGCGCGCCACCCACTCGCGTCCGGCGTAGGCGTACGCGCCGGCGAGGCTCATGAGGTTCCAGTACGCATCCCCGAGTGGCGAGGACAAGTCGAGCAGCACCTCCATCTCCGGCGCCCGCGTTCCCCACGCCAGGTCCTGCGACAGCGCGAGGAAGTTCGAGGCGATGGTATGCCCGAAGCCGCGCGAGCCGAAGTGCACCCCCACCCAGAGCATCCCCGCCTCGTCGGCGAACAGGTCGACGTAGTGGTTCCCCGATCCCACGGTCCCGAGTTGCGCGCGCGCCTTCAGCCGTAGCTCCTCGCGGTGCGTCGCCGGGACCGCCCGCCACGCTGCATCTTCGAACAGGGGATCGTCGATCGGTGCATCATCGGCGCGGTTCCTCCGCCCTATCCCGAACGACAAGGTGTCCTGTACTTCATCGGCGATCGCGCCGAGGATGCGGGCACGCTCGGCGCCCTCGCCGAGCACGGATTCGTGCAGGTCGGTCCGGATGGCGGCATTTCCGCAGGCGATGTCGAAGCCCACCCCAACCACCGACACCTGGTTGCGATAGGCCGCCACGCCCCCGATCGGCATGACGTATCCCACGTGCCCGTCCGCCATCAGCGCGACGCGCGCCGCGTGTTCCGCCACATTCTGCAGCTGACGGATCGTCAGCTCGTCGTGGACGCCGAAGATCATCGACATCGTATTCTCCCGGGAGCCGGGCGCGTACGCCCCTACTCCTCTTCCTGCGGTCCGAGTGTCTGGTTGAAGAGCTGCTCCTCGCGCTCGATCGCCCAGGTGAGCGCAAATTCCGAATTGCGAGACACGGGACCGGTGTCGAAGATCTCGCGGATCGCCGACGTGCGCAGGCGCACCAGCGACCCGTGGAGGTCGACGAACGTGACCCAGCGTGGCGTCCACCACCGATCGAGGCGCTCGACAAGTCGCGCCCCCTCGATGCGCGTGAGACTGAAGCGGCAGCTGTTCGTCCGCACGACGACGAACTCCATCCGGTTCGGCATCGGAGCTCCGCAGTCCATCGTGCTGTTTTCGTAGTCGTTGTGCATGACCCGTCTGCTCCTTCCGGGACGAAGAGGGGCGACGACTTGCTCCTCGGTGCCAAAGACAAACCCCATCCAGCGTCGCGCGCGGATGGGGTGCAGGTCATCGTCCCGAAGCCTCGATCAGTTCATGATCGGGCGATGCAGTCCGTGCTCTCCTACCTTCGTCCACGCACGCGTGCGCTGGTCCTGGATCGATTCGCATCGCTCCAGACTCCTAGCAGTCGCCGTATACGCTGGTGAACGAACATGCAGTGGCTCCGAACATGGCTGGTGACGCA
>JBDTUA010000521.1:0-3188 GCA_040007995.1 Gemmatimonadota bacterium | reverse complement strand
CCCAGCGCGCCTGGGCGATCCCCGTGGCGGGAAAGGCGAGCATGGAAGCGAGCACAATCGTGAGGAGACCGGCGTGTCGGGCGTGTCGGGCGTGTCGGGCGTGTCGGGCGTGCCGGGCGTGCCGGGCGTGCCGGGCGTGCGTGGCGGGCGAGCGCATCGAGGTCCGGAGTCGAAGTTGAGGCGGAGGGGATCGCCGGGACGTTACACGCGGGGGGATCGGAGCGGTACGGGCGACTCGGAGGGGGAGTTGCCCCAGCGCTCGCGTCGTGCGATATAAAATTCCGCGCCGCAGCGGCAACATCCCCTTTCTTCCCCGCGCAGGAGCAAACCACCATGACCGTGCCGCCCCCGGCCACGCCGCCCATCTCCCGCAAGATCGTCATCGCGCGCTTCGGATCGTCGGGCGGCGCGAAGCTCGGCTTGGACCAACTGAAAAATGCCGGTACCCGCCTCGGGAACGGTGCCGTGATCGAGCGCGAGGCCGACGGCAAGGTGTCGTTCCACGAGACGCAGGACTGGGGGGTCGGAAAGAGCGCGGCGGTCGGGGCGCTCGCTGCAATGATCCTCCCCGGGATCGGCGTCGTCATGGGTGCGCTCGCCGGCGGACTCGCCGCCTACTTCATCGACGCCGGCTTCCCGGACGACCTGCTTCGCCAGCTGGGGAGCGGCCTCGACGTCGGCACCTCGATGCTCGTGGCGCTCGTCCGAGAGGAAGACCTCGCCCATGCGGAGCAGGTCATCGTTACCGCCGGTGGAACGGTCCTCGGGAGCGGGTTCGAACCCGACTTGGCAGCGGCGCTCGAGCGATTGCGGCCGGACGGTACCTAACCTCGCGTAACGGTGGCTCGCCTCGTTCGGTCGCGCGTTGTGGCGCGCGGATGAGGTGCGACCGGCGCCGCGACTACGGTCTCGGTTCGGCGAGGCGCGCCTTCAGACGCTCGACGACCAGCGTTTCGAAGCTGCCGGTCGACGCGCACGCCACCGGGTCCGTCGACGAGCCTTCCACAGCCTGGGCGCCTCCCACCATCGCCAGCCGGAGGGTGGTGCTCCCCGCGCCGGCTGCATCGACGAAGACGAGCGCGGTCACGTAAACGCGCCAGTCGTCGGCGTGGAGCCCGGTCAGGCCCGACCCGCAACTGAGGTAGCGCGAGATGCGGCCCACGCCGAACGTACGCATTCTGGGTACGCTCATTACCCCGACGATGCCGCGCGTGGAATCGCGCGTGTCGATCGGCACCTTCAACTCCGTGAGCACCTGGGCGACCGCGTGGAACGTCACGCCGCTCGGCGCGTCGATCGAGACCGTGGTAGCGAGAGAGTCGATGGCGACGGCTCCCAGATGTCCGATGATGCCGACGCGAACGCGCGACGGCTGCGCCGCCAGCGAGTGAGCCGCGCAGAGACAGCTGCAGACCACGAGAAGTCCACGCACGAGACTGCGCTCCGCGAAGGGGAAGGAGAAGGGGATGACCAACGGAATCGTGTTTCCCGTGCTGACGCAAGACCGTCTTGGCGCCGGCGTCGAGGTAAGTCGCTAGCGCTCCTGCACCAGCGTCCATCCCATTTGTCGCAATCGCTCCTCTAGTCGGCTGATGCGTTGCAGCGTCTCGCGGTCATTGTCCTGAATGGGATGGGGCTCGCGCGACATGCGGGGCGATCGTGCATCGTCGGGTGACATCAGCATCATGCGCTTGCTGTCGCGTATGGTGGCGTCCAGCAGGAGCACCACGCTCGCGGACGTCGAGTCACCGGCGGATTCGGGGGACAGCCGCAGACGCACCCGTACCTCACCTTCTCCCATTCCCCCGCGCCGGACGACAAACGTGCTCGCGACCACGTTGGCGTCGGCGGTCTGCGAGCCATCGACGACCAGCCCTTCGCGCTCGAGAACGGCACGCAGGAGCGTGCGAGCACTGTCGACGGAGGCGCCTAGCAGAAACCGATGCGGCGGCGGCGTGAATCGCGGTCCCCCGCCCGTGGCGCAGGCGGCAGATGCAAGGGCCACCGACGCGATCACGATCGCCGGACTCCGCCAGTTCATCCGCGGTCTCCCTGCGTTGGCGCCGAGGTCACAGGGGCGACGTGCTCGCGGACCATCACCCAATCGGTCTGCACGTCGGTGCCGAGCACAAACGCGGTGGTGCCGACTCGACGATAGCCACTCCTTGCGTAGAACGCCTTGGCGCGCTCGTTCTGCTCCCAGACACTCAGCCAGATCGCACCGGCGCCTCTCGCGAGGCCCGCGTCGGTGACCGCGGTCATGAGCGCCCGTGCCACGCCTCGTCCATGCCACGCACGATCTACATAGAATCTCCACAGCTCGACTGCGGACTCCGCGTCGACGCACGGGGGGGCGTTCGCACTCCGAACCTGCGCATAGCCGGCCAGCGATCCTGCGTCTTCCGCGACGAGGACGTCAACGGCGGGATCCAGAATTGTTGAGAGCTGCTGTCGGGCCGAGTAGGTCGTCGCCAGATGCAACGCCATGTCGTCCGCGTTGTTCGCGTCGGCATAAGTCTCCGCGAAGGAGCGGGCGGCAAACGCGGCGAGCGATTCGGCGTCGGCGGGGATCGCCGGGCGTATCACGATCGGCATGTCGGAGCGCATGGAAGGAAGAGGAAGTGACTGTCGAGAGTCAGCGCTGCGGTTGAAGCGTGCGCACCAACTCCGTCAGGCGGGTTTCAATCGCCCCGGTGCTCTGGCAGGCGATCGGATCGGCCAGCGGGCCGCCGAGTGCCTGCGCTCCCGCAGCGACCGAAGTCTTGAGGTTCGCACCGCCGCCGGGCGCCGGCGACACCGTGGCGAGCAACGCGAGATGGACCCGATAGAGGTTGGCGGTCGGTCCCGTGTGGCCGACGCCGCAGTCCACCCAGCGCGACATCGGTTGTCCGGCGAATCGCCGGAGGAGGCGTAGTTCCAGGTTCCCCACGAGGCCACGCGTTGAATCATTGAGCGCTTGCGCGACACCCAGCGAGTCAAAGGCTCGCCGCACCGCGGCGTAGACCTGACCCACGCTGCCTGGCACAGATTCGGTCGTACCGACCGTGTCCATCCGGACAACGCCGCGAAAGCCGGGGAGCACAACTGTCGCGCTCACGCCCTGCGCGGTCGCAGGGACAATCGCGGGGACGAGCAGGGTGAGTGCCAACACGTTCGCTGGAGCGATTGCGCGCAGGAGCGATCGGGAC
>JBDTUA010000520.1:0-3198 GCA_040007995.1 Gemmatimonadota bacterium | reverse complement strand
TGGGTTACAAGCGGTTTGCCGCAGGCCTGTTCGACGGTTCACTGGGCTTTGGTGGCGAGGAGAGCGCGGGTGCGGCGTCCTGCGCCGCGACGGCAGCGTGTGGACCACGGACAAGGACGGCATCGTGCCGGCGTTGTTGTCGGCGGAAATCACCGCGCGGTGCGAGCGCGATCCGGGTGAAGGGAGCGCGGTTCCAAGGGCTCGGGTGCTGCATCTCCGTGGCACCCTCACGGCATTCCTGCGGGCAGCAGCGTTGATCACCGCAACCACCACCGCAGCCAGGGAGCGGATGAAAGGCGTCAAGCGCGTGCGGTTGCACGCATCGGCCGCCTTGTAGATCGCCCGGCCTGGGTCGGGTAGGCGTGGATGACCTTCGACAGTCGGTTCAGTCCGATGCCGTGGATCATGGCCGGCGTGATTTCGTTGGGACGGAGTTCAACCGATCAGCGTCCGGGCTGCGCAGCGGCCGTTCGGGTGTCGATGTCATGACATACGCAATGACACGCACCACGACATGAGAAGTTCCTGAAGGCGCTGCCATGCGCGCGTGTGCGAGGCGGCGCGCGTGGTCGCCGAGGAGGCGGGTGTCGGCCCCGATTGGCTCAACGACGGGGTGAAGGGCTACCTGTCGGAGCGGGGGGAATTCACGCCGTTCCTCGAACTCCCGCACCTGCGCGTGATGGTCGCGCGACCGGAGTATCTGCTGGCGATGAAGTGCCTCGCCTTGCGACTCGGTGAGGAGTTCCACGACCTGGACGACGTGCGCTTCCTGCTTCGGCTGCTCAACATCACGCGAGCAGCCGACGCGTATGCGATCATTGGCCGTTACTATTCGCTGGAGCGCTTCCCTCCGAAGGCGATGTTTGCGCTGGGGGAGTTGTTGGGGGAGTGAGGGTGGTGGCCGCTTGCCTGCGCAACACCGGACGGGGAAGAAGCGACTTCGGGCGAAGGTCCAGGAGGCGAGGGCGGCGCGTCGGGCAACGGCACCGGATCATTTGGCTCCGCTTTTTGCGAGATGCTGAGATGTGGATTCCGCAACCGAGCATCGGTCGTCCCTACCCGCGCGAACGCTTCGGCGCCAAGCATCCGACGTAGGAGGCGTATGTGGGTATCCTTCTCGTACGGATCTGTGCGGGGGGTGTGGGGTGACCGGCGTCTCTAGCGAGACCCCACCAACCTCCGATCCCACGCCACCCAATTCACCTCCCACGTCACCCCCCCATCCCCTGAAAACGCCTGCTCGAACCGCGCTGAGTCCTTCGTGATCTCCGAGATGATGAACCGAGCCAGAACGGCCTGCCCATTCGCCACATCCACGCCGAAAAACACCCCCCGCCCGTTCGCGAAGGCTCCCACCACCGGAGCACTCAGCGTCCCCGAACCGCTGTTCGAATAGTTCAAACTCCACTGCCGCGCTGCAGGATCATACAGCCGTAGCGCCAACCCCTCGATCCGCCCAGCAGGCCCCGTCACGTCGAGCTCGACCAGGTTCGCCTTCCCGCCCATCACCGGCCGGACCGTGCTGGTCCCATGATACTCCACCCACTCCGTGGATCCGGTGAGGGGCTTCGCCAAGCGACGCAGGTCGGTGCGCCAGACACCGATCTCCCAGTCGAAGTCGTGCGCCCCGTCGGCAGAAGCTCCTGGTGCCTGCGCGACCGCGACAGCCATGGTGCCGCCACCACCGCTGAGGACGGCTACCGCGAGCGTGCATCGCATTACAAGACGAACTGCTCTCATGCCGATCCGCATACGTCGATGCTCCGAAAGGGTTGCGCTCCGATCGCGGCCAGACGCGCGGCTCTACGATATCGCTAGTCCGCGACACGGCAAGATTCTCCCGGAGGGTATTGCGACGCTCACACGAAGTCGTTCGTTCAGCACCATGCGAGATGGAATGGCTCACCGCTTTCACCGTTTCCACCAATCCGGGTCCCCTCGGGAGCCCCGTTGGTGATCCGTCCACTCCGCGCACATACGCGAGTGTTCCGCGCTCGGTTCTCGGCCACCGATTGACTACGACTGCCGGGTGGCGGCATTCTCCATCAGCGCCCAATCAGAGTGAAACCGGCTTTCGAACGACAAAGGTCGGTGCAACCAGTACTCGCGCTCCAGCTTGGCTCGCAACGCGCTGCACTCAGACGTTGGAGTGAACCATCTCAAGAGGTGAACCCGTGACATCCGATCGCATCAAGCTGCTATACGGATACTCCGTGTGCCTCATCACACTGATCGTCGCGCTCTTCAGCGCCCGGTCCACCCTGCAAGCTGCCCTCGATCTTGTCACTCCCTCGAATCAGTTCGGAAGTCCGGTTTCGACTTCCTTCGAGGCATACCTGGCCGAGCATCCGACAACACTGGTGCCACGTTCTGGGGATACCGCGCAGGACACCGCATCCGTAGAGACGTTGCGCCGGCGCTGGACGGCGCTGCGAGAGGATCAGATGACCGTCTCACGTGCCCGGGCAATTCGAGAACTCGCCACGAGCGCGCTCCTCCTGCTCCTCGCCGTCGCTGCCTTCATCTTTCACTGGCGGTGGATGCGGAGCGACGCGGGCCATGCTGCAGGCGAACCAAGACTTACCGGTGGCGGTACGTCGAAGTCGCTGGATTGATCATCTGGACGACTGTATGCAGCTGACGATGCATGGCCGTCCGATGACGGCTGCTCGGCGCTTCAGTGGCCGCGTGCAGCAGCGGGCGCACTGCACGCGCGAACACGGCGTTCCACACGGCAACCAGGGCGCGATGCCGACCCCCGGCTCCGCCTCGAGCGTCAAACATGGCAGCTGACTGGTCGCCGGAAGAGGTCGCCGCCACGGTCGCGGACTACTTCGCGATGCTGTCGCATGAACTGCGCGGCGAGGCCTACAACAAGCGTGAGCACAATCGCCAGCTACAGTCGCTCCTGTCCGGACGCTCGGCTGGCGCCATCGAGTTCAAGCACGCGAACATCAGCGCGATTCTCCTGGAACTCGGCTTTCCGTATATCGACGGCTACAAACCACGTGCGAACTATCAGGAACGCCTGAAGGAAGAGGTGGCCGCGCGTCTGGATCAGGATGCGCAACTCGAGTACGCGGCGGCGGCGTTCGTCGAAGCGCCGCTCGAAGACATGCCGGAGTTGCGGTCGTTGGCAGACATCTTCGTTCCTATACCGGTGCGCGATCGGACGCGAACCTTTGAACGTCGCGCGCC
>JBDTUA010000519.1:0-3205 GCA_040007995.1 Gemmatimonadota bacterium | reverse complement strand
CGCCCTACGGCAGCACCGTCAACTCCACCGCGATCCCTGCGAAACGCGTCGCGTACAGGTTCTGCCGGAACTGGACGGCGGTGGCCGACTGCGCGCAGCCGCCGTCGAGCGAAATGCGCCACCCGATGATCTGGTCCTGCACGGCGCCGATCCCCGTCCCGGTCGCGCCGGTGAAGGTCTTGGTGTACGACGTCCCGTAGCCTCCCGGATCGTTGAAGTCGCGGGCCAGGACGGTGTAGCTCGTCGCTCCCGGCACCTTGGGGAGGAAGATGTCGGCATAGACGCACGACCCGCCGCCAGAGGGGACGGTGGTGACGCCGAAGCGGCCGGCATACTGCTTGTTGCCCACCTCCATGAAGCCGAAGGCCTTGCCGATCGAGTTGGTGACAAGCTTGTAGGTCGGGAGGGCATTGGAGAAGTTCCAGACGACCTGGTCCTGCAGCACGTCGACGATGACCTGGTCGGCGCGCGGCGGTGCCTGGGCCATCTGGTTGGCGTTGCCTGCCGTGTACGTGTTGGTGGTCACCTGCCAGATGCCGTTCGGTGTCGACCACTTGCCGGCGTAGGCAGTGTTCATCCAGACGTAGTGGATGGTCGACGGATCGGCGGGGGTCCACAGCCTCCCCTGCTGGTCGCGGATCTCGACCGTCACCTTGCGGGTCTCCTCGAAGTTCGGAGTCGAGGTATAGGGATTGATCGCGACCGTGTAGGCGAGGTTGGACGTCACATCCATGTTCATGGTGGCGATCGGAGTGCCGGTGGTCGTCGTGCCGAGTGCGTAGACGTCGACCGTGATCTTGTCGATGACCCCGGTCGGGAGCGTGGTGGTAGTTGCAACGTACTGCTGCGAACTCCCGGTCGTTCCAGCCAGCGTGCCGTTCGCCCCGGTCGTCGTCCACTTGAACTGGTAGGGGAAGAGGGGGCGCGGCGGGCTGGTGTTGACCTTGAAAACGACCGACCGCTGCTGGTAGTTGACCTGCGCCACGCCGGGGGTGACGGAGGCGATCGGGTAGCGCGTGCGCCTGGCAATGGTGCTGAAGCCGGACGTCTTGCCGCTGACGGTGTGCGCCACGGTATCGATGGTGATGTCGGTGAGCACGCTCCACTGCGTGCCGTCCCATCGCATGATGTCGAGATCGGACGGGATCACCCACGTCTCCAGCGCGGCGGGATCGTAGCGCATGGTGATGGTGACCGGCGTGGCGAAGTGCGCCCCCTCGGGCGTGAGGTGATAGTAGGTCCCGGTCAGCGGTCCCCCCGCCGGGGCCGGGGCCGGTTCGGGGACGGCGGTGATCGCGAACGGGGTGCCGTCGGATGCAACGCCGGCCGGGACGTCGATGCGGACCGAGCTGTCAGCTGCAACGACCGACCCGCCGGCCGTCCCGATGAGCGCCCCTTGGGCGACGGTGACGGTCGCGGTGGCGCTCTTTCCTTCGCTCGTGGCGGTGATCGTCGCGCTCCCCGGGCCGACGGCGGTCACGAGGCCGGCAGTGCTCACCGTCGCCGTCGTGGCGGCGCTGGTCGACCAGGCGATCGGGCGCCCGCTAAGCGCCGCGCCCGCGGCGTCCTTCGCGGTCGCCGTCAGCTGCAGCGTCTGGGCGGGGACGAGGGAGGCGGTCGTCGCGTCGAGCGTCACGCTGGCAACAGGAGCAATCACGGTGATCGTCGCGCTCCCGCTCTGTCCCTCACTCGTCGCCACGATGCTCGCCGAGCCGGGGGTCAGAGCGGTGACGAGCCCCAAGGTGCTCACCGAGGCGACGGCCGGAGCGCTGCTGCTCCAGGCGATGGCGCGATTGGTCAGCACGTTCCCGCTGGCGTCCTTGGTGACGGCGGTGAGCTGCGTGGTAGCCGGAGGGAGGAGCTGCGCGGCGTCGGGGGTCACGCCGACGGTGGCAACGGCGGCAGGGGTGGAGGGCGGCGGGTTGCTCACACCAGAATCACCACCGCCGCCGCAGCCGGCGACGAGCAGGGAGGCCAGCAGGACGGACGTCAGGCGCTGCATGGGGCGCTGCATCGAGCAGTTCATTGGGTACTTCATGGGGCACTTCACGGGGCACTTCATGCGGCTCTCCAGCTAGGGGTCTATCTCGTTCGCGCACTGCCGATCCCATCGGGGCCACAATTCCCGAAATTCGTAGCAGATGCGCGCGCTCCCGCTCCTCGTGTCCCCCTCCGCCGGGTTTCTGCGCGAACCCTTCGGGGACGTGCCGCCCACCTCGATCACCCGTCTCGCCATGCCCGAGTCGCCCTGCCGTTGCCGCACTCGTCCTTGCGCCGTACACTCCGCGGGTCCCGAGCGCAGTCGTACCGCAGGATCCGCGTGTCCATACCCACCCCTCCGTCGGTCACCGACCTCCTCATCGACCTGCAGCGCGGGCGCGACGGCGCGCTCGATGCGCTCATGCCGCTGGTCTACGACGAGCTCCGCTCGCTCGCCGGCCGGGTCCTGCACGCCGAGCGCCCTGACCAGACGTTGCAGCCGACGGCACTCGTCCACGAGGCGTACCTGCGGCTCGTGGACCAGCGGACGGCGAACTACGACGGGCGCACCCACTTCTATTCCGTCGCGGCCACGCTGATGCGGCGCATCGTGGTGGACATGGCGCGCCGGCGAAATGCCGCCAAGCGCGGCGGAGGACTCCTCGTGCGACTCGACACCGGCGTCGACGCGGCGATTGACGACGCGCTCGACGTCGTGCGGGTCGATGAGGCGCTCGACGCGCTCGCCGCCATCGACCCGCGGCAGGCGCGGGTGGTGGAGCTGCGCTTCTTCGCCGGCCTCTCCACCGAGGAGACGGCGACGCTGCTCGGCGTCTCCGAACGCACAATCAAGCGCGACTGGGCGATGGCGCGCGCCTGGCTGCACCGCGCCCTCTCCGCGACCTGATGCTCCCGAGCCCCCCGTGGGACGACGTGAAGGAGCTGTTCGGCGCCGCGCTCGACGCGACGACGCCCGAGGAGCGCGAACGGCTGCTCGCCGACAGCGGCGCCGACGCCGAGGTGCTGCGCGAGGTGCGCAGCCTGCTCGACGCCTATGAGAGCGCGGGCGACCGCTTCGTGCAGCCGGCGCTCGCGGCGCTCACCGGTGATGGCGAGCCGCTGCAGCTGGCGACGGCGCGCCTGGAAGGAACACGCGTGGGGGTCTACGATGTCGGGCGACTGATCGGCGAGGGAGGGATGGGGACGGTGTACGAGGCGGTGCGCG
>JBDTUA010000518.1:0-3208 GCA_040007995.1 Gemmatimonadota bacterium | reverse complement strand
CGGCCGGCGTACCGGCCGGCGTACCGGCCGGCGTACCGGCCGGCGTACCGGCCGGCGTACCGGCCGGGCCCGACTTCGGAGCCGTACCACGGCACCTCAACGCTCGCGCCCTTCCGGGGCGTAGAGCACAGGATCGGCGCCGCGCCGTCCTCGTCTCCCGCGCCCACTCGACCCATGCAGCCTCCCTTCGTCCGGACGCTCACGCTGCTCACCGTAGTCGCCGGCATCTCTCCCTTGGCCGGCCTCACGCTCCATGCGCAGCAGCAGACGCCACCGCCCGCCGGGGCACAGGCGAACCAGCAGGGACAACAGCAGCGTCGCGCGCCTCGCCCCTACGCGCAGGTCATCACCGACAAGGCCGTCACCGACGACGGCGCGATCACGGTGCATCGCGTGGACGATCGCTGGTTCTTCGAGGTCCCCGACTCCCTCGTGGGTCGTGACTTCCTCATGGTCACGCGCGTGGCCGGCGTCCCGAGCAACTTCGGCGGCTTCACCTCCGCCGGGACGTCGATCGGCGAGCGCGTCGTGCGATGGCAACGCGAGGGGGACCGTGTCATCCTCCGGGCCATCGCGTTCGACGCCTACGCCGATGACACGCTCCCCATCGCCCTCTCGGTCGCCAGCAACAACGTCGGCCCCATCCTCGCCGCCTTCCCGGTCGCCGCCTTCACGCGCGACAGCGCGTCGCGCGTCATCGACGTGACGGACTTCTTCTCCGGGGACACGCCGGTGCTCAGTGGGCTCTCCGTAGCGCAGCGCCGGACGTACGCGGTGCGTCGGCTCGATCCGGCGCGCTCCTTCATCAACACGGTGAAGTCGTTCCCGGCCAACATCGAAGTGCGTCACACACAGACCTTCGACGCCGGCGAACCGCCGTCGGAGCGCGACGCGGGATCGCTCTCGCTCGAGATGCGGCAGTCGATCGTGCTGCTCCCCCAGGTACCGATGCGTGCGCGCTATGCCGACTCGCGCGTCGGCTTTTTCTCGGTAGACCGCGTCAACTACGGGCTCGACGAACAGAAGGCGGCGTCGCAGGACTTCATCCGTCGCTGGCGGCTCGAGCCCAAGGACCCCGCTGCCTATGCGCGGGGTGAACTGGTGGAGCCGGTGAAGCCGATCGTGTATTATCTCGACCCGGCGACGCCGGCCAAGTGGCGCCGCTACGTGAAGGAAGGGGTCGAGGCGTGGCAGGGACCGTTCGAGAAGGCGGGCTTCAAGAACGCGATTATCGCCAAGGACCCGCCGAGCGCCGCCGAAGACCCCGACTGGGACCCGGAGGACATCCGATACTCGGTGGTGCGCTGGGCGGCGTCGCTGGTGCGCAACGCGGTCGGCCCGAGCACGTCCGATCCCCGCACCGGCGAGATCATCGAGAGCGACATCACCTGGTATCACAACCACATGCGGTCGTATCGCAACCGGCTGATGATCGAGACCGGGATCGCCAATCCGGAGGCGCGCTCGCTCGAGATCCCCGAGGAGTTGATGGGGGAGACGATGCGCAAGGTCATCACGCACGAGGTCGGGCATGCGCTCGGCCTGCCGCACAACATGATCGCTTCCAGCTCATTCCCTGTTGACTCACTCCGCAAGCCGTCGTTTGCCAGCAAGTACGGCGTGTCGGCGACGATCATGGACTACGCGCGGCAGAACTATGTCGCGCAGCCGGGCGACGGACTGCAGCCGAAGGACTTCGTGCGCCGCCTTGGCCCGTTCGACGACTTCGTGATCAACTGGGGGTACCGCGTCATTCCGCAGGCGGCCACGCCCGAGGCAGAGCGCGCGGTACTCAACGGGTGGGTCAGCAATCAGTCCGGCCCCTTCCCCTATCGATACTCGGAGCAGTTCCTGAGCGGGATCGATCCGCGCTCGCAGACCGAGGACATAGGGGATGACCCGGTGAAGGCGACCGGCTACGCCCTCGTGAACATGAAGAAGCTCATCCCGCAGCTGGTGAGCTGGACCACGCGTCCCGGCGACGACTACAGCGATCTTGCTGAGTTGTACGGCGAAACGTCAGGCATGTGGGGACTGTACATGGGGCACGTGACCTCGGTCATCGGCGGCGTGCAGGTCGACGCCAAGGTGAGCGAGCAGCCGGGCGCCGTGTATACGCCCGTGAGCAAGGCGCGGCAGAAGGCGGCGCTCGCCTTCCTCGCCGACAACGCGCTCCGCACCCCGGGCTGGCTGGCCCCGGCGGACATCATCTCGCGCATCGGGCCGCAGACCGGCGGCGCATCAGTCGTCACGCGCCAGGGCAACGTCGTCGCCCAGCTCCTTGATGCGCGTCGACTCGACCGCATCACGTTAGGCGAGCAGATGCTCGACGCGGGAAGCGCATATCCGCTCCCGGAATACCTGGGCGACGTGCGCCGCGCGGTGCTGGGAGCGGTCGGCGGCGCGCTCGATGCCAACCGCCGCCAGTTGCAACATGTCTACCTCGAGCGGCTGGACGCCCTGCTGGCGCCACCGCCGGCCCCGACCGGCAATCCCAATGCAGGCGGCGGTGGCCCGGGGGGCGGACGTACCCTCCCGGCAATCCTTACTCCGCCGAACGTGCGCCGGACCGATCTCTCCGCGCTCGCCCGCGCAGAGCTCCGCTCCGTGCGCGAGACGGCCCGCGGGAATGCGACCACCGCCACCGGCATCAATCGCGCACACTGGCAGGACATGGCCGATCGCGTCGACGAGATCCTCGAGAAGCAGAAGGATCGCTGAAGCGAGCTAGGCTCGGACGCACACGCTCACCGCTGGCGCGGACGCTGGCGCCCCGACTCCTCGGTCGCGCGATCGCTCCCGGCGCCCACCTCCCGCACCCCCATGAGGAAGGGTTCGGTCCCCTTCGGCTGCAGCTGCAATCCGACCGCCGCCAAAGCGGTCCGTCCCGCAGGGAGCGTCGCCTGCCACGCGTTCCCCTTCGACGTCCACTGCCCGCCGATAGCGCGCTCGGCGGGCTGGTCGGTCACGGCTACGTAGCCGAAGGCAGGATTGTAGAGGACGTCCTGGTAGTCGAAAGCGATCGGTGACGCCGGGAAGCCGCTGTGGTCCACCACCGCCTTCCAGCGACCGGCTGCCGGCGCGTCGATGATCAGCGCCTCGTCGCCCGACGCGTCGCCATCGGCACGGGCCGCTACGCACTCCTTCTTGGTGCAGTCGAACAGATACAGGTCGAGGTCGCCCGTGCTCCCTCCGGCCGGGCGAACGC
>JBDTUA010000517.1:0-3213 GCA_040007995.1 Gemmatimonadota bacterium | reverse complement strand
GCATAGACCGCAATCCCTGATTGGAGCGCCGGGTCGAGACGATGGGGCGGCCCCGGAATGAGGGCCGCCCCATCGTCACGCTTCCCCGCGCCGTTCTCGCGACGAGTCGGGCGCGCCGCCTACCAGGCGGTCTGCAGGTTGAGCAGGAGTTGGCGTGAGTCAGAGAAGCGATGGTGGCGCCAGCTGCGGTTCACGACGTTGAGCTGCAACTTGGCGTTGTGGCCCGCGATGTAGTAGTTCAACCCGGCCAGTACCTCCGTCGCCCCTTCGTCCTGCGCGCTCCCCACGCGGCGGACGTCGGGGTCGAAGAAGTCGATGCGCTGCACGAGCTCGAACGACTTGTTGAGCTGATACGCCATGAGCTCGTAGTACCCCTCGCGATGCACGTCGCCGTCGACGCCGCGCACATACTCGGCGCGCGCGGTGAAGGACGGGCGCAGGAACTCGGCCAGCGCGGCAATCCGGTCGCGACGCGCGTGTTCGGAGTTCGGTGATCCTCCGTACACGCCCGACATGCCTATCGTCAATCCAGACACGATCGAGATCGGCGTCGCGAGGTTGGCCACGAAGACCTTCTGGTCGTTCGCGTCGGTGGTGTTCATCGCTTCGCCCGTGCCATCGAAGAGGCCGATCGCGAGCTTGCTGTGGTTCCAGAGCGCGCCGCGCATCGTGACGCCGATGTCCCGCACGTCGCTCAATCCGCCCCCGCGTGCGCGGTCCGACGCGAACATCGGACGTTCGACCGTGAGCACCTGCGACGTCGGGTTGGGTCCTTCGTAGGCGAACGGCAGCTTGTACTGACCGACATCGATGGAGTATCCGTGATCGAGGCCGATGGTGACCGACGCATCCTGCAGCATCCGGCTCGACTGGTTGACGTTCTCGTCGATGACGACTTGCTGTCCCCCGACCGACGTCAATGATTGCCGAAGGGAGAGCGACTTCGCCGGGTCGATCATGACGGCCCACGAGATGCGCGGCGCCACCTTGCCGGTGAACTTGAGTTCGGCGCGTCGGATTCGCAGCGTGTTGTCGCCATGCTGCGATCCGTTCGCGTACCACGTCTGCAGCAGTCCGTCGAACTTGAGCGAACCGAATCCGGATTCGAGCGACTTGGGCACTTGCGTCGAAAGGGATCCCAGCGCGGGCGCCGAGGTGGACGTTGGCGTGGGGAGCGAGTCCCCTTGAGCGCCGTCTCGCGTGGTCTTGCCGCTGGAGGCAAGGAGAGCGCTTCGCGCGGAATCTGCGGCGACAGTACGCGGTTGTTCGCGCTCGGTCCGAAGCGCGGCCACCTCCGCGCGAAGTGCAGAGAGTTCGCGGCGTACGCTATCAACCGCCGACAGGAGCGACGCGATCGTTTCGACAGCACGTGCGTCGGCGCTCGGCGGGCGGTTCGATTGGGCGGTATCGCGCGCGACCTGCACGGGATCGACTGCCGGTTGCTGCGCCACCAGCCTTGCGCCCGCCGCGGCGAGCGCAAGGCTGGTGGCGAACGGGAGAAGGATCGACGAGGAAAAGAGTCGCATCGATGGTGTCCGATGTGGGATCGCATGATCCGCGTGCAAGGGTGCGCCGCCGGAGCACCTCTACGATATCATCTAGTGCGACTCCACCGACGAATCGTCGGCGGTTTGTTACACGAGTCGTCGGCTCGGCGCGGGAGGAGTCGCGGGAACGGCACCGCGCCGCGCCGCGCTAACCTACCGCGCCCGTACGTCGATCGGGGCGGTCCACACCTGCTGCACCCCCGTCCGGTTGTCGATCCAGAGGGCGTGAAAGCGCCCGAACGCATCCGCGACGAGCCCCGCGGTATCGCCGCCGGTCGCGGAGAAGCTCCCCGGGGCGGGTTGCCATGGGGCCGACGCGCTCGGCGCGCGACTCCCCGGTTCCGTCTCGATCGGGGCCGGCCGCTGCTGGCGTTCATCGTTAGGCGACTCGGAGACCATGACGCTCGGACGCCACGAGACACCCCCATCCAGGGAAGCGGCGAAGCGCACGTCGTACGCTGAGGTTCCCGCGTGGCGGCGGCGGTCGTACCAGAGCACGCCGACGACCCCCTCGCGGTTGACGGCCACGGTCGGCATGAAGTTGTCGGGGATGGCACCTGACGAGGCGAGCGGTTCATCGATGCCGATGGCAATGGGAGCGCTCCAGCTGTCACCGGCATCGGACGAACGCGTCAGTCGTATGACGCCGTGGCCACTGGAAAAGTCCGTCCAGACGACGTAGAGCGCGTCGCGAAAGCGCCCCCTCCCGGGATCGACGGCGATGCTTCCGGTGACACCGCGCGACCAGGGATTGTTATAGCCGGTCGTCACGTTGGTAATGCGACGGGCGGTGCCGAGCGATCGCGCACCATCGCGCGACCGGAAGACCTGCAGCCGGCCGCCGAGTTCGCGGAGCTTCCCCGTGCCGACGTTGTTGGCGCCGAGTAGCATGTGATGCTGAAGCGTCACGATCGTTCCGTCGGAGAGCACCACGACGCCGGCGGCGAGCGATGCGCTCGCGGTGTCGGACGACTGGTCGAGCAATCCACGCTGGGAGGCGATTGGAAACGTCGCGCCGCGGTCCATGGATGCCGCCAGCACGAGGAGATGCCGGAAGTCGGCGTTGCGGTGTCCCCCGTCTTCCGCGTGCATATGGTCGTCGAAGGCCACGTACAGGGTGCCACGTCCACTCCCGCGCGTCGTGTCTACCGCGATGAATGGACGGTCGTTCGCGTGGGGACCGTGCACGACCGGCTGCCATTTGCGCCCGCCATCGAAGGACCGACGGATGTGGAGCGAGTCGGTGTCGGACGCCGCGCCTGGAATCATCCCGACGCCGGTGTTCGTCTTGGTGACGAAGTACGCCGTCCCATCGGGCCCGAACGCGCAGCTCGGGTCGTCGGCGAAATACTCGTCGTCGATAGCGGCGGTGTCCCAGTGCAAACCTCCATCGAACGACGTATACGCAACGGAATTGACGGCGCGCTGCTCGCGATCGCCGAACATGGAGCAGGCGAGGAGCGTCGGGCGCGTAGGATGCGCCGCGATCACGACCTCGTGGTGATTGACGGCTGGAAAGGGAACGCTGACCCGGACGTTAGGCCCCACGGAAATTTCGGCGCGCTGCATGGGTGACGCCAAACGCTCCGGCGGAATACCCACCCCGGCCAGGGAAGTCGTGCTCAGGAGCGCGCAGGCGCGCAGGACGTCAGGAGTGCGCATCATC
>JBDTUA010000516.1:0-3218 GCA_040007995.1 Gemmatimonadota bacterium | reverse complement strand
CCGTCGGGTCGCTTCCCGGTTCGCATTGCCTGAACAAACTGCTCCCGCGTCCAGGTGGGAAGCGTGGCGCGCAAATTGGGAGTCGCGGGGCCCGCGACTCCGGCCGGCTCCCCCTTGAGCTCGGGGCCATGACACCCCCGGCACTCTCCAAACGTCGCGACGTATCGTCCGTACGTCGCCGTCCGTCCGAGCGCAGGCGCGGTGATCACGCCCGGCGTCGGCGGGTCTGGTTGCGGAATGAGCCCGGCGCCGAGCATCGCCATCGCGATCAGGTTGAGATGGTCACCGCCCCGGGCGGCGCTGTTGCTCGGCGGCGAACGCCGCAGGTAGGCGATGATCGCCATCAAGTCCTCGTCGCCCAGTTGACGATAGGGCATCCCCATCATCAGGGCGCGGTATCGGCCGTCCTTGCCGATGCCGTGGCGCAGCACCCGAAAAATCTCGCCGTCGCTGTACTCCGAGATCTTGCCGTCAGGCGCAATATTCTCCGCGACCAGCTTGCCGATCGGAAACGGGACCTCGCTGGCGAAGTCCAATCCCCCCGTGAGCGGGAGCTTCTCGTCGCCGTGGCATCCGACACAGGCGATACGCACGAGATACTCGCCGCGGGCGAGTTGCCCGGGCGTTCCGGCGATACGCACCGCAGGCACAGGAACCGCCTGCGCCAGGTACATGGTCGACATCCCCTTCGCCGAGACAACGAGGACGGCGCACAGCGCCAGGGCGAGGAGCGATGCGCCCACCGTTCCGGCGACACGAATCCCCATCCCTCTCGAACTCGTCCACGCGCGTCGTGCGGACCAGAAGGCGCCAAGCATCAGCAGCGCCAGGATAAGCCAGATCGCGAGGTTCGTGAGCATCGGGGTGTCGAGGAGGGGAGATGAGAGTCGTCGCAGCGATCACATCGCGCGCGAAGGCGTCGCCGGACCGGCGGGTTCGTCGCACTCTAACTTGCACGTGCTGCCGCGATGCGCAAGGTCGCGACCGGTTGGCACCGCCGATTCCCGCGTGCCGTCCGTCACGTCCCTCGTGAGCGGTCGTGCTGCCACGCGTGGCGAACGAGCGCGGAAGATCGACGGCGGACACTCGGCCGCCGCGGCGCGTCCCCCTCGGGATCCCCGCGCGTTCCGCCCCCCCGCCCCGTCGCCGGCGTACCGCTGCGGTCTTGACCCCGCGCGCTCACCCGAGCATTCTATACAGACCCTGTATCAAGAGTCTGTATGAAAGAGACCGACACGCTCCCCGTCGCCAAGGGCATGCTCGACGTCCTCGTCCTCCGTGCCCTCAGTTGGACGCCGATGCACGGCTTCGAGGTCGTCGAATGGATCGAGTCCCGCTCCACGCGCGCCCTCGACCTCGTCGACTCGGCCGTGTACCAGGCGTTGTATCGCATGGAGCAGCGCGAGCTGGTCGATGCCAAGTGGGGGGTGACCGACAACAACCGGCGGGCGCGGTACTACCACCTGACGCCCAAGGGGACAGCGTACCTGAAGTCGGAAACGAGTCGCTGGCTGCGCTACGCAGAGTTGGTGACCGATCTGCTGACGACGCCCCTGTCGCCCAAGCGGCGCGCCACCTCGTGATTCGCAACGGTATCCGCCAGACGTTTCGCCTGGCGATCTGGCGTCGCAGCCTGCGGGAGCGTGAGGTAGATGAAGAGATCCGCCTGCACCTGGAGCTCCGGCGTGCGGCGCTGGAAGCCGAAGGACATTCGCCGGAACAGGCGCGGTTGATCGCGGAACGTCGGTTTGGTGAGATGAGCACTGCCCGCGCGCAGCTGAAGCGCGCCGCACGTCACCAGGAGTCGCACATGAGATGGACGGATAGGTTCGAATCGATCTCCCACGATCTCGCCTACGGCCTTCGTCAGCTCCGGCGCGAGCCGGCCTTTGCCGCCGCCGTCATCGTGACGCTGGCGTTAGGCATCGGCGCCAACGCCACGATGTTCGGCATCATCGATCATCTCTTCCTGCGAGCGCCGGTCGCGATCGAGCATCCGGAACAGCTGGGCATGGCGTCGCTCCATGCGACGATTCGTCAGGATTCGATCGAGCAGAACCCGCTGTCGTATGCGATTTATGAGGATCTGCGCGACACCCCGGATGCCTTCGCGGGCGTGGCCGCGTTCTCACCAGGATCGCTGGTCTTCGGGACCGGTGCGGACGTCCGAGAGATACGCGGCATGCGGGTGACGGCGAGCTACTTCTCGACGCTCGGCGTGCGTCCACTCGCTGGTCGAATGTTCACCGCTGGGGAGACCGATGCCGCGCCAGGTCCCCAGGTCGTCGTCCTCGGCTACGGATTCTGGCAGCGACAATTTGGCGGAGACGTTGGCGTGATCGGCCAGGTGATCGATCTGGCCGGTGAAAGCTACTCCGTCATCGGCGTCGCGCCGCCGGGCTTTACCGGCGTCAACCCGAGTGAAATCGATGCTTGGGTTCCGATCACCGCCGGTGTGACGTCCGACGACTTCAAGGGATGGAAGGAGCAGCGTCAGTCCTACTGGTTGACCGTTGTCGCGCGACCGCGGCCGGGACTGACGTTGGCTCAGGGGGCGGCCAAAGCGACCAACGTCAATCGTGCCAATACCATCCGCGACGGCGACGCACCAGCGGACGTGGCGCGGGAGCACCGGCAGATCGTGCTCGCGTCCACCCTGCCGCGAGACGCGAACGCCAATCGTTCCGAGGCGAAAGTGGCATTGCTCCTGGCGACGATGTCCTTCCTGGTGCTACTGCTGGCGTGCGCCAACGTGGCGAACCTGCAACTGGCCCGGGCCATCCGGCGCCGCCGGGAGATCGCGGTCCGACTGGCCCTCGGGGTCAGCCGAGGGCGGCTGGCGAGGCAACTGACGATCGAGAGTTTGCAGCTGACGTCGCTCGGCGGGGTGGCCGCGCTCGTCGTCGCGTGGTGGGGCGGACACTTCGTCCGGCGGGTCCTGTTCAGCCGGGTCGATTGGGTCGATGCGCCGTTGGATCTGCGGGTCCTCCTGTACACCGCGGCCGCCACACTCGTCACCGGCTTTGCCACGGGGCTGGTGCCCGCGCTGATGTCCCGCGGTGCCAATCTGGCCATGGCACTCCGCTCTGGCCTGCGTGACACGGGAGGGGGGCAATCGCGCGGGCGCTTCGGATTGCTGGTGGCGCAATCGGCGATGACGGTCGTCTTTCTCGTCGGAACGGGACTCTTTCTCCTCAGTCTGCGCCGGATCGAAGCCG
>JBDTUA010000515.1:0-3218 GCA_040007995.1 Gemmatimonadota bacterium | reverse complement strand
GGTGTTGTGGTGGGGCTGGCCCTGTCGGCAGCGGCGGCGAAGGTGCTGAGCGGGGTGCTCTATGGCGTGAATGCCAGCGATCCGCTTGCCTTTGTGGTCGCGCCAGCGGTCCTGCTGGTCGTCGCGATCCTGGCGGCGTGGATTCCGGCGCGGCGGGTCACGCGCATTAACCCGGTATTGGCGATTCGCGGGGAGTAGCGGGAATCAGGGGATCACGATGCGTGGGGCGTCGCTGGTCGCCGTACTCTTGCGAACGTCACTCGCGAGCGGCGCCGGCCTGCCATCGATAGATGGGAGCTCACGCACGAGCCGGGCGAGTTCGTGCCACGGGTCGATCGACCAGTGGCCGCGCGCCGCGGCGCTCGTAGACGGCGCCACGAAGAGTCTCACGCTATCGAGACGTTCCGTTTGCAATCCATAGTCGACCGTGGCGCGACCGAGAAGCTGTTGCGCCGGGCGCTTCCCGTTGAAGCAGAGCATGGCCGGCGCAACACGCGCGATGCGCTTTCGGAGTGCGGGCGCATCACCGGCGCTCGGGTGAATGTCGCGGTCACTCCCGACCTGTGACTTCACGATGTCGGTGAGGCCGATTCCGTAGGGCAGGAGTTCGCGATACTCCGCTGGCGCCAGCAGGCGTGGCGTGAGGCCGACCTCATGCAGCGTCCTCCAGAAGCGATTTTGCGGACCCGCGTAGTAGGCACCCGCGCGCGCCGAGGCCGTACTCGCCGCTGAGCCGCAGATGACGAGGCGGAGTCCGGGTATCAGCAGGTCGGGGAGCATGCGCGATCGTTGCGATGGTAGACGGTGTTCGACCAGGCGCAGGTGTCCCTTAGGGAATCGGAAGGACGATGCGCAGGCTCGACGCTTCGGGCACCGAGCCGACTGGCGACACGCGGACAAGCGTGAACACACTATCCTGCACTCGCGGTTGACCCGTGGCCCAGTCGACAGGCTGGTTCCGGGCAACGACGTACACCGAGACGGTATCCTGCGCCCGATCAGCGGGCGGCGAGCCGAACATGCGCGTAATACGCACCCGGAAGGCGCCACTCGCGTCGGAGACCACGTATCCCGACGAGAAGGGAAAGAAGTCCGGACTCCCACGCGCAAAGACAGAGATCCCCTGCAGCGCTTGACCTCGCAGGCCAACCGCCTGCCCGGATACCTCCGCGCAGCCAGAGTTCCCGAACTCGTAGCTCTGCTGGCAGGCGCGAGAATCGGCGCCGGTTGAAGCGTCGCGGCATGCCGCGAGCGCCGCGAGCGCAAGCGCTGCGAACCGGTTTCGAGTCAGAAGTATCATGCCTCCCGTGCCGTCGTCCTGATCTCTCGCATCGTGGGCCGCCCAGTCCGCCTGGCCTATCCCCGCATCGCCAGCGTCGGCTCGATGCGCGACGCGCGATGCGCCGGCACCCAGCACGCAGCGATCCCCACCGCAGCCATGACAACCCCAACGCTCACCAGCGTGATGGGGTCGTACGGCGGGACGCCGAAGAGCAATCCGCGCAGTACCCGGCCCACCAACAGCGCCCCGCCGATCCCGATCACCAGTCCGGCGACCAGCAGCACCCCTCCCTCGCCGAGGATCATGCGCTGTACCCTACGGGCGTCGGCCCCCAGGCTCATGCGAATACCGATCTCGTTCGTGCGCGCGCTGACGGAGAAGGCGAGCACGCCGGCGATCCCCACGGCCGCAATCAGCACCGCCAGCACGCCAAAGGAGGAAACCAGGAGCGCATTCAGGCGACGGGGTGCGACGCTCTGGTCGCGGATCTGCGCCACAGTGAGGACGTTCTCGATGGGGTCCTGCGGCGCGATGTCGCGCACGGCTCGCGTGGCCGCACCGACCAGCGCTTCGGCGCTTCCTGATGCGCGGATGACGAGCCCGCCGAACCAGACCGCTTCCTGCGTGAACGGCATGAAGACGACCGAGCGCGGTGCGGCATCGAGACCGCCGTCCTTGGTATCGCCCACCACGCCGACGATGGTGCGCCAGTCGCCGCTTATTCCAATGAACTGCAGCACCTCTCCCGTCCAGGCGACGCGCTGTCCGATCGGATCACGATCGGGGAAGAGCTGCGCTGCCAGGGTCTGGTTGACCACGACGACTTTCTGCGAGCTGTCGCGGTCGGTCGTGGTGAAGTCGCGCCCCTTGATCAGCGGAATCCCTGCGGCCCGGAAGTAGTCGGGGTTCGCGGTCCGGAACTCGGCACGCGGCTGGGCTTCGCCGGCGGCCAGCGGGCGGCCGTCAGCCTTGATCTCGAGTTGCACGTCGGCGCTGCGGAGCGGGATGGTCGATCCCACGCCCACCTCGCTGACTCCGGGGATGCCGCGGATCTCCTGCTGCATGCGCGAATAGAGCGCCCGGACATCGGCATCGCTCCGCCCTCCGCCGCTGATCGGCACCTCCATGGTCAGCACTTCTTCGGACGAGAGCCCGCTTCGCACGTCCGCGAGCTGCAACATGGTCCGGGTGAGCAGCCCAGCCCCGGTGAGCAGGATGACGGAGACGGCGATCTGGGCGACCACCAGCGCGCGTTGCAGCCGCTGCCGCCGCAGTCCTCCGCTCATCCGGTTGATCCCCGACGAGATCAGCGTGCCGAGCGTTCCTTCCTGCGCCAGCGTCGGCGCGAACGAGATGATCACGGCGACCATGAAGCTGAGCAGGAGGGTGAAGCCGAGCACCATGCCGTCGATCCGGATCTCCCCCGCTCGTGGCGAATAGCGCTCGGCGAAGGCGATGAGGAGTCGCACTCCTGCCACCGCGAGCAGGAGCCCGAGCGCCGCTCCGGCCAGGGTGAGGACGAGGTTCTCCACAAGGAGGAGCCGGCGCAGGCGCCGCGTCCCGGCGCCTAACGCGGCACGCACCACGAGCTCGTGTTCCCGGCGGATCCCGCGCATCAGGGAGAGGTTGGCCACGTTCGCCGCCGAGATGACCATGACGAAGGCGGCGGCTCCCATGAGGAGCCAGAGCGTGAGGCGCGCCTTTTCGCCAAGCACCTCGAGGAAGGGAGAGACCGTCACCTTGTAGCCCGATCCCGCGTCGTAGGCCTCGGGAAATTCCTTCATGACCCGCTGGCGGATCGTCGTGATTTCGCTGCGAGCCTGCTCGATCGTCGCCCCCGGGGCGAGGCGCGCAATCATGTCGGTCATGCGATGGCTGCGCCCGTGCACCATCATCGCGCTCGTATGGTGCTCGCTGATGACCATGTTCATCAACG
>JBDTUA010000514.1:0-3219 GCA_040007995.1 Gemmatimonadota bacterium | reverse complement strand
AAGGCCCGCGTCGAGGACGCGCTCCATGCGACCCGTGCGGCCGTCGAGGAAGGGATCGTCCCGGGCGGCGGTGTTGCCCTGATCCGCGCCCAGCGCGCGCTCAAGGGTCTCAAGACTGACGAAGCGGACGAGCAGATCGGCGTCGACATCGTCCGTCGCGCCATCGAGGAGCCGATCCGCATGATCGTCCAGAACGCAGGCGGAGAAGGTTCGATCGTTGTCGAGAAGGTGCGTAACTCGAAGGATGATGCCTTTGGCTACAACGCGCTGACCGACACCTACGAGAACCTCGTCACGGCCGGCGTCATCGACCCGACGAAGGTCACCCGTTCGGCGCTGCAGAACGCGGCGTCCATTGCCGGACTCCTGCTCACGACCGAAGCGCTGGTCGTCGAGAAGAAGGAAGACAAGCAGTCCGCTCCGTCGGGCGGCGGCGGCGGCATGGGCGGGATGTACTAGTCGACGCACGTGTCCGGCGCGGTCGTGAGGCCACGCCGGGTCACGCTGTCGCGATCGAAAAAATCAGGACTGCAAGGAGCGGCGCCGGTGAGGCGCCGCTCCTTTAGCATGCGGAAGGAGCAAGGAAGCGCCCTGCTACGCGATGTGCAGCTGGCGGAGTGCGGGTGTGGCCGTCAGCTCCCCACCCCGCGACGGTCGGACTCCAGCAGCGAACGCACCTTTTCCGGTGAGTCCACGCCGATGACCAGCTGCTTGAGCAAGCCGTCCTTGATGTCGTAGACCACACCGTGCAGCAGCGGTCGACGCCCGCGCTTCCACGCCTCCTGCACGATCGGCGTCCGCGACAATTGTTGCACCTGACGGAGCACGTTCAGCTCCGAGACACGGTTCGCCCGCACCTCGGTGTCCGCGATCGCGCGCAGCTCGTCGTCATGCCGACGCACCGTTTCGCGAACGCCGGCCAGCCAGTGGTCGACCAGGCCATACGAGGCATCGCTCATCGCCGCGTGCACGCCCCCGCACTGCAGGTGGCCGCAGACGATCACGTGCTTCACGTCCAGCACCTCCACCGCATACTGCAGCACAGAGAGGAGGTTGAGGTCGGCCGGAATCACCTGGTTCGCGATGTTGCGATGCACGAACATCTCGCCCGGGGCCACGCCGGTCAGCATCTCAAGGGGGACGCGGCTGTCGGCGCAGCCGATGAACAGGAAGTGCGGCTCCTGCTTCGCCGCGCGACGCGCGAAGAAATCCGGCTCGGTCCGTACGACCTCGTCGACGAAGAGCTTGTTGTTGTCAAACAGGCGCTGAAGGTTTTCCACGGCTGCAGATGGTTAGTGAGCGGGCATGATCGCCCGCTCGGGGATCCCGACCAGGCGCAAGTCGATGTGGCGCAGACGCGCCGTTTCCTCGAATTCGCGGAGCAATTCCAGCACGTCGTGGTCGATGCGTTTCGCGCCTCGGCCATCCACCTCGACGCGACTTCCTACGGGCATCGCCTCGAGCGTCGTCGCCAGCGATGATTTGTTGAGGAAGGTGACGTTTTCGTTCAGTCGCAGGCGCGTCAGCACTGCCCCTTTCGGGCTCACAATCGAGAAGCAGGGCGCCTGCAGGTGCTCGATCAGGACGAACAAGAGCCCGATGGTGAGGCCGATTCCGATCCCGACGAGCAGATCAGTCAGGAGGATCGCCGTGACGGTCAGGACGAAGGGGATGAACTGGTAGACCCCCTGTGACCAGGCGTGCTTGAGCAGCCGAGGGTGCGCGAGCTTGAACCCGGTGTACAGCAGGATCGCCGCCAGCGGCGCGATGGGAACCAGATTCAGGAGCGTCGGAATGAGGGCGACCGCACCAAGCAGCAGCGCGCCGTGCAGGATGGCCGACCACTTCGTCCGCGCCCCCGCATCGACGTTGGCCGCGCTGCGCACGATGACCCCCGTCACCGGTAGCCCCCCGATCAGCCCCGACATCGCGTTGCCGATCCCCTGGGCGATCAGCTCGCGGTTGGTCGAGGGTTCACGCCGATAGGGATCGATGCGGTTGGTCGCGCTCAACGAAAGCAACGATTCGAGGCTGGCGACCACCCCGATCGTAAGTGCGATGCGCCAGATCTCCGGGCGTCCGATGGCGGACCAGTCCGGAAAAACGAACAGCTGGGCGAACTCCGTGAGCGACCGGGCTACCGGCAGCGATACGAGATGCTCGGCGCTCAGTTGAAACGATGGGAGTGCACTGGCGAACCCCGCGTTGAGCGCCATTGCCACGACCACGACCACCAGCGGCCCCGGCATGAGCTTGAATCGGCGCATGGACGCCGTATCCCAAAGGACGAGGATCAGGAGCGACAGCACGCTCAGCGTGATTGCCCCCGGGTGAATGCGTTCCAGCGCGGTGCCGAGCGACGAGAACGTGGTCTCCGAATTCGCCTGGCGGAACGCTTCGTCTCCCTGATAGTTGACGTCGTAGCCGAAGGCGTGTGGAATCTGCTTGAGAATCAGGATGATGCCGATCGCCGCCAGCATTCCCTTGATGACCGCCATCGGGAAGACGTAGCCGATCACCCCCGCCCCCACCAGACCGAGCACGACCTGCAAGGCGCCGGCGAGAACGACAGACACGAGAAATGCGCGGAACGAACCGAGGGAGGCAATGGCGCTGACGACGATCGCGGTGAGTCCCGCCGCCGGTCCGCTGACCAGCAGTTGCGATTGCGACAGCGTCCCCACGACGAGCCCGCCGACGATGCCGGAGATGATCCCGGCGAACAGCGGGGCGCCCGATGCCAGGGCGATCCCAAGACAGAGGGGAACGGCGACCAGAAAGACGACGACTGACGCCGGTGCGTCTGCACGCCAGCTATCGATAAAGCGAAAACTCGGCGTCGCGGCATGCGATCGTGTAGCGGGATCTTCGGACACCGGCCACCGACGAAAGAGCGGGAGGACCGAGACCGGCATGGTCTGCAAGGGCCGACCGTCCGCGTCAGGCGGAAGCGCCGAGAGCCGGTCGGCGGCGCTCGGCGACGCGTCGGCGTCAGGCTCCGTGGATGTGCCCATGGGGTCTCGCTCTGAACTCGGGTATCTGGGGATCGGCCGGGGTCGCGTCCAGCAGCCGCGACTACCTTGGATTATTTAGTATATTCTTAATACGTTGGTCGACGTCTTCACCAGTGGCGGGAGAATTCGCTACAAAATGCGGGGCCGGCTGTCGCGCCAGCGAAACGCGAGTTGACGACCTCCTCTCGCCGAGTCGCGGGCGTGC
>JBDTUA010000513.1:0-3247 GCA_040007995.1 Gemmatimonadota bacterium | reverse complement strand
TCGCTCCCTTCTTCCCTCTCACCGGTCACCGCCGAGACGGTGTCGCGCCCGGCCCGCTTGGACTGATACAGCGCGCTGTCGGACCGTTTGATCCACGTCGTGGCCACATCACCGATCGTAAGCTCGGCCACCCCGATGGACAGCGTGAGCTGCGCCCGCTTCGGCTCCTCGCCATCCTTGTCCTCGCCGTCCGAGTCGACGGGGAGAACGTCGATCGGCCGCAGCTCTTGCACTTGACGGCGGAGTCGCTCGGCGAGCAGCTGCGCATTGGCGAGCTTGGTTTCCTGCAGGATGACGGCGAACTCGTCGCCGCCGTAGCGGCAGACGAAATCGACCCGGCGCAGGAAGGTCTTGGAGAGGACGTTCGCGATCTGCCGTAGCGCGGTGTCGCCGGCGGTGTGGCCGTATGTGTCGTTGATCGCCTTGAAGTTGTCGACGTCGATCATCATCAGCGACGCCGGCTGCCCCAGGAGCGAGTGCAGCTCGATGCTCCGCGTGATGTACTCGTCGAAGGCCTTGCGGTTGGCGAGTCCGGTCAGCGGGTCGCTCGCGCTCTCGCGCCGCGCGTCTTCCAGTTCGCGTCCCAGATGCTTGAGCTTGTCGGCCAGGACCGCGAACTGCTCCTGCTGGCGTTCCTTGCGGTGCGTCATCAGCTGCTCGATCACCGACACGACGGCGAGGGCCTCGCGCTTGATCATGTCGGTCGAGTTACTCTCGACGGCCACGCGCATGCGACCCAGGTGGTCACCGGTGATGCGTGCTTCCTCGTGCTCCTCCACCACCACCTGGTGAATCGCCGCCACGAATGACCAAACGACGGAACGCATGTCATCGAGGGAGCGCACGACGTACTTGCTCTCCTCCCGGCGCGTCTCACCAAAGAAAAGCGAAAGCCCCTTCCAGTCCCGGTAGAAGACGCCAGCCGAGGGTCGGTCCTCGGGGAAGCCCGGGCGCGGGGCACCCATCGTCGAGTGCAGCATCCAGCCATGCACGAGACGGCGGGTCTCGTCCCCCGAACGGGAGTCGGTGTCGAACGCGTACTTCCCGTAGTGCTGCAGCGCGGTGCCGAGCGCATCGAGCACGATTCCCGTTTCCTTGGAAATCGAGGACTGCTCGTCCGTCACGGGAGGGGCGACGGGGGGTGGGACCGGCGCGGCCGACTTTCCGTTACGCGAAGACTTGCCGCCGAAAAAGGACAACACGCTCATGTGCTGGAAGTGTGGCGTCGGTTGAACATGGCCCAATCGATTACCGAAGGGTCGAAGGCGTTCGGATGCGCTCGAAGGCACGCGTACCCTCCTTCGGGGGACGAACTTCTTCCCTCTTTAGTATCGGCTCTGCCGCAGCTCGTCATGAGGGCGCTCCAAGATCTCTCCGCCGCGAACGATCGCGCGCCGTCGATGTGAGGACCGTCACCATCCCCGGCTGACGAACAGCCAGATTCCGCTCCCGAATCCGATGAGGATGATGGCCTGTCGCACGTGGTCCTGCGCCACGCGCTGGGCGACGCGCGACCCTCCGTATCCCCCGGCAGCTGCGCCGAGCGCCATCGCGATTGCGACGCGCCAGTTGACGAGCCCGCTGAGTGCAAAGGTGGATGCCGCCATGAAGTTGATGCACAGGCCGCCCCAGTTCTTCAGGCCGTTCATTCGGTGAATGTTGGTAAAGCCCATGAATCCGAGGGCGGCGAGCATCAGGATGCCGATGCCTGCCCCGAAGTAGCCGCCGTAGATGGCCACGAGGAACTGAAAGGCAAGCGCGCGAGCCGATGGCGGTCGATCGGCACTCTGGTCGCTGGCCGCGGCCGTCTGGGAAGCGGCCGTGTGGGATGCGGCCTGTGAGGGGTGGGCACGCAGCCAACGCATCGCTGGGCGCTGAATGAGGAAGAGCAGCGTAGCGCCCATGACGAGCCACGGTACCAGGGCGTCGAATCGGTCGGGCGGCGTGATGAGGAGCAGGAGCGCTCCGACCAAACCGCCGGCCAGTGACGGGATGGCGAAGCGAACGGCCCACGCGCGGGCCCCTCGCAATTCGCCGAGGTAGCCGAACACGCTCCCGACCGCGCCCGGCCAGAGCGCGACGGTGCTCGTCGCGTTTGCGGTGAGCGCTGGAATGCCGAGTCCGATGAGGGCAGGGAAGGTGAGGAGTGTCCCGCCGCCGGCGATCGAATTCACCGCACCGCCTGCCGCTGCCGCGACGACGATGAGGGCCAGCCGGGTCAGATCCGAGGTGGGAGGCGTGATAAGGAACTCCGCGTCATCGGCGGTGCGAGAATCGTCGTGATCGCGGGCGACACGACGCGACGGCCCCGAAACCACCCGAATTCACCCGAATTCAGGGGCGCGCGAGTGAAGTGCGAAGAAAGCGCACGTCGCGCGCGTCTGCAATGTTGAGCCGGGTGTCAGGCGACTACCTTGCAAGAACGCCCACTTCCTTAGCAGCGACATCAGCGGAGAGACCGGGACATGAGCACGACGGCGACGTCTCAGGCGCCACAAGCCAGCACCGACTCCCTCGAGATCCGCGATTCGCGGACCGGGACGATGTATACCGTGCCGATTGACGAAGGGACGATCCGGACGAGTGACCTGAAGCAGATCAAGGTCAACGCGACCGACTTCGGCCTTATGGGTTACGATCCTGCGTTCATGAACACGGCGTCGTGTCGCAGCTCGATCACCTTCATCGACGGCGACGCGGGGATCCTCAGGTACCGCGGCTATCCCATCGAGCAGCTGGCGGGAAAGGCGAGCTTCCTCGAAGTGGCGTACCTGCTGCGCAACGGCGAACTCCCGACGCAGCCGGAATACGATTCGTGGGTGCACGACATCACGTTTCACACGTACGTGCACGAGAATATCAAGCGGTTCCTCGAGGGATTCCGCTACGATGCGCACCCGATGTCGATGATGGTCGCGGGAGTGGCGGCGCTCTCGTCGTTCTATCCCGAAGCGAAGGACATTTTCGACAAGCGTGCCCGCGACATCTCGATCATTCGCCTGCTGGCAAAGGTTCCGACGATCGCGGCGTTCGCCTATCGTCACGTGAAGGGGCTGCCGTTCATCTATCCTGACAACGACCTCTCCTACTGCGAAAACTTCCTGTCGATGATCGCGCGGATGTCGGAGTCCAAGTACGAAGCGAATCCGGTCTTCACCAAGGCGATCGAGATCCTCTTCATCCTGCACGCTGACCACGAGCAGAACTGCTCGACGAATGCCGTGCGCGCCGTCGGGTCGTCGCACGT
>JBDTUA010000512.1:0-3259 GCA_040007995.1 Gemmatimonadota bacterium | reverse complement strand
CGGCCGCCGGGTTGGCGACGTTGGCAGCGTTGAAGCCATAGTTGAACGTGCCAGGTCCGCCGGTGATGGTCGACTTGAAGAGCGCGAGTGTCCAGTTCCCATCGTAGAGGAGGTCGCCGACCAGGTACACGATGTTGGCGTTTGCGGGATCGACGGCGGCGGCAATGTCGTACCACCCCTGAGCTCCGATCGCGAACATCGGCGGTGTTCCGGCCACTGCCTGGAACGCCGCGCCCACGAGCCGGTGCAGCGTCCCACCCTGCGTGAAGGCGTAGGCGATCGTGGAATCGGACTCGGCGACCGCCAGGGCCACCCGGCCTCCGGCAGGCAGTCCGGTGAGCGCGGTCCAAGTGATGCCGTCCGGGCTCGAGTAGGCGGCGCTGCCCTGGAAGACGCAGTAGTAGCGCCTGGTCGCTCCCGTCCCCGCGACAACAAGATCGGTGCAGAAGCTGTTCGGCGAGGCGAAGGTGCTGGTGACCTGCGTCCACGTCGTGAACGGCGCCGCCGCCGGGCGGCGGAAGAGACCGGCCGTCGTGGCCGCGAACACGTTGGCGGTGGTGTCGGGGTCAATGACGATCCGGTAGATGCCGCGCCCCGCCAGGTTCGTTCCCTCGAGCGTCCAGGTGCCGGGCGCGCCGCCGGCTGCCGAGCGCTTGACACCGATGCCGAAGTAGGCGTCGGCGTTCCCGTTAGGCTCGCCGGTACCGACATACACCAGGTCGGTGGCGGCCGTGGCGCCGAAACGTACCTCGATGGCGCCGGTGGCCAGCGAGTCGGCCTCGAGACTACCTGCGGTCAGCGTCGGAGAGACGGCGTAGTCGTCGAGTGGCGTCCACGTCGTGCCGCCGTCGCCCGTGAGCCAGACCCCACCGTTGGCTGCGCCAGCGTATGCGCGCGTGCCGCTGGGTCCGGCGATGATGCTCGTAATGCGGCCGGAGACCGGGGGGTTGTTGGTCGCCTGTCCGTGAGCGACGACAGACGGGCCGATCGGCGTCCAGTTGACGGTCCCCGGTCCGCCCGGTGGCACCGGGGGAAGTGCGTCGGGCCCGCCCTTGCCTCCGCGCTCGAGTCGCTCTCGCTCGACGCGGTGTCGCTGCCGCGTGCCAAGCAGGAACAACCCTTCGCGGAGCGATTTGTCGTTCCCCAACCGCGTGGCGAGAAACCATTCGGCGCGGCGCTCCGGTTCGTCGGGGTCGTCCCGATCGCGGCTCTGTTCATCGGGAGGGGGGCGGCCTCCACCACCACCGCCGCCCTTATTGCCGCCTTCGCCACGTCCCCCGTCTCCGCCTCGCTGACCCTCTCCCTCGGACGTCGTCTCATCCGGGTCGCCCGGTCGGCGGCTCGCGTCGAAGTACGCCTGTCGGCCTGCCGGATCGTCTTGTCGCGGAGTCGGGTAGTCCGCGCCACCCTCATCAGGAGCGTCCGTCATGTGTACCTCCTGCCAAGCCCGCCCGTTTTCGAGGAGTTCTTTCGCTCGTGCATCGGCGTCGCTCTAACGATGCGCACCTGGGGCGGTGACCAGGAGGTGGCACAGCTGCGACACGGGGAAGTTGGTATGACGCGGTAGCGGTCCTCCGCGGTCTCATGGAGACGCGTATCGGCCCACCACGATCCACGCGCTGACCGTGTGCCGACGGGGCGCGCACGGGGCGGCCAGCCACCATGGAGAGCATACGCCTAAATCTGCGCAAGCGCGAGAGTCAGCTGGCGGGCACAGCCGACGACGGCACGATCACGGATCGCTGGATCGCGACCAGTCGAGAACGGTTTACAACCGTGCTCGGCGGTCGGCCCCGTGCGCGCATTTTCCTCCAGGCGAGCACGGAGAGCGAGTGGGTGGCGCGCCACGTGGAATCGCACACGCAGGTGGTGATTGTGGCCGACCCAAACTGCTCGCAGATGACTGCCAGTCGCTCGCGGCGCTCCGGATCGATAAGCGGGACACGCGGACGCGCTATGTCTGACTCGCGAAGGTGCTCGTGCGCCGCTAAGTGCAGAACACGACAACCCTGGAAATGACTGGAGGTGTCGCTTCACCGACAGAATTTGACACGGGGTCGTGGACGTCTCCGGTGAGGTCCCCGGCGGCGTGGCACCGTCAGGGTGAGTGCGGGACGGCGGTGGCGGGTGACAGCGACGCGGGCGGCGCCCCGCCGGGCGGCGCCCCGCCGGGTGGCGGGCGCTTGGGTCGACGGTGCGCCCCGCGCGGTGTCTCACAACATCCCATTGCGAGTGGGGCTCGTCCGACGCAACGTCCTTTTGGCACCGGCCTACGGATTGGCGCGGCAAGTGGCTGGGTTGGCCCGCGCGCCGCGCGATGACCGTCACAGAATCACACGAGAGGCTTCCGTGACCAACAGTCAGGCGGTTCACACCGTTTGCTTCCGTCCGCTCCGTTGCGCGCGTATGGTGACAGCACTGGTCGCGCTTGCGGTCGGCAACCTGAGAGCGCAGGATTCCACCGCGGTCCAGCGCGCGCACTGGATGGTGGGTGGCTCGCTGGGTGTGGTTGGATCCGCAGGGGAGAGAGCGCCGGCCGAGTTCACGCTGATCGGCGTGCATTTCACGCAGGTGAAGCCTGGCCGGGTTGGTGCCGACATCTCGATCAACGTCATGCCGCGGCTCCTCACCGCGCCTGCCTTGGCTGGCGCGGCGCGTGTAGGCGTCGCCCTCCCGTTGGCCGTGGCTCCCGGAATGCTCCTGCTCCCCTCCGCGGGCGTGACCTTGGTGGGAGGCGCCGGGCCGGGCGGAGGCGGAGGCACAGCGGGCTACAATCTCGGTGGTGCGGCAGTGCTGGGTACGGGGCGAGTCGGTCTTCGCACCGGACTCACCTGGCATCGATTCAAGGACGAAGGCTCCGCCTGGCTATTGGAAGTCGGGTTGGTCAAACGCCACGTCGGGAACTAATGAGCCGACGGGTGGAGATAGCCTGTGGATGTTCTTGAACTTGACTCGCGTCAGTGGAGCGGTGGTGGCTGCGATGTCAAGCGGCGACTGATCGTACGGCGTGTTGCTGTTCGAAGGTAAGGGGGGAGTGCTGGCCGAGTGCGGAGTGCCGGCGATGCGTGATGTACCAGCCCCGATGTAGTGGAAGAGGACCAGGCGAGCCTCGGTGTGCGACGCGAAGCGATGGCGCGCCAAGCATTCGCACTCCAGGGTCGAAAAGAAGCCTGCAGTCATGGAGTTGTCGTACGCGTCCCCACGCGAGCCCATGGAGGGACGGCCGCCAAGCGTTCGGCGGCGTTGCCCGAACGCAAAC
>JBDTUA010000511.1:0-3291 GCA_040007995.1 Gemmatimonadota bacterium | reverse complement strand
CCGCTGGACGCGCCGCAGGACGCGCCGCAGGACGCACCGAAGGACGCACGCAGGGGCACGCGGCAAGCACGACAGCCACGGGGAGCGCGTCGAGCGGTAGCTTGCCGTGATGGCCGCTCCCGCCATGCGCGTCGTCCCCAACCGCTCGTGCCGTGCCGCATTCCCTCCGTCCGCAGATACGTCTCCTCGCCGTCGTGGTCGTGCCGATGCTCGGTTCGGCCTGTCTCGCCGGTCCCGCCACTGCGTTAGGCGGCGGTCCGATCGGGCGTGCACCCAACCTGCGCGAAACCGAACTCCTCCGCGAACCGGACTCCACCCGGGGCGAGGGCTTCGTCATCTTCTCGAACCGGCGCGACTTGCTCGAGGAGTCGCGCGTCGAGCTCAATGCCGCCGCACGTTCATTCCAGCGCCTGCTCGGCGTCCGCCCCGACGACGCCGACATCCGACTCGTGAGCGACGCGCGCGCGGCGCAGGCGACGATCCGGATCGGTTCGCGTCCCGCCACGAGCTTCACCATCGCGCTCGGTCTCGATCGCGGGAGAGGGCGACTTCCCGACGCCACCCGCGTCGCGACGGTCGTGGTGCTTGCGAGCGCGCGTGAGTGGCTCCAAGGTGCGATTCGTGACTTCACCCCTGCCGACCCATCGACCGCGGGGTGGATGGAGCGCACGCAGGTCCCGGCCTGGCTCCGCACCGGCATCCTGCAGAACGTGGCGGCGAACCCGCTGCACGAGCTCTGGATGGTCCAGCTCGGCCGCCAGCGTGAGTCGTTGCCGAGCGTGGAAGTGCTCTTTGGTGCCGACGCCTGCGACGAGCGCTGCCTCGAACCGTTCGTGCGCATCGGGAGCGCGGGGAGTGCGACCGACGGCGATGCCGTCATCAGCGCCGACGACGAGCGCGCTTCGCCTGGCGCGGGACTCGACCTTCGCCGGGGACGCCTTCCCGAGTTGGAGGGACGAGCGCGCTACGCCGCATCGACGTACTCGCTGGTGCAGTTCATCGCCAAGCGCGAGGGTCCCGCGTTCATGCGCGCCCTGGTCACGGTCGCCCTGGCCGGGGGCGACGTTCGTGCAGCGCTCGGCGCGGCGCAGTCATTCACCGCCGATCCCGCCGACATCGACCGACAGTGGCGCGTCTGGCTCGCCACCTTCGCCTATCCCGAAGGGCGCTAGTCTGTCGAAGCGATCGGCTTCCCGAGCCGCTTCATGTCGCTCGGGGCGCATTGCGTGTCGTTTCTTCCCGTCGCAGCTTGACGCATCGCCCGTTCCCCGACCCCGGCTCCGTCGCATGCCCCATCCCACATCGACCTCATTCGACTGGTCCTCGCCGGCAGTCACGGCGATGCCGGCCCGGGAAGGGGCTGCTGAACGCCCCGCGCCCTGCCAGCGACGCCCGTCGGGAGGTAGGCGCTGCCACGGATTGCTGCTGACGGGCACGGTGGTCCTGCTTGCGGCCATGTGCGCGGGTGCGATCGCCCCGACGGCGGGTGCGCAGGAGGTGCGCAAGCCGGAGACCGTCGTGCTCCGCGATGCGTACGACAAGCGTGAGGTGCGCATTCCGATGCGCGACGGCGTCACGCTGTTCACGGCGATTTATACGCCGAAAGCCAGCGGACCGTACCCCATCCTTCTCACGCGCACCCCGTACAGTGCGGCCCCCTACGGGGAGCAGAACTTTCCGCGTGGGATCGGACCGGGGGCGGCCTTCGCTGCGGCAGGCTACATCTTCGTCACGCAGGACGTACGCGGACGCTACCACTCCGACGGAACGTTCGTGCACATGACGCCGCACAAGGATGTGAAGCACGGACCGCGCGACGTCGACGAGAGCACCGATACCTACGACACCATCGACTGGCTGGTGCAACACGTTCCCGGCAACAACGGGCGTGTCGGGCTGTGGGGCATCTCCTACAGCGGCTTCTTCGCAGCGGCTGGAATGATCGATGCACATCCGGCACTCAAGGCGGTCTCCCCGCAGGCCCCACAGGCCGACTGGTTCATGGGCGACGACACCCATCACAACGGGGCTTTCTTCCTGACCTCGACCTTCAACTTCATGGCCGCATGCGGTCGGCGCACGCCGGGCACATCGATGACCTGTGGAAAGCCGTTCGACTTCGGTACACAGGACGGCTACCAGTTCTTCCTCAAGCTCGGGCCGCTGGCGAACGTCGAGAATCGGTTGTTCAAGCGCGCAGTGCCGGGATGGAGCGAGATGATGGCGCACGGGACGTACGACTCGCTCTGGCGTGCGCGCAACATCCTCCCGCACGTCCGGAAGATCACGCCTGCCGTCCTCACCGTGGGCGGGTGGTACGACGCCAACAACTTCTACGGCGCCCTGCACCTCTTCCAGGCCATCGAGCATCAGAGTCCCGGGACGGACAACGCCATCGTGATCGGGCCGTGGTCGCACGGCCAGTGGGCACGGGATTCGGGAGTGACCGTCGGCAAGTTGTCGTTTGGCATACGCACCTCGGATGAGTACCAGCGGCAGATCCTCCTCCCTTTCTTCGAGGCGCATCTCAAGGGGCGCGGCACCGTCCCGACAACCAAGGCCTACGTCTTCGAGACCGGGACCAATCGCTGGCGTCGTTTCGACAAGTGGCCCCCCACCGGCTCCACGACGCAGTCCTTCTACCTCGGCGACGGGAAGACGCTGGTCGGCGCTGTCCCGCGAAGCGGGAGAGGGAAGGGCTACGAGGAGTGGGTCAGCGATCCGGCCCACCCCGCCCCATTCGTGCCGGGGCCGAGTACCGATATGGACCCGGACTACATGGCGCAGGACCAGCGCTTCGGCGCCGGTCGGCCGGACGCCGTGCTGTATCGAGGTCCCACGCTTACCGAGGAGCTGACGATCGCCGGTCCGATACGACCCACCCTTTTCGTCTCCACGACGGGGACCGACGGCGACTGGGTCGTAAAGCTGATTGACGTGCATCCCGACGGCTTCCAGGAGTTGGTGCGGGGCGACGTGATGCGCGCCAAGTTCCGGAAAAGCTTCACGACGCCGGAGCCGCTCACGCCCGGCCAGGTGACCCAACTCGACTTCGAGATGCCCGACGTCTTCCACACCTTCCGGCGGGGGCACCAGCTGCTGGTGCAGGTGCAAGGGAGCTGGTTTCCGCTAGTCGACCGCAACCCGCAGACCTTCGTCGACATCTACAAGGCGAAAGCGTCCGACTTCCGCGTGGCGACGCAACGCGTGTACCAGCGGCCGGGAGAGGCGTCACGCCTCGAGGTGCACGTCCTGTCGCCGCCCACGATCCCGTAGCACGCTTGCGAGACG
>JBDTUA010000510.1:0-3295 GCA_040007995.1 Gemmatimonadota bacterium | reverse complement strand
CTCGCACTCGGCGCTGCGAGCAACGCCCTCGAAGTGCGCTTCATTCCGGATCGCATTCGCGACTGGTGGCAGACGGGAATTCGATCGCGCCTCTGGAAAAGTCGGATCGGCGAGTGGTTCGCGCGCCGACTCGGCGCCCCTGAACGGTCGCGCGCGATCGGCGGCGGCGTCTTTCGTGCCACCGAAGTCGCACTCCGTGCCGCGGTCGCGGACCTCTTCGCCGCGCTCCCCAGGACATATCGCGAACAGCTTGCCGACTTGCCATCTACCGTCGAGGCGCTCCAGGCTCGGGCCGCAGAGGCACGAGCCGAGGCCGAGATGCTCGAAGCCCTCGCGCCGTCCGGTACGACAGACGCCGAGATGCTGCAGGCGCGACGCGACGCGGCTGCGTCGCACCTCACCGACTGCGTCGCCGCGCTCGAGGGCATTCGCCTCGATCTCCTTCGACTGCACGCCGGCGCCGCCGATCTCGCGCCGCTGACCACGCTGATGGACTCCGCCCGTCTGCTTGGCGACGATGCGCGCCGACTCGCCGAGGCGCAGCACGAGGCCGAAGATGCCGCGCGCGGAGTGCTGGGCACGCGACGCATCGCGACCCCCGCCTAACGTGATCTTCTCGACACGGACGCACACCGTCCGGAAGACAGTGTGCGTCCGTCGCGTAGCGCCGCCATTGAATTGCTCGTCAAGCCTACCAGCGCATCAGCTGCGTCAGCTGCACCATGTTGCCGCAGCTATCATTCAACTTCGCGATCGTCGACCCGGTCACCTCCGTCGGCGGCATCGTGAACTCGGCACCGCGTCCCTTGATGCGCTCGTAGTCGGCCTGCACGTCGTCGCAGTAGAACATGATGGCGGGCTGGTCCTGCTGGAACATGGCCTGCTGGTATGCCTTGACCGCGGGGTTGTCGTTGAGCGCCAGCTGCAACTCGATTCCATCTGGATCGTCGGGGGAGGCCACTGTGAGCCAGCGGAAGCTCCCCTGGCTGAAATCGTTCTTCTTCGCCCACCCCAGGAGGTCGGTGTAGAAGTGCAACGCCTTCTCCTGGTCATCCACATATACGCGGGTCAGTTTGATCTTCACGGAAGTTTCCTGTGTGTTGGAAAGTTGATGACGTCGTTCGTGTCATCGTGTTGACGGAAGGGAACTGCAGAATGTGACTGACACATCGGTCGCCGCCCTGTATCCGCGACCGAGGGGCCCGCACATTCAACCGATCGAGCTGGATACGGCCTTTCGCCGCCTCCGTCGCGAAGCGTCACATTTCCAGCGCGAGGACCGTCAAGAAGTGGAGGAGCATCATCAGGAGCGTGTGATGGACGAGCACGAGCTGTTGGCAAAGCGGTTCGAGGAGGTGCGCCCCCATCTTCGGGGCGTCGCGTACCGGATGCTCGGCTCGCTCGCCGAGGCCGAGGACGCGGTGCAGGACGCGTGGCTGCGGCTGAGTCGCAACAGAGAATCGGAAGTGAACAATCTCACCGGCTGGCTGACGACGGTGGTCTCCCGGGTCTGCCTGGACATGCTGCGATCGCGCGAGTCCCGGCGCGAAGACTCGTTCGACGCCGCACCGTTCGACACGCCAGGAGACAGCGAGGCTCTCGGCGCGAGTCCGGTGGACGAGGTCGTCCTTGCGGAATCCGTCGGATTGGCCGTGCTGGTGGTGCTGAACGTGCTCGCCCCCGCCGAGCGGCTGGCCTTCGTGCTGCACGACATGTTCGCGGTGCCGTTCGACGAGATCGCCCCGATCGTCGGAAAGTCGCCTGCCGCGGCCCGGCAGCTGGCGAGCCGCGCGCGCCGCCGGGTTCGCGGCGAATCGCGTCCGTCTGGTGGCGACATGGCCGAGCAGCGACGCGTGGTCGACGCGTTCGTAGACGCGCTGCGCGCCGGTGACGTCGAAGGATTGATCGCCGTGCTCGATCCCGATTTCGTCATGCGCGCCGACGCCGTTGCCTCGCGATCGGGCGCGCCGTCCGAGACTCGCGATCCCGAGGCCTGGGCGCGCGGCGCCATTCAGTATGGGCAGCTGCTGCGCTTCGTTCAGCTCGCACTGGTCGACGGCGCGGTGGGTCTCGTGGTTGCGCCTCGCGGGAAGCTCGTCCGCGTACTCACATTCACGATCGCCGACGGGAAGGTCGCGTCGATCGAGGTCGTCGCCGAACCAGATCGGCTGAGACAGCTCAGCATCAACATCCTCTCTCCGGACGTACGAGTGGCGACGCCATGAGCGCCTGGCCACGTCCAGTCAGTGGCGCGATACGTTGACCGCGGCGATGGGAGCTCATATGCTCTCACGGAATTCCATCACCTAGACACGAGCGCACGCGACGCTCGAGACCGGAGACTCATGACGGCAAAACGTGCGGCGGAGAGCGCCGCGTCGACGAGCATCACGAAGCGCATTGAGGAACTGGGAGACTGGCGCGGCGACGTGCTCGCCCGCGTCCGTCAGCTCGTGCACGAAGCCGACGCCGAGATCGAGGAGGAATGGAAGTGGCGGGGGGTCCCGGTCTGGTCTCACGAAGGCATTGTTTGTACGGGGGAGACCTACAAGCAGGTCGTGAAGCTCACCTTCGCGCGCGGCGCCGCCCTTCCGGACCCCAGAAAGCTCTTCAACTCCAGTCTCGAGGGGAACACCCGGCGCGCCATCGACATTCGCGAAGGGGAGAAGGTGAACGAGGCTCCCCTCAAGGTGCTGATCCGAGCCGCGGTCGCCGCGAACTCAGAGGCTCGCGCCAAGAAGGCATCGCCGAAGAAGTAAGCCGAGAACTCCCTCAGAGCTTCTCGCCCGGCAGTCTGCTGGCTTGCTCGACCCATGCGACGAATTGTGCCTCGTTGAGGTCGTCGTCCTCCCGGACCGCGAGATACCTCGTCTCCTTGCTCGTGGAGTCACCAGGCGGGAGCGGACGCAGCGAGGTGCCGCGGAAGAACGCCACCTTCAGGTAGTTCTTGAAGGTATGAATGCCGAGGAAGCGCCCTTTTCCCTCGATACCGTAGAGTGGTGAGTTCCACTTAACGGTCCGGTGTACGTCGGGTACGGCGCGCTCGATGAGCGCATCGAGTCGACGCGCTACCTTCCGTTGCCAGCCGGACAGGGCCGCGATGTACGCTCGAACGGGGGCGTCACCCTCGCCCTTCGCGATCTGCGGGTTTCCACCGGAGAGGAGCCGAGGTTTGGCGACCTTGCGGGAGTGTGGCGACGGTTCTGCGTTCCGTGTGTTGTCCGCCTTTGCACCACCGCGCTTCGGGGCAGCATTCTTCGCGACCTTCGTCGCTGCTTTTTTGGCGACCTCCGTC
>JBDTUA010000509.1:0-3333 GCA_040007995.1 Gemmatimonadota bacterium | reverse complement strand
GAGCGATGCAGCGCACACTCTGCATAGGCAATCCCGCGGAGATTCGAAGGATGAGACGGACCGAAGCAGGCAGCATCTCGCGCATCACACGGTCGTCACCGCGCCGTGACGCAGGCGACACGACGCGTCGCCCACCGCGTACGAGAGCTCCTTAGTACAAGCCGACCTTTCCCTTGACCGAATCGATCAGCTTCTGCGGAGAGTAGCCGACGCCCTGCTTGAATACCAACTCGACGTTGCGCACATCGGCGATGCGGGTCGACGGATCGCCGTTGACGATGACCAGGTCCGCCTGCTTGCCCGCGGCGATCGAACCGACGAGTCGGTCGCGCCCCAGGTACGTCGCGCCATTCATCGTACCGATCTTGATCGCCTCGACCGGCGAGAAGCCGGCCTCGACGAGCAGTTCGAGGGCTCGCTGGTTGGAGAAGCCGGCGATCACCCCACCACCGCCCGTGGGATCGGTGCCCACGACCAACAGGCCTCCCGCGCGGGCGAAGGCGAGTTCCATCGCCATCGCCTTCGGCAGCAGGGTGGTGTAGAGCGACTGCTTCTGCGCGCTCACGCGCTCAAACTGGCGCATGTATGCCTCGCGAAGCTCCGGAAGAAGGACGTCGACACCCGGCGGCAGGGGACGGCCCGGGGCAAACGTCTCAAAGACGGTGAGCGTCGAGGTGATGGCCACCTTTCGCTTCACCAGGTCGGCGACGAGGTCGGTAAAGGCGGGGCTGGTCACCTCGGTCACGTTGACCGCTTGGTTGCCACCTCCGGGGCATTCATCGGGCTTCTTGCCCGACACGAAGTCGGTGGCGGCAAGGAAGCCGTGCTCGAGGTCGTCGATGCCTAACGCGGCGGCCTCGCGATAGGTGACGGAGCAGAGGTGACCGGTGACCTTGAGGCCTCGCTTGTGCGCCTGCTGGATCGCCGCGCCGAGCACCTCGCGCGACACCTGCATGTAGGCCTTGAATGAGGTCGCCCCCTGGTCGGCCCAGAAATCGACGAAGCGACGCGCCTCGGCCGGGGTCGTCAGCGCCTGCATCTGACCGAACGGGCTCGGACCGTTCACGTAAGGCGCGGTCGCGTCGATCCACGGACCCGCCTTGTCGCCGCGATCGATCGCCCGCTTGATCCCCAGTTCCCCGTACCCGTTCATGTTGCCGCCGGTGCGCATCGACGTCACCCCGCCCGCCAGGTACAAGCGCACGAATGACTCCGACAGGTTGCCGTACACGCCTGGACCCACCGGATAGAACAGGTGTTCGTGCACCATCACCAGGCCTGGGAGCACCGTGCGCCCGGTGAGATCCATGACCCGCGCCCCTGCCGGGACCGCGGTCGATGACGCGGGACCGACGGCCTCGATGCGCCCCTCACGCACGATCACGGTCTGGCCCTCGCGGGCGGGGGCGCCAGTTCCATCGATGACCCGCACGTTGGTCAGCGCCAGCAGCGACGTGTCCACGTCGACGAACTGTCGCGGCTGGGCGCCGAGCGTCGGACGTTGGGCCGAGAGCGGCGTCGCCGAAAGCGCGGCCAGCGCTGCGAGAGCGATGAGCACGGAGCGCGGAGCGGAGAGGGGACGAACGAAGCGAAGAGGGGAGAGCACGAGGACCCGGGGTCTGAAAGGAGAAGAATCGGTGAGCGTCGGCGCGGGACGCGGGTCGCGCGCGCAGTGAGGGACTGCCGGAAGGTGTTGCGTGGACACGGAGGGGTGAAGGGGAGGCCCTAACGCGCCGCGGGCGGGATGGGTGGAAGGGCATCGCAATGCAGGGCGACTCTGGACAGCCTGGGCGCGTCCAGTGACGACTCGACGTGTGTGCGCGCAGCCGTCGGAGCGTCCGCGCAGGAAAACGGACGAGCCGGCGGTAGCCGATGGTCGTCCTCGAGGCGACGATCTGGCATCCCGCACCGCTCTCGGCGCTGGCCTCGAAGTGCTGCACCGCCACGGAGTGCGTGGTCAGCGCCGACGGCCAGGGGCAGAAGCCGTCGTGGAGCTTGGCCGTGCGGTGAGCGCGCTCGCTGCGTGGAGAAAGTGGCGACGGTTCACGGTCGCCACTTTCCGCGCGCGACCGCAGGGACGAACGAGTCGATGCCGCGCGGTGGAAAGGCGAGGGTCTTGCCCTGCTCGGCGCTCTGGTAGGCGGCCATGAGCATGCGCACCACGTCCACGCCGTCGGCAAAGGTGAGCTTGGCCGGTTCCTTTCCCAGGAAGGCGCGCACGAAGTGACGATCCTCGTCGGTGTAGCCGTACGCGAGGTATTCCTGTGGAACGACCGGCATCACCCCCTGCTCGGCGTTCTGCTTCTCTACCAGGTCCTCTCCGGCGCGTCCGGTGACCGCCCGCGAGAAGAACAGCTGCAAGCCGCTGTCGAGGGAGTTCCACTTCATCGAATACTCCGGCCCCAGCAGCTCCGCCGACAGCCGCAACCCCGCGCCGACGTATGACCACGACGTCGTCGCCTCGCCGATCACACGGTGTCCATCGGCGGTCTCGAACTCGATGGTGAGCGACGCGAAATCTTCCGACGGTCGGCGCTTGTAGTCGACGGCCTTTCCCATCGTCGCCTTCAACTGCTTCGCGTAGTGCGGACGGGTCCACTTGAGCGACGCCACGTGTCCGGTGACGCGCACCGGCTTGACCGTGTCGTACGAATCGCCGGGGCGGGTAAGGAGGTGGCGCACGACGAACGCCGAGTGGCACATCATGTCGTTGAGCACGCCGCCCCCCTGCAGCTTCCCCTGCCAGAACCACGGGCTGTGCGGGCCGCTGTGCTCCTCGGCGGCACGGGCAAGGTAGGGACGCCCGGTGGTGGCGGCGCCCCGCGCCCAGAGCAGGGCGCGTCCCGCCTCGACGTGCGGGGAGAAGAGTTGGTTCTCGAGGTAGCCGGTCGGCACCCCGACCGACTGGACCAACCGCTCCACCTGCCGCGCCTCCGCGACGTTTCGCGCCAACGGCTTCTCGCAGGCGATCCCCTTGAGCGTCCCGCGCCCCGAGCGGATAGCGTGGACGATCTCCTCGACGTTCTCCACCCGGGCATGGTTGGCACCGCACAGCCAGATCGCGTCGATCGCCGGGTCAGCCACCATCGCCGCAATGCTCGTGTACGGACGGGCCGCGCCGACGTCGAGATCGCGCGCGAGGCGCGCCGCACTGGTCGCGTGCGCGGCGGTCGGGCTCCAGACGCCCAGGACATCGGCGTCGCGCACACCGCGCCACCCCTGAATGTGGAAGCGCGTGTTGTAACCGGACCCGATGAAGCCGACGCCAAGGGACATGTCGAGAAGACGAGAAGACGAGAAGACGAGAAGACGAGAAAAGGCGCGGGTATAGTC
>JBDTUA010000508.1:0-3358 GCA_040007995.1 Gemmatimonadota bacterium | reverse complement strand
GGCGCGTCGCGCCCATGCCGACGGTGCGCATCGAGATTCCCTGCACGCCAGCCTGCGTCAGGTACGACGCGACGGACTCGGCGCGGCGCTTCGAGAGCGCGTCGTTGTAGCCCTTGCTACCGGCCGGGTCGGCGAACCCCTCGACCGTCAGGAGCGACCCGCCATAGTACTTGTTCACGACCGCGACGAACCGGTCCAGGCTCGGGCGATCTTCGTCACGCACGACGTCGTTATCGAAGGCGAAGGTTACGGGGAAGGCGAACTTCATCCCGTTCTCCATCGCGGTGATCTTGGCGCCGAACTCCGTGCGGAGCGCGGTCAAGTCACGGCGGAGGGCGGCGACGTCGGTCTGTAGGGTGGCAACTTCGCCCTTGACGGAAGTGATGTCGCCGGACAGCGCGCTATCGCCCTGGGCGCGGGCTACGCGCTCGGTCGAAAGGCCGGTCTCCACGGTGTTACGGACATATCCCTTCGTGGCACATGCACTCAATGCCACAGCCGCGAGCGCAGCCGCGGACAGCTTCAAAATACCACTCATGATGAACTCCTCAGGTAGGCTGAGTTTGTCGGATGGATGAGCCGCGCTGCCCATGAGGTGGTTCGTCCGCGAAGGCAGCGTGCAGGCACAGGAGTAGTATAACGCCTAGGGACGGAACCGCGTGTGACCGCAGTCACACCCTAACCATCCGCTCATTCATGACGTCGAACCCGGCCCGCTCATTCATGACGTCGAGCCCGGCATCTGGGGTTTCCAGAGCCACTCGCCCCCATCGACCACCAGAATGGCCCCGGTGATCCACGATGCGGCCGGCGAGGCAAGGAATGCGACGGCGTTCGCCACGTCCTCCGGTGTCCCCCACCGGCCGAGCGGGATGGTGGCCTTGGCGTGTTCCCCGAGGGCGCGCTCTACGGCGAAGACGTCCGCAGCGCCCGACCCGGAGGGCGGCGCGAAGGCCTTGCGCACTCCTTCGGTAGGAATCGGCCCAGGGGCAATGGCGTTGACCCGAATCCCATGCGGCGCCCACTCCACCGCCAGCGTGCGGGTGAGGGCATCGATCCCGGCCTTGGCCGCCGTCGCGTGCGCCATCATCGGCCATCCACGGTAGTGGAGCGTCATCGAGATGTTCAGCACGCACCCGCCGCCGGCGCGCTTCATCGCCGGAAAGACGGCCTGCGTGCAGAAGAACGTCCCGGTGAGGTCGATGTCGAGCACCGCTTTCCACGCGTTGTACGACATCTGCTCCGACGGGACGTAGAAGTTGCCCGCGGCATTGTTCACCAGCAGGTCGAGGCGCCCGTGCTGGTCCGCGATACCCGACATCGCCGCCTTCACCCCCTCGTGGTCGCGCACGTCGAGCGTCACCGCGTGCACGTCGCCGCCCTGCGCGCGCAGGCGGCCGGTCGCGTCGGCGAGTCGGGCGGCGTTGCGGCTGGCCATGATGACCGTCGCGCCTAACGACGCGAGCAACGAGCTGATCCCAAAGCCGATGCCGCTCCCGCCACCGGTGACCACCGCCACCCGGCCGGCGAAGAGGTCGGGTCGAAACACGGACGCGGTCATTCGCAGGGCACTCCGGCAGGAGGCGGAAGGGGCGCGGACGGCGGACGGGCCGTCAGCATGAGGGCAAGCTGCTTCACGCAGAACGAACGTCGATGATGCGGCGTCGCGCCCAAACGGTCCAGCGCTGCAATGTGTTCCGGCGTCCCGTAGCCCGCATTCTGTTCCCAGGCGTAGCCCGGGTGCCGCACCGCCAGCTGCCGCATCAGGCGGTCCCGCGTCACCTTGGCCACGATCGAGGCGCAGGCGACGGCATAGCACTTCCCGTCGCCTCCCACCACGGCGGTGTGCGTGACGCCAAGCGCCCGGATCGGACGTCCGTCGACGATCACATGATCCGGATCGCAGCCCAGACGGCGCAGGGCCCGCTGCATCGCAAGTGTGGTGGCGCGGTAGATGTTCAGCCGATCCACCTCGCGCGGCGACGCCGCGCCGACGCCGATCGCGATCGCCCGCGCGCGGATCAGGGTCGCCAGGCGCTCACGATCCGCGGACGCCACCCGCTTCGAATCATCGACCCCGGAAATCGCCCGCACGTCGGCGGGCATGATGACCGCACATGCGACGACGGGGCCCGCAAGCGGGCCCCGTCCTACCTCATCAATGCCGGCAATCAGGACGCCATAGCGACCCCGCGCTTCGCGCTCGATGCGCGACCAGCGAGGTGAACGCCGGAGCGGCACTGCCCTGCCGCGCCCTTACGCCTTCGTGCCGGCGTCGCTCACCCGCACCTTCTTCTCCTTGATGCGCGTGGCCTTGCCGGTGAGATGGCGCAGGTAGTACAGCTTGGCGCGGCGCACACGGCCGCGGCGCACGACCAGGATCTCGGCGAGCATCGGCGAGTGCAGCGGAAAGATTCGCTCCACACCAACACCGTTCGACACTTTGCGGATGGTGAAGGAGGCGCTCACCCCACTGCCCCGGCGCGCGATGCAGACTCCCTCGAACGCCTGGAGCCGCTCCTTTTCACCTTCTTTCACACGAACCATCACGCGCACGGTGTCGCCGGCACGAAACGGCGGCACTTCGCGAAGCCATTCCTTCTGAGTTTCGATGAACGGATGCATATGACGCTCGGGTCGGTCAGTCTGGGCCCGGTCCTGGACGGTTTTCGGGAGACCCGTAACGTAAATGAGCGGTTGACCTTCCGCTACCCTCGCCCACCCTCCGATTCCGCCCGGCGCCCCCGCAGCTACTCGATAAAGCCGCGAATCGCGAACCGGCCAGGCTTTGTCGCGGTATTGACGCTGATCGCGAAGCCGCGCGGATCCTCCCGGAGTTCCTCGGCCAGCACTCCCGCATTCACTCCGCGCGCTACCGAGACGGTGCCTCGGAGCTGGATGTAGCGGGATCGCAGCGCGACATCGGAGAAGAGCGTCGCCACAACATCCTCGCTCCCGATATCGGCGCCGCGACACAGGACAGCTCCCGTGAACGCCTCACCGACCGGATTGTAGATCGTGGCGAGGTATTCGAAGGAGTCGTCGTCATTCACGACGATGCGCACCGTCCCCCACGCCCGCGACCCGCCGATTGTCGGGACGATCGAGGGAAGGAGGGAGTCCCCCCCCGACAGATGCGAGGTGAAGACCCGGCGCATCGAGGGGGTCCCACGAGCCTCAACAATCGCCACCGACCGCGCGACCCGCGCCTGCGTCGCCATGGAGGCGCACGCCGTGCACGGAGCGACGACGATGAACACACGGAGCAATCGGCGAATCACGCGTGGGTCGATGCAGGGGGGAACATGGCGAGGCGGGTGCTGGAGTCGCGGCAGACCAGCAGGAAAGACAATCGACC
>JBDTUA010000507.1:0-3369 GCA_040007995.1 Gemmatimonadota bacterium | reverse complement strand
CGGCAACCCCGCCAACGTCATGCAGGGCATCCAGACTTGGACGATTCCGCCCGGTGGTGGGGCGACGTTTGAATTGCGCATTCCGAGTCCCGGGAAATACCCGTTCGTGACCCACAGCTTCGCCTACACCGGACTCGGTGCAGTTGGGTTGATCGAAGTCGTGTAGCGGTCGATAGCTCTCCGCCCACCGCGCGCGGAACCCGGTGTCAATTACACGACAACCTTCCATCCGCGACGGATACGCGCTCGTCGTCGGCGACACGAAGTACGGAGGCCAGTCGCTCCCGACGAAAAAGCCCTCAAGTCCGACGGCTCCATAGTCTACGTCGAGCTCAGCTTCGTCATCGTGCATACCCGGAGCGGAGATGTGGCGGGTGCGATGGCTCAGGCGCGCGACATTACAGAACGCTTCGAGCGCGACCGCGCCATGCGGCGCCGGCTGCGAGAGCTGGAGGGCGCGTCCGCAACCGCTGCATCGTGATGCAGCTACTGCGGTGCACGCGACTACGGCGGCGAGGTGTAGGCGCCGGACCACTCAGTCCCCGGTGCCGGTCTCCTGATTGAAGGCGAGCTGAACGAGGTCCGCTTCGAGTGCATGGTGGCGTCGAATCGCCGATCCGAGGAGGCGTCCGCGCTTCCGCAGCTCGTCCGCGCTTGGCCCTGCGTCCGTGGTGCGGAGCGCCGCGTCCAGTTCCGATGCCTGCCGGAGGGCGGAGCGGTGCAACCGCCGGGCGGTCGTCAGCTCGTGTCCATGCCCGATAGCCACTTCGATTTCGCCGAAAACTCCGCCTGTGCCTTCGGCGAGGACGCAATGCTGCCCGAGAGCGTCGATCAGCGGGCTCAACTCGCGGCGGAGGCGGCGGCGCCACGCCGCTTCGGTACTGACAACGTGACGCGCGAGTGTTGATTCAAGATCGGCGAGTGATGCGCTGATCGTTGCATGTTCCGCCGGGATCTGCTCGATATGGCGTGATCTGCGTCGGGCCAAGGTTCCCCCGCGCTTTGACCGAGGCGCGGTGTGTCACCACGTCGCGGTTGCATCTTCCATAGTACCGCCAGACTGGGGCTGCCCTTCACGATGCCCGCGTGACCACTCACGACGAACGCTATCCGGCCATCGCCGACTATGCCATCATCGGGGACTCCCGCGCTTGCGCGCTCGTCTCGCGCAACGGCTCGATTGACTGGTTCTGCGCGCCGAACTTCGACAGTCCCTCCATGTTCGGACGCCTCCTCGATTGGGAGTGCGGCGGCTTCTTTCGCATCGCGCCACGCCACGTCCCGCGCGGCGGGACAGGGTCGACCTAGCGAGAGCTGTGCTTATACCACCACCTAACCGCAGCTACCTGTCCTCTAACTGAAGCCGAAACGCCTCGACATCGCGATCGCCGCCGGGGTTGCGTCGCATCGCCAGTACACGTTCATATACCGTAACGTAGTCGTCGACCATCCGGGCAGCGGAGAAACCCTCCTCGACAAAGCGTCGGCAACGCTCGCGTCGGATCTCCGAGAGTCGGCCGACAGCAGCCACGGCCTCATCAACATCTTCGACGAGGAACCCATTCTCGCCATGGCGCACGAGCTCGGGCATGCTGCCTCGCGAAAACGCGATGACGGGTGTGCCGCAGGCCATCGCCTCAATGACCGAAAGGCCAAACGGCTCGTCGAATGTGATTGGATGTAGGAGTGCCGCCGCTTCTCCCAGCATGGAGTCACGGGCGGTCGGCCCTACGTTTCCCACATACTCGACAGCCCTGCCGTCGATGTGCGGCTCGATCTGACTCTCGAAGTAAGTCTGGTCCTGAATGATCCCAGCGATGACTAACCGCCGGTTGGCGCGGTGCGCGATCTCGATCGCTTCTTTCGTGCCTTTGTCCGGATGGATTCTGCCAAAGAAGACGAGGTGTTCGCCACTGACAGGGCGGAAGGTGAAGTCTTCGATGTCGATGCCGTGGTACACAGTGGCGACATATTTGAGACTCCGCTCGCGATCGGCGTTGCTGATGGAAACGTAGTAGCCGTGCTGGTTATAGCGCCTGTACACGGGGAGGATTCGAGGTGAGGAGAAGCCGTGTATCGTCGTCACGACCGGTGTTTCTACGAGGGCGCTGTAGGTTAGCGGCAGAAAATCGAAGTTGTTGTGGATAAGGTCGAACTCTTGGGCTCGTTCGAATGCGGCTGCGATATGGAGGCTCTCCCAGACCTTTGGATCGAGGCTGCGGTCTTCCTCGTACGCGCGCGGGCAGACCGCGTGTAGCTTCGCGCTTGTGACGGAGTCCGCTGTCGCAAACAGCGTCACATCCAGACCGAGCTCTACCAGCCCTTCCGCCAACAACGAGACTACGCGCTCCCAGGGGCCGTAGTGTCTCGGTGGCGTGCGCCACGCGATCGGCCCGAGAATGGCGATTCGCATAAGGATTCGTTCTTCCTGCGAGGACGCTACCGCGGCGGTTCGATGCCCGGTGTAGCGACGGGCGCAGCAGCCACGCCGGCGTAGGCATGCCACGGAAGTGAGTCGAGGAGCGCGAGGCCGCCCTCGATATTCGCCTCGGCACCTGAGTTCCGGTTGATGCGGTCGTCGTCGATGCCGTCGAATACGACGCCGCGTTCGCGATCGTAGACCGCTTCGGCGGCCTCATTCCGTCCGTCGAACCAGGCGCGCGCGAGGACTGCGGAGTCCGCGTAACGGGCGTCGCCCGTCGCCGCCGCGACGGCGTCGAGGCCGGCGACAGTGCTGCTAACGTCGAACGGCAACGCGCGCGACCCCGCAAACGCGCGCTGTGCCGCCGGCACGAGCACGGCGTCGGCGCTCAGTGCGGCCGCTTGCACGAGATCGTCCCGCCTGAACTCGGTACCGGCGCGCGCGAGCGCGGCCTCCTGTAGATGGCCCCACAGGTGTATGCCGGCGTGACCAGCGCGGTCGGGAAGCGCATCTCCGATGCGCCCTGCCGCAATCTCTTCGGCCCACGCAAGCGCGCGTGCAGCTACATGGCGCGCGCCGGTCGCCCGTGAGAACTCGAGCGTTGCGAGGACACCGACGGCGCGCACGTCCAGGTAGGGCGTCGGCTGATCGAGCGTAGTTAGCCCCGCCTCAAACGCCCTGGCATACCTGTCGTCACCGAAGGTCGCCACGCCGCAGGCAAGGGCATGCATGCCGCGCGCATGCCACGGGCCGTCGCCCGGCCGAGACGTGGGCGTGTGCAACTGACGCCGTCCCTCCCAGTCTGCTATGAAGTTCACGAAGGCACCGCCACTCGTCTGCATAGCGCACGTAAAACGCAGCAGGCCTTCGGCCTCCGTCCGTGCCCAGTCGAATCCGTGCCGCCGCCAGATCTCGCTGTACAGCACCGCGCCACGCGCCGCGTCGTC
>JBDTUA010000506.1:0-3416 GCA_040007995.1 Gemmatimonadota bacterium | reverse complement strand
ACCGTCGCGGTACTCGGCGCATGCAACCCGTCAGAAAAAACCCAGACGCCGGCGGCCTTCATCTCCTCACGCAGGGCGAAGACCCCCTTCATGATCGGTTCGAGGTCGGCCGGCGGCGGGGGAGGTCCGTCGGGTTGATAGATGCTCAGAAGGTAGGTCGTCATATTCGCTTCTCCGGTTGCTCCGGTTGATGATGGCCGGCGTCGCGCCGGCGTGCACACCCTATACGAACGGCGATCGCCCGAATCGACACGTGACTGTCCGGAGGTAATCCGGCCCGCGCGCGTCCGCATCGCGGTCCATAGATTTCTGCGGGCTCGACGGACCTGTGCTGCGCCTTCCCACTTCATCCCAATACTGGAGCGAGTCTGCCATGGCCACCCTCAATGTCAACGGCAAACCGCACGAGGTGACGGCGGACCCGTCGACCCCGCTGCTGTGGGTCCTCCGTGACGAACTCGACATGACCGGGACGAAGTTCGGCTGCGGGATCGCCCAGTGCGGCGCCTGCACCGTGCACGTCAACGGCGTCGCCACGCGGTCGTGCTCCCTCCCGCTGTCGGCGGTCGGCGACAAGCAGATCACTACGGTCGAGGGAATCTCGCCTGAAGGACTGCACGCGGTGCAGGAGGCGTGGGTCGAGCTGCAGGTCCCGCAGTGCGGCTACTGCCAGAGCGGACAGCTCATGTCGGCCGCCGCCCTGCTCGAGAAGAACCCGAACCCGACCGATGCCGACATCGACGCCGCAATGAACGGCAACATCTGTCGCTGCGGGACCTACCAGCGCATCCGGGCCGCGATCCATCGCGCCGCCGATCGCAAGCGGGGGAGCTGACCGATGTCACCCTTTGATCGCAGGAACGCGCGCTTCGGCGGCGGCAATGATTCGCGCGAGGCCCCAACGGCCTACAGCCGGCGCGATTTCGTCCGTATCGGCGCCGCGCTCGGCGGCGGTCTGCTCGTCTCCGTGTACGCCGCGGGGTGCGCCCCGTCCGGCGAGAAGGCGCCCGGCGGCGCTGCCGACGCTGCCGCTGGCGGCACTGGCGATCCCTTCGCCCCGAACGCCTTCGTACGGATCGGGCGCGACGGGATGGTGACGGTGCTCGCCAAGCATCTCGAAATGGGGCAGGGTACCTATACAGGACTTGCTACCATTGTGGCCGATGAACTCGATGCGGACTGGTCGAAGGTCCGCGTCGAAGGAGCGCCGGCCGATACTGCGAAGTACATCAACACCGCCTTCGGGATGCAGGGAACCGGCGGGTCGAGCGCGATCGCAAACTCGTGGGAGCAGCACCGGACCGCGGGAGCGACGGCCCGCGCCGTGCTTCTGGCGGCGGCAGCCAAGCAGTGGAAGGTCCCGGTTGGCGAGTTAACGACCGAGCCGGGCGTCGTCGTGCACGCATCGAGCAAGCGGCGCGCCGACTACGGATCGCTGGTCGCGGTAGCGGCCACTCTTCCAGTCCCCGAGAAGGTCGCACTGAAGGATCCCAAGGACTTCCGCTACATCGGGAAGGAGAATGCGGTGTCGCGCGTCGACGCCAAGGAAAAGAGCACCGGGACGGCCAAGTACACGCAGGACGTGAAGCTCCCCGGCATGCTCACTGCCGTTGTCATGCACCCGCCACTCTTCGGGGCGACGGTGAAGTCGTTCGACGCCTCCAAGGCCAAGGCGGTGACCGGCGTCGTCGACGTCGTGCAGATCCCGAACGGTGTTGCGGTGCTCGGCAAGTCGTTCTGGGCGGCGAACCAGGGGCGCAAGGCGCTCACGGTGGAGTGGGACACGTCGAAGGCGAGCACCGAGGGAACCGCGGAGATCTTCGCCAAGATGCACGCGCTGCTCGGGTCGCCGGGCGCTCAGGAGCGAAAGGATGGCGACGCTGCGAAGGCGCTCGCTGGCGCGGCCAAGGTGATCGAGGCGACGTACGAGTTTCCGTATCTCGCACACTCGAGCATGGAACCGCTCAACTGCGTCGTCGACCTCAAGGCGGACCGCTGCGAGATCTGGAACGGCGAACAGTTCCAGACGCTGGACCAGGGAGCCGTCGCGCAGTTCCTCGGCTTCAAGCCCGAGCAGGTGTCGATCAACATGCTCTATGCCGGCGGAAGCTTCGGCCGGCGCGCCAATGCGAAGGCGGACTACATCGTGGAGGCGGTTTCGATTGCCAAGGCGATCGACGGCAAGTCACCGGTCAAGCTGGTCTGGACGCGCGAGGACGACACCAACGCCGGCTACTTCCGTCCCGCCTTCGTGCATCAGCTCAAGGGGGCGATCGATGCCGACGGGATGCCAATCGCCTGGCAGCAGCGCATCGTTGGCCAGTCGCTCATGGCGGGGACGGTGATGGCGTCGAAGGACGGACGCGATCCGAGCTCGTTCGAGGGGGCGGCCGATCACCCGTACGCGATCCCCAACATCTCCGTGGACGTGCACTATCCCACCTTCGCCGTCCCGGTGCAGTGGTGGCGGTCGGTCGGGCACACGCACACCGGCTTTGCGGTCGAGATGTTCGTCGATGAGCTGGCGCGTGCCGGCGGCAAGGACGCGGTCGAGTTCCGGCGCACACTCCTGGCCAAGGAACCGCGCCGACTCGCCGTGCTGAACCTCGCCGCCGAGAAGGCCGGCTGGGGAACGCCGCTCCCCGCGGGGCACGTGCGCGGCGTGGCCGTACACAAGTCGTTCAACAGCTATGTCGCCGAGGTGGCTGAGGTGAGCATGGAGAACGGCAAGCCGCGCGTGCATCGCGTCGTGTGCGCCGTGGACTGCGGAATCGTCATCAATCCCGACGTGGTGCGCATGCAGATGGAGAGCGGGATCGCCTTCGGACTCGGCGCGGCGCTCTACGGCAAGATCGACATCGACAAGGGGAAGATTGTGTCGTCGAACTTCGACAAGTATCGCGTGCTGCGCATGCGCGAGATGCCCGTGGTCGAGGTGTACATCGTCCCGTCGACCGAGAAGCCCACGGGAGTGGGCGAACCTGGGACGCCGCCGATCGGTCCGGCGGTCGCGAATGCGGTGGCGGTTCTGACCGGGAAGCCGGTGCGAACGCTGCCGATGGCGTGACGACGCCGGTAGCGTGACGTGTTTCGGCGGGCGGCTCAGGTGAGCCGCCCGTTGTATTTCCGGCAGCGCCGGCTATGCATCGCGTAGCACGTACCATTCGTCGTGCACCGTCGGCTCCTCGTCGTGCACCGTCGACTCTTTGTCGTGTACCGTCGACTCGTCGTCGTGCACCCTCGACTCGTGATCGTGCACGGTCGGCTCTTCGTTGTGTAGAGTCGGCTCCGCGTCGTGCACCGTCGACTCGTCGTCGTGCACCGTCGACTCTTTGTCGTGTACCGTCGACTCGTCGTCGTGCACCGTCGACTGTTCGTCGTGTACCGTCGACTGTTCGTCGTGCACCGTCGACTGT
>JBDTUA010000505.1:0-3499 GCA_040007995.1 Gemmatimonadota bacterium | reverse complement strand
GGACCGGGTCGCCCACGCGGGGCTCGTCATCTGCCGCCAGCGTCCGGGAACGGCTAAGGGTTTCGTCTTTCTTTCGTTGGAGGACGAGACGGGGATCCTCAACGTGGTCGTCACCCCCAAGCGCTTCGAGCGGCAGGCGCTCCTGATCTCCACCACCCCGCTCCTGCTGATCCGCGGCACGCTGCAGGTGGAGCAAGGGGTCGTGAACCTGCGTGCCGAGCAGTTTCTCGCCCTGCGTGCCGACGCCGGGGAGGCGTGGGCTCGAAGCCACGACTTCCACTAGTGCACGAGACGGCGCGGCATCGTTCGCGCCACGCGGACCGGCGCGCGGGAGGGCGAGCAGACACACACGGGCGGGGTGGCGCGCAGGAGAGCGCACCGCACCACACGCGGGCGGCCCGACACAACCCGCTTCCGCAGGATACCGTGACGTCGCCGCGTCCTACATCCTCGAAAGAAGGCACCTTCCCCCGTGACCACGCGGTGGCATGCGCGTACACTGTGTGACACGCCCCCGCACGTTTCCCTGTTCCTCCCCCATGACAGTTCCCGTCTTCCGCGCGCGATTCGCCCTGCCGATCGCCGTGATTGCCCTTGCGACGACCGCTCCCCATGCTCGCGCCCAGCAGCGCGCGCGCGCCGCGGGTGACACCCTGCACGAGACCGGCGTCCCGACGACGGCAGACCGCGCGGGCGGCGCGTCCGTCCAGCGCCGATCACCCGATGGACGCCGCGAACTCCTCGCGGTGCCGGCGGGAGGACCGATCCGCATCGACGGCGTCCTGGACGAACCTGTCTGGAAAACCACCGAGCCGTCGAGCAACTTTGTGCAGAGCGAGCCGCTGACAGGGCAGCCCGCCACCGAAGCGACCGACGTGTGGGTGGCCTTCGACGATGAGAATCTCTACATCGCCGCCTACCTGCACGACCGCGACCCGCGAGGGCTGGTCGTGAACGACATCCGCAAGGACTTCAAGGAGGAGGACCAGGACGACTTCGAGCTCCTGCTCGACACCTTCGGGGACCGGCGCAACGGCTACGTCTTCAGCACGAACGTTGAGGGGGCGCGGCACGACCGCCAGGTGGCGCTGGAAGGGCGCGAGATCAACCAGAGCTGGGACGCGGTCTGGGACGTGCGGACGCAGCGCGTCGCCGACGGCTGGACCGCGGAGATGCGCATCCCGTTCCGGGCGCTGCGCTTCGACAAGTCCAACGGCACTATGTGGGGGATCAACTTCTCGCGCCACGTCCGCCGCAAGAACGAGGTCGACTTCTGGTCCCCGGTGCCACGCGCGTTCAACATGAACCGCGTCTCGCTCGCTGGGAACCTCACTGGTCTCCAAACCGGGAGTGCAGGACGGGACCTGCGCATCAAGCCGTACGTCGCCAGCAACACCGTCCGCGCCCTCGGCACCACTGCGCGGCCACGCCCGGGTTTCCGCAACTCCGCCGACGTCGGCGTCGACCTCAAGGCCGCGATCACGCCGGGCCTCACGCTGGACGTCACGGTCCACCCGGATTTCGGCCAGGCCGAGGCCGACGAACAGCAGGTCAACCTCACCCAGTTCTCGCAGTTCTTTCCCGAGAAGCGCGACTTCTTCCTTGAGAACTCGGGCGTCTTCTACATCGGCGATGCCGCGCGCAACAATCGCGTGACCACGACCCCGACCGCCGACGAGGACAACCTGCTCTTCTTCTCGCGGCGTATCGGCCTCAGCACGACGGGATTGCAGGTCCCGATCGACGGCGGCATTCGCATCACCGGTAAGCTGACCGAATCCGCGCGCCTGGGACTTCTCTCGATCCAGGAACGCGGCGACGGCATCCTTCCGCGTGCCAACTCCAGCGTGTTGCGCTACCGCCAGAACCTGGGGCGGGTGGGCAACGACCTCGGGTTCTTCGTGATGCAGCGTGCCAACCTCAGCGGCGCCGACACCGGCGTCCGCAATCTGCGCGACGGCTACGTCAACCGGGTCTATGGCGTCGACAACAATATCCGGCTCTTCGGCAACCTGGACTGGAACTCCTACGTGGTGAAGTCCCAGACGCCGGGCATCGAGAGTGGTGACTACGCCTGGCGCTCCACCCTCAATTGGGAAAGCAACTTCTTCCACGGCAAGGGTGGGCTCATGCAGCTCGGCCCCGGTTTCAACAACGACCTGGGCTTCTATCGCCGCATCGACGTCCGCAAGTACCTCCTCGACACGGGGCTGCGTCCGCGGTCGCCCTGGCTGCGCGCCCACGGGATTCGAGAGTTCCACCCGCACCTGACCTGGGATTACCAGGAGGACCTGCGCGGCGACATCGTGTTCAAGAAGCTGCACACCGGCTACTCGACGTTCTTCAACGACGGATCGGTCTTCGAGATCTCGGTCAACCCGACGTCGAACCGCCTAACCTCGCCGTTCCTGCCTAACGCGAAGATGTCCGCGCCGATCGCCGCCGGACTCTACACGTGGAATGAGTGGCAGTACTACTTCGTCTCCGATCAGTCGCGCGTGATCTCCACCAGTGTGCGCTACTCGATTGGCGGCCTGTATGCGGGAAGCCAACGCACCGTCAACGGCAGCGCGACATTCCGTCCGAACTTCCGCTTTCGCGCCACAGTGGGGATGCAGCGCACGGCGGCCGAGCTCGACCGACCGCGCCTCGACTTCGTGAACAACCTGCTGACCGCGCGGGTCAACTACTCCTTCACGACCAACATGTTCGTCGACGCGCTGTCGCAGTACGACGAAAGCTCGAAGCAGTTCAACGCCAACGTCCGCTTCAACATCATCCATCATCCGTTGAGCGACCTGTTCATCGTCTACAACGACCAGCGCATCCTCACGCCGGACAGCCCGGTCGCCGGGCGCGCCGTGATGGTCAAGTTCACCCAGATGTTCGCCTTCTGACGCATTGCAGCGACGCGCGGAATGGATCCACGCGTCGCCCGGCGGGACTCAGCGCCCGAGGTCCTCGAACCGCTGGTTGCCGATGCGGTAGCGGCGCCAGTCCTTGTAGTCGAAGTGCCACCACTCGGCGTCGTACACGTGGAAACCCTCCGCTTCCATGGCGGCGCGCAGGATCTCGCGCAGGGCGCGCTGCCGAGACGTACCGCCCGGGTAATCGGGATACGAACGGTCCGACATCTCGTCGTAACCGCCGGTGGTGACCACCGGCTCTCCCGTGCGGAGGTCGTACATCGTCAGGTCGACGGCGGCTCCCCGATTGTGCCTGGAGCCGCTGGCGGGATCCGCCACGAACTGGTGCTTGTCCACGGGAGTCCCGTCCCAGAACATCTTCGTCACGTACCACGGACGATAGCCGTCGTGGATGAGGAGACCGTAGCCTAACGCGGCGAGTCGGTGCTGCGCCCGCACCAGCGCCTCCGCCGCGGGGCGCTGCAGGAAGGCGCGCGCCTGCGTATAGACCGGGACACTGAGGAAGTTGCGATCGGTGGCGTAGCGCACATCGAGATGGACGGTCGAGTCGAGCGACGTCAGTTCCACCAGGT
>JBDTUA010000504.1:0-3512 GCA_040007995.1 Gemmatimonadota bacterium | reverse complement strand
CCTCGAACAGCTCCAGTCGTGCCGCCAGCCATTCTTCGCGCGTTCCGGTCGTGTGTGTCGTCATCGTTCGTGTCTCCGTCCTCGTGAGTATCGTTGCGGGATGCGACTCATTGGTCGTGCGCTAGACTTAGTGAAGGACGAGGAGACCGTGAGAGTTACAAGTGTGGCGGGATTCGAATGGACGCGTTGATCACGGCCGCGGCGCGGGCACTCGCCGCGGGAGATCCCCTGGGTGCACTGAAACGCGTGGCGCTGCGCGACGACCCGCCCGCGCTCGCGTTGCGAGGAATCGCGATGGCGCAACTCGGCGACCTCGTGCGCGCCAAGGTCCTGCTGCGAAGTGCGGGACGGGCCTTTGGCCCGCGGGAGGTTGTCTCCCGCGCGCGCTGCGTCGTCGCCGAAGCGGAAATTGCCTTTGTCGCGCGCGACCTCGGCTGGTCCACGAAAGCCCTGGAGACCGCGCGGGCGACGCTCGAGGCGCGCGGCGATCGTGTGAACGCGGCGCATGCGCGACATCTCGCCGTGCGGCGCCTGTTGCTGATCGGACGCATCGACGAGGCGGAACGGGCGCTCGGCGAACTCGACCCCGCCGTGCTCCCGCCGGCCTCGAGAACGGTCCACGAGTTGATCCGTGCAGGAATCGCCATGCGGCGCATCCGAGCGGTCGACGCGCGCGACGCATTGACGCGGGCGGCGCTTGCCGCGCGCGAGGCAGGAATCCCGGCACTCAGCGCGGAGGTCGAGAGTGCGCAGCGCGTCCTGCGCACGCCTGCGGCGCGCCTCATTTCAAACGGCGAGGAGCGACTCCTCCTGCTGGAGGACGTGGAGCGCCTGCTCGCGTCGCCGGCACTGATCATCGACGCGTGCCGTTTCGTCGTGCGCGTGGACCGCGCGGTCGTCTCCTTGGCCACGCGCCCCCTGCTGCTCGGGCTCGCGCGGGCGTTAGGCGACGTCTGGCCCGGCGACGTTCCCCGAGACGTATTGATTGCGCGCGCCTTCAGCTCGACGTTCACGGATGCGTCGCATCGCGCCCGGTTGCGCGTCGAGGTGGCGCGGCTGCGCACCGCGCTCAGTCCATTGGCCGATGTCCGGGCGACCAAACGCGGCTTTGTTCTCCTGCCGCGCACTGCGCCCGCGGTCGCCGTGCTGGCGCCCCCGGTCGAGGACGCGCATGCGCCAGTGCTCGCCCTGCTCGCTGACGGGGAGTTGTGGTCAAGTTCGGCGTTAGCGCTCGCACTCGATTCCAGCCAGCGCACCGTGCAGCGCGCGCTCGACGCCCTCTCATCCGCCGGCAAGGTCGAATCGTTCGGCCGGGGGCGAGCGCGACGCTGGATCACGCCGCCGACCCCGGCTTTCACGACAACCTTGTTACTCCCGGCGCCGCTACCGACGGATTAGTCTGGCAGCATGACTCCTTCCACCGCTGAAATCGTTCGCGAATACGGGCCGTTCCCGGGGCTCGACGCTGTGGGTGGCGTGACGTATGACGGTGAACGCATCTGGTTCGCATCGGGCGGCGCGCTGAATGCGCTCGATCCCGAGAGCGGCGCGACGATGCGTACAATTGAGGTCGCCGCGCACGCCGGAACGGCGTTCGATGGCCGATACCTGTACCAGATCGCCGAGGATCGAATCCAGAAGATCGAACCCACCACTGGAGAGGTGCTCACCAGCATACCGTCGCCAGGGAGTGGGAGCTCCGGGCTGGCGTGGGCGGAGGGAGCGCTGTGGGTCGGGCAATACCGGAGCCGGACGATCCATCAGGTCGACCCGGAGACGGGAGCGACGCTCCGTGTCATCGAGTCCAACCGGTTCGTCACCGGCGTCACATGGGTCGATGGCGAGCTGTGGCACGGGACGTGGGAGGGAGACGGCAGCGACGTGCGACGCATCGATCCGCAGTCCGGGGAGGTGCTCGAGCGTCTGGAGATGCCGGCCGGGACGATGGTGTCCGGGCTCGAGTCGGATGGCGGTGATCGGCTGTTCTGCGGGGGAGGGGCGAGCGGGAAGATCCGGAGCGTACGCCGCCCCAAGCGGGCTGATGCCGGCGCGCAAGGGGCCGAGGCGTCGGCGACGTAGTAGCGGGGGCTGTCGCGTGCACCGTCGTGCGAGGAGCGCGATAGCCGCTTTGAGTCTCACGAAGCGGGAGTGACAGAGGTACATTCGCCGCCGACGGGCGTGGACCCACGCCCGCGCAATGGCGGGCAACGCGCGTCGAGTGTTCGCGCCGTGCGCCCGCCCGCCACTACTGCTACGACTGGGGGCTTGATGGCAAGGACGCTCTTCGCGCGCGGCGCGCGCGGCGTACACGTGCAGCGGGCGCAGCAGCGGTTGCAGGAACTGCGCATGCCGCTCGACTCGGCCGACGGCATGTTCGGCGGCAACACCGAGTCGGCGCTGAAGCAGTTTCAGCAGATGAACGCGCTACCCGTCACGGGACAGATCGACTTCGACCTGTGGCCCCGATTGACGGGAGACGCCGAACCGACACTTGAGGAGCGGGCGTTGCAGCTGACCGCGGCGATCGAGGGGCACGGCTACACGCTGGCGGTCGGCAACTTCGATGGCGCCGGACTCACCTGGGGAATCATCGGCTTCACGGTGATGGCCGGTCAGGTGCAAGGCATCCTCGATGCGGTCGCGACCGAGCACCCAGGAATGATCCGCGCCACCTTCGTCGACCTGACCGCGGATCTCGAGCGGCTGCGGAAGATGTCGGTCGCGAAGCAGATCGACTTCCTCGATGGCATCAGCGTCCCCCCGGGCAAGCACCGGCTTGTCGACCCCTGGCGCATCGCATTCGATCGGCTCGGCGCCATGCGCGAGGTGCAGGAGATCCAGCGTCGGTTCGCATTCCAGCGCTACATGGAACCGGCGAAACAGACCTTCCGAAAGCTCGGATTGACGACTGAACTGGGGCTGGCGCTCTGCTTCGACATCCACGTGCAGAACGGGAGCATCAAGTCGTCGGCGATGACGGCCATCAATGCCGCCGGCGCGCGCACGGAAGCGGCGCTGCGCGTGGCAATCGCCAACGCAGTGGCCGACCAGTCGCGGGAGAAGTACCGGGAGGACGTGCGCAGTCGCAAACTCGCGATTGCTACCGGTCGCGGAGTGGTGCACGGCATGACGCTCGACCTCGCCAACTGGGGACTGGCCGACGTCCCCGCCTGACCGACCAACCGCCGACGTCATACTCGCTCGGAACTCCCGAAGAATGCGGCGACGTCGGTCGGTCGTTCTGGCGCGAGAACGTACCCGCGCCTAGTCGCGCAGGTAGTGGCAGCTATAGCCACCGGGGTGCTTTTGCAGGTACTCCTGATGGTACGACTCCGCGTCATACCACGTGGCGGAGGGCTCGAGGCTCGTCGTCACCGGACGCTTCCACCGACCTGACGCGTTCACGCGCGCGATGACCTGGATGGCATGCGCTTCCTGCTCCGCGGACTGGGGGAAAATCGCCGAGCGATACTGCGTGCCGACGTCGTTTCCCTGCCGGTTGAGCGTCGTGG
>JBDTUA010000503.1:0-3536 GCA_040007995.1 Gemmatimonadota bacterium | reverse complement strand
CCGAGCAGCCGCTGGTGCGCAACGCGCGCCAGCACTCCCGTCCCCCGTCTCCCGTCCCCCGTCCGTCTGCTATCTCTTCGAGAACTGGAACCGCTTGCGCGCGCCCGGTTGTCCCGGCTTCTTGCGCTCGACCTCACGTGCGTCTCGCGTCAGCAGGCCAAGGTCGCGCAACTTGCGCCGATGCGCCTCATCCATCTCGACGAGCGCGCGTGCCACGGCCAGGCGAAGCGCACCGGCCTGACCCGACTGCCCGCCCCCTTCTAGGTGCGCCGTGACATCGAAGCGACCCAGCATGTCGGTCGCGGTGAAGGGCTGCTGAATCGACGACACCAGCGTCGGGCGCGGGAAATAGTCGCCAAGGGTACGACCGTTGATGTCCCACTTGCCCGATCCGGGCTTCACGTACACGCGGCACACCGCTTCCTTGCGGCGACCCACGGCGTGAATCTGCGCGTTCTCAGCCATCCCTACTCACTCTTGTCGTTGAAGGTCAACGCCGTCGGCTGTTGCGCGACGTGCGGGTGGTTCGCGTCGGGGTAGACACGGAGCTTGAGACGCAGCACCTGGCGCGCCAGCGCCGACTTCGGCAGCATCCCGTGCACCGCCTTCTCGATCACGCGCTCCGGATGACTCTGGATCATCTTCGCGAACGGCGTGAACTTCTCGTGCCCCATGTAGCCGGTGTGACGGAAGTATCGCTTCTGCTCCGCCTTGCGTCCCGTCACCTTCACCTTCGCCGCGTTGATCACGATGACATTGTCACCCGTGTCCATGTGCGGCGTATACATCGGCTTGTGCTTGCCGCGAATGATCTTCGCGATCTCGGAGGCCATACGCCCCAGCACCTGCCCCTCGGCATCGACGATGAACCACTTTCGTTCGATGTCCTTGGGTGTCGCGGAAAAAGTCTTCATGTTCGAGAACGAATGACGAGTACGACCCACACAGGCCTCGGACGCGGCCTGGCGCGGCGCTGAAAGGCGCTTTTTGACAGACTCGCAAGCTAGATAGGCACTTACAGCAAGTCAACGGAGCGCGACGTGTGATCTGCAGCATCAAACACTACGCCACCGCTCGCTTCGCCCCGACTCGTCAGAACGCGTCGCCGCGGCAGGCACCGCCGCACTCCGCGGCGTAGCCCCGGTTCACTCGGGCTGCTCGAATTCGACGAGCAGCGCCCCCTTCTCCACCGCCTGGCCCGGGACCGCATGGATCGCCTTCACGACGGCCGACACGCCGCCGGGTGCGCGAAGTTCGTTTTCCATCTTCATCGCTTCCATCACCACCAGACCCTGCCCCGCCTCCACGCGTTCGCCCGGCACGACGCCGATCCGAACGATCAACCCCGGCATCGGCGCCAGCAGAGGGCGAGGTCCTCCCGCCGTCTCGCTGGCCGACGTCAGGTCGCGGATCGCGCGCATGCGCTCATCCAGCGCTTCCACCTCGTAGCGATAGCCGTCCATCCAGAGCGCGTAGCGTCCCCGCGCATCGCCCCGACGGCTTGCCACGCGGTGCATCTCGTTGGCGATCGTCACCAGGTGGATCGGCGTCCCCTCCACATCCGCAAGGTGCGCTCGCACCGGACGACCGTCCACCCGGACCCCGTCCGCGTCGAGTTCCACCGTCAGCCGCTCGCCGTTGACGTCCACGATGTACTTCACTCAGCGCTCCGGTACGAGGAGGCACACCGTCTCGACGTGTGCCGTCTGGGGAAACATGTCGTAGGGCTGCACGTGCGCGACCCGATACGACGGCAAGCGCGCGACGTCGCGCGCCAGCGTGGCCGGGTTGCAGCTGACGTATACGACCCCGCGTGGCGCCGCCCCGCTCCTCGCGGCCGCCTCGAGCGTCGCGCAGACGCGCGCGTCCACCCCGGCGCGCGGGGGATTCAAGATCACGCCGATCACCCCTTCCGCCGGGAGGAGCGACGGCAACACGTCCTCCACCCGCGCGCAGTGCACACGCGACGGCAACGCCAGGCGGCGCGCCGCGTGCTCGGCCGCCTCCCGATCCAGCTCGATCGCCTCGACCCGCAGGCCGAGCGCCGTCAGCTGCACCGCGGTGTCGCCCACCCCGGCGTACGCGTCGATGACCATCGCCGCGTCACTCCCGGACGTGATCCCCGGCACGCCCCCCACAACTTCGTGCCCAAGCTCGTGCCCACGCTCGTGCCCACGCTCGTGCCCAACCTCGTGCACGAGCTCGTGCACGAGCGCCACCACGTCGGCGTGCAGGCGCTCGGCGAGCGCGGGATTCACCTGCTCGAACGAGACGGCAGGGCGCGGTGTGCCGCGATCGAGGATGTCGTGCTCCCGACCCGCCGCGTCGATCCACCGGACCGCCCCAAAGCCGACGAGCAGCGCCGCGAACTCACGGGCGTGCGGCCACTGCTTTCCCCCTTCGAGGACGAAGGCGAGTTCCTCGCCCGCCAGCCGCACGGCCCCGCGCAATTCCTGCGCGCGCGGGAGGAGTCGCCCCTCCTGCAGGACCCCGCGCCACCCGGCCACCACGCGCGGGTGGGTGATCGGACACTCCTCGAGCGTGAACAGGCGATCGACGTCGTCCCAGCGATGCATCCCTCCGCGCCACGCCCCATCGCGCCAGCGCAGCGCGAGCGTGAGCTTGTTCCGATAGCCCCACGCGCCGGGACTGGGAACGACCGCCGCAACGTCGACCGGACGCCGGGCAATCCGCGCGAAGGCATCGGCGACGATCCGCCGCTTGGCCTCTCGCTGTGACTCCACGGTCATGTGTTGCAGCTGACAGCCGCCGCACCGGTCACCGTCATAGTGCCGGCAGCGCGGCTCGATTCGATCCGGCGACGGCTCCAGCAGGCGCGTCAGCCGACCGTGCCCCAAGCGGTCCCGCTTCACGTAGGAGAGCTCGACCAGGTCCCCGGGAGCGGTGCGCGGGGTGAAGACGACCAGCCCGTCCACCCGGGACACGCCCGCCCCCCCCGCGGCGATCGAGTCGATGCGCGCTGTGGCAACCACCGGTTAGCGTACCCCTTCGCGACGCGCGGCAATCACCCACGGATCCGCCGCGTGGGACGAGGGCATCGCTGGTGCGGTGGACGATGTCGACGCGGTGGGGGTGCCGCTCTCCCTCGTTGGCCCCCCTCGACGCGAGCGACGGTCACGGTCGGCCAGCAGCGCCGCGGCAATAGCCGCGGCCTCGATGCTCGCCCGCGGTGGGGTGCGTCCCACCAACTCCGGCAGTCGGCGCTCGAGCCATTGAATCTCGATATCGCCCCGCTGGAACTCAGCGTCTTCCATCACCCGCAGGTGGAACTCACGCGACGTCTCGATCCCGACGATGGTCAGCTCGGTCAGGGCGCGGTGCATGCGCGCAATCGCCTCCGAGCGCGTGGCCCCCCAGACAATCAGCTTGGCCAGCATCGGATCGTACGACAGTCCGACCGTCGTACCGGCTTCGATCCCGGCGTCCCATCGGACGCCGGGGCCCGCCGGCACGTGCACGTACTCGATGCGGCCTGTGCTCGGGAGAAACCCGTTGGCCGGATCCTCGCTGGTGAT
>JBDTUA010000502.1:0-3555 GCA_040007995.1 Gemmatimonadota bacterium | reverse complement strand
CGCTCGCCGTCGCGCTTGCCCCGCAGAAGATCCGGGTCAACGCGGTGGCACCGGGTTCTATCGAGTTTGCCGGTGGGACGTGGGAGCAGGTGAAGCACGGCAATCCGGATCTCTACGGCGCCGTGCTCAAGACGATCCCATGGGGAAGGATGGGCACGCCGGAGGAAGTCGCGGACGTCGTGGCCTTTCTGACGTCTGAGCGGGCAAGCTGGGTGACGGGAGCGTGCGTCGTCGTCGACGGTGCGCAGCACAAGGGAAATTTGTGAGGAGCGGGTTTGAACGCCCAGCGCCCTCGACGCGGTCAGGCCTGGGGCGGCGACGTTCCTGAAGCGCAGATCAGCCGGCGCGCATCCCTCTCTCGCCGCCCGGCTCAAACCTCGATCTCGAGGCCGTCGCGGAGTACATCGCGCGGCACCGGCGTTCCACGCTTCTCTTCGTCGCCACTCCCCTTCGAATACGAGGGGGAACGGGATCGCTCATTTACCCGCTGGCGATCTTTTGAGGGCGGTCGGAGTTTGGTGGTGGTGCTGCAGCAGAATTTTGAGGTCGCCTCGCTCGCGTGCCCGACGTGCCAGTCGCCGCTCAGGTTACGCGCGTCAGGTGCCCCCCTCTGGCGCGAGCGGAATGCGCATCAGTTTCGCGAAATACACCTCGCCGATCGCATGCCGTCCGAGTGCCACTTACGACTCGTCGCTCCCACGTGCGCGGCCGGCAATCATTCCCGCCGCGGTATAGGGCGAGCGGAGGAGTTGGTAGCGGTCGGCGAGCTCCCGATCCTCGCGCATTCGCCCAAGCGCTCCATCCCCTCCCACTGTGCCGACGGGCCCATCATGTCGGCCTCGTGTGGCAATGCCGCAACGTCGACAGTGTCGCCGAGGACACGCAGCATCGCTCGCACATCGCGAAGATGGCGCTCTCTCGCCCCCGATATTGCGACGACCCACCAGACCGCGTCGTGCCAACGCGGCGACGCCGCCTGCGACCATCCATTCGATGCCGTTGGTCAGTAGTTGCGGGCAAAGACCGAAACCACATCCGTCGGCCGCATTCCGCAGGATCTGCCGTGCCTCGGCGTCGACCGTCGCCGCATCCAGGTGCGCCTGCCGTTGCCGAACACCGGCCTTGGTCGCGTCCCTCGCCAGATCCCAAGGTGCGTCAGCAAGCGCAAGCTTGCTCGTTGGCGACATCTCACGGCAGTGAAGCGTCTGTCGCTCGGCGACCTCGGGTCGCACGTAGCGGAGAGGAAAGCGGCTGGGCGTCGGGGAGGACATGCTCGCAAGATACAGCTGCCTGGTCCGACCCGTCCGCCCCTATCGCGCGATTTACACGGTGAAGCTTGCGGATATCGTCTATGTGCTGCACGTCTTTCAGAAGAAGTCCACGCGCGGCATCGCGACCCCCAAGCGGGAGATCGCCGTGATCAAGGAACGGTGGCAGCGAGCGAAACGGCATTACGCCGCGCACTACGGCGCGTGAGACTGATGATCCCGAGTAAGAGGAGGAACGCAGCATTACAAAGCGGGTCACGAGGGAAGAGCGCACCGACATCCCCGTCACGCGCGGGAGCGGTAACGTCTTCGCGGATCTGGGAATGTCGAACCCGGCGGAACGGCTGGCCAAGGCGCAACTGGCCTCACGGATCGATGATGTGATCCGCGCGCAGAAGCTCACGCAGCAGGATGCCGCCGCGCTCATGGGCATTGATCAGCCGAAGGTCTCGCATCTGCTGCGCGGCCGTCTGAGTGGCTTCTCCACGCAACGCCTGATTGATTTTCTCAATGCGCTCGGGCAAGACGTCGAGATCATCGTCCGGGCAGCGCCCCGCTCGCGCAAGCGTGGGCGCCTGCACGTCGCCGCGTAGGCGCACCACGCGAGGGTTCGTCGTCACGACGACCATTCGCACCGGCACTCTACCGCAGCGTACAACGGAAGTAGCGGACATCCGCACCACTAGATGACGGCAGCATAATGGCGGGCGGCTTTCGGGCCCGCAGGGTCTTGCTTGGCCCACGAACTCGTGAACCCTCGTGCATTCTCACCCGAGTGGCGGCGGAATCAGCCCCGGAGAGGTTGGTGTCGCGAAGGACACGGGCATTCGGATCGTGAGCGCCATTGCCGTGTTCCGAGGACAGGGGTAGTTACTCTATCAGGTAAGACCGAGGACGCGCGATGAAGATCACGACGAAGGGCCAGGTGACGATCCCGATCGCGGTGCGGAAGCAGCTGGGGTTGCTGCCCAACACAGAAGTGGAGTTCGTGGTCGAGGACGGACGCGCGGTGCTCCGTACGCTTCGCCCCAATCAGCGACGCGGCGCCAAGGTTGTCGCCCACCCCCGCGGGCGCGGCTCCGTGCCCCTCACGACCGAAGCCATCCTTGCGCTGACGCGCGGCGCGTAACGCTGGCCGCACCGGGGGCTCCTTCGACCCCCGGCCCGCGGTAGATTTGCGCCGATGAAGTGCACACGGTACTTCGTCGCCATCCGCGCCCGGCCCGATCGTCGCGATATCCTCGACGCCTGGATCCGGCGCGCCGTGACGACCCCGGTGCGCGAGGTCATCCAGGCCGACGGCGAAACTGTCCACAACGCATTTTTCGATAGGGGCTTCCTCCTATGAAAGTCACGTTTTTCTCTGACACGGATACCCTGCATATCGAGTTCAAACCGGGCGAGATCGCGGAGACGCGCGACCTCGACGAGAACACGCTGCTCGAGCTCGACGCCGCCGGACAGATCTGCGCGATCACCGTCGAGCATGCCACCGAGCGCACCGGCATTCCGACCTTTTCCTACGAGCAGGTCGCCGCGTAGTCGCGATGGCCGGCCCGACGCCGTACGCCCGGCGACACGAGACACTCGGTCGCGCGGTCACCAGCAGTAACGGCGATATCCCGGAGGGCGGAATGCCCCCTCCGCGTCCCAACCGGCGCCGTCATCCAAAGACGGTCTTCGTGACCGCGGTGATCACCCCGTCTCGATTGCGGCGGAGTGCCTTGCATCGCCATCAGCTCGCCGCTGCGCCTCGCACCGTCTCGGTTCCGCGCCGCCCGACCCACAACGGCACCCCAACCATCCCGAGCGCCAGCAACAGCGACACCAGGCTCACGACCTTCCCCTTCGCGTAGTCCCGCGAGTCGAACACGAGCTCCACCCGTCGCCCCCCCGACGGCACGTCCACGCTCAACAGCGTGTGATCCGCCCGTCGCACCGTCGCCGGCTTCCCATCGACCGTCGCACGCCAGTCGGGATACCAATTCTCCGCGATCAGGAGGTGAGACGTACTCGAATCCTCCCCGGTGAGCGCTACGCTCATGCGACCCGGCGCCCACGCCGTCACCGAAGCGCGCACATTCGACTGCGGCAGCGGCGGTCGATCCACCGTCCCCGTGACGCTCGACGTATCGTCGAACAGCGCCACCTGATCGACCGGAACGCGCGGATCGACGAGCGTCGTCACGACCTGCGCCTCAGGGACCTTCGCCGCGGCAGACAGGACGCGCGCGTACTGCGGAGTTGAATCGCGCTCGTACAACGACGCCGTCGTCCCGATCGCCGT
>JBDTUA010000501.1:0-3559 GCA_040007995.1 Gemmatimonadota bacterium | reverse complement strand
ACCAGGATGACGGCAAGCTTGGATGGGACCGGATGAAGGGACAGGGACTCTCTCTGCAGATCAACGTGGCCTCCGCGGCCGATGTCGACGCGGCCGCGGCGCGCATCAAGGCGACGGGATGGACGCTATTGAATGAGCCGGAAGATCGACCGTGGGGCGCGCGGATGTTTCAGTTCAACGACCCGGATGGGGTCAAGCTCGGGGTGTCCTCGCCGATTGCGGTGTGACGCGAACGTCAGCGGCGGGCCATCTCGAGTGCGAGGTGGCCTGTTGCTGACACCGTGGAGCCCGCGCTCCGCCAGGTGCTTGTCGCTGGCGAAAAGACCTTCGTCCTGAAGTCCGCCGGAGTGTCTTCGCGGCGACCGCGCGCGCGGCGCTGCGGCCGCGACGCTAATCCATCACGTGCGCCACGGTCTCCAGCAACGCCGCGAAGTCGAACGGCTTCTGCAGGAACGCATCCGGCTTGACCGTCGCATCCGCCTCGCTGGCCACCGCGCTGTAGCCCGACATCAGGATGCTGCGAGTCGCCCGCGAGTGATCGCGGGCGGCCTGGATGATGGCCAGTCCGCTGCCGCCCGGCAACGAGAGGTCCGTCAGCAGCAACTGAATCGGTGGCCCCGCTGCGCGCAGCACGTCGAACGCCGTGCCCGCGTCTGGCGCAACCCGTACGTCAAAGCCCGCGCCCTTCAGCACGAGCTGCAACATATGTCGCAGTGCGGGTTCGTCGTCCACCACCAACGCCCGCACCCCCTCCCAACGTCGTTGCGCGAGCCGATCGCGCGGTACGAGCCGAGGTCCGCTGGAGACCTCCTCTTCGACGGCGAGCAGCAGGATCCGGAACGCACTCCCCTGTCCTTCCGCGGTGTCGACCTGGATCTCCCCGCCGAGCGAGCGGACGATGCCGTGCACGCTGGCGAGACCGAGGCCGGTGCCCTCGTTGAGCGGCTTGGTCGTGAAAAAAGGATCGAAAATTCGGTTGAGATGGCGCGCCGGAATGCCGGTGCCTGTGTCGCGCACACTGAGTTCGACGTACGACGCGCCGAGCTGGGCCGACGGCCAGACACGGCGCGTCGCGTCGTCGGCGAGCACGTCTCGCACCGCGATGAAGAGCGTACCCGACTCGCGGTGTGCCATCGCCTGAGCGGCATTGGTACCAAGGTTGAGCAACAGTTGGTGCACTTCGGCGGCATCTACCTCGACGCTCTGCCGCGCCTCAATCTCCGTTTCGAAGGCGATGGTAGCCGGGATCGACGCCCGCAGCAGCGGGAGCGTCTCGCGGACGACGGCCGCGAGCTGCTGCGGACGCCGACTGCGCACTTCCTGGCGGCTGAAGGCCATCATCTGTCGCACGATGTCGCGGGCGCGGCGACAGGCCATCGCGATCTGCTCCAGTGCCTCGGCCTGCGCGCCGGTCGCCGACAGGCGCGCCACCTCGGCGACGGCGAGGATCGAGCCGATGATGTTGTTGAAGTCGTGCGCAATGCCCCCCGAGAGCGTCCCGAGCGCCTCGAGCTTTTCGCCGCGGCGCACCCGCTCCTCGAGCCGACGCTCGTGCGTCACGTCGTGGAGGATGGCGACGAACTCGCCGGCCGCCGGATCGCGGAGCACGAGCGGCGATACCGTCAGCTCACACTCGAGGGGAATCTCCTCGCCGTTCGGGATGCGCACGGTGCCGCGCCACGTGCGGGCCTGGCCCATCGCGTCCGCGAGCGAGACACCGCCGTCGGATTCGACTTCCTCGAAGCGAAGCAGGGCAGCGTCGCCCAGCAGGAGCGACGCGGCGGCGTTGGCGTAGTCGATGCGCCCCTCGCGGTCGCAGAGCACGATGCCCTCGACCGCCTGCGCCACCGCGCCGGCCAGTCGGTCGCGGCTCGCCGCCGACCGCCGCTCCCGGACGAGCGACCGTTCGAGCCGCCGCATCACCACGGCCACCGAAATGGTCAGCGTCGCATCGACGAAGAGGAAGTTCAACGCGATGAGCGCGAACTTGAGCCGCGGCGCGTCGGCCAGGCGGCCCATCGGTAGGTCCGCCGCCGCGAAGTAGCCGACGAATCCCAGCGTCGCCGAAACGAGCGCCAACGCCGCGAATGCCGGCCGCAGCCCCAGGAGCAGCGCCGTCAGGATCGGCACCGCCATGAGGTATATCTGGCTGACGAGCCCGACGGAGAGCAGAAAGCTCAGGCCGACGGCGTATGTTATGCCTAGGAACAGGCCGGCGCGCCACGCGAACGGAAGGCGCGGATGCAACGTCAGCACCCAGCAGGCGGCGAGCGCGATGAAGTCCACGGCGATCGTCAGCCACATCCGATCGAGGTACGCGATGATCATGCTCGGCACGCCGACGAGCGTCCCGAGCACCAACGACATCGCCAGCAGCGCGAAGAGGACGCGTTCGCGCCAACTCAGCGGGTCCGCCTCTTCCTCCTCCGCGGTGGGCACGATCCGCTGCCGAAGTTGCCGTACGATGTTCATCGAGAAGGGAGTGCACGCTGCGCGGTTGCTAGGCCGCAATATACGAGGAGCGACACGCGGGGTCACACAGATCGGTACGCGCACGACGTCGTCATGGCCGGACAACAGCGTCACGTTCGACGTGCACTCGTCGCAGGCCGTGGCCACGGTCATGGTCACGTCGGAGGGGGACGACGGAGCGAGGTCCGATGGCGGAGTACAGTGCCGCGTTCAAGACGCGGGTGGCGCAGCAGCTCGCGTGACCGCAGGCGGTGAGTGCGACGCGCTTGGCGGCGGCGGTGGGCGTTCCGCAGCCGACCCTCTCGCGGTGGTGCGCGAGGTGCGTGGCGTAGACGGCATGTCCTCACGACCCCTAACGGTATGGACCGGCGCGGAGAAGCCCCGCGTCGCGCTGGCTGCGGCCGGCTTGGACGAGACCGCAGCGTTGCTCGTCCCTAAAGCGAAAATCCAGGCGATCTGGGGGGACGAGGACGATCCCAACCCGCCGAGGCGCGGGCGTAGCTCCTCGCACCATGCTCGCCACGCTGGAGCGTCTCGGCGTGCTCCCGTCGTTTAGTCGAACCGGGGTGAGCAACGACAATCCGTATTCGAAAGCGCTGTTCCGCACGCTCAAGTACAGCCCACGGTACCCGGCGCGGCACTTTGTCGACGACGGCAGTTAGAACGCGGCCTGCGTTGGCAATCTGCTTCACGCCTGGACTGCTGAACCCAGCTGCGCGTCCAGATTGATCGAGAGCAGCCGGGGATTGGCGTCGCTCACCATATAGCGGGCCATGCGACTCGACGCGGAAGGGGCGGACGCGCAGATTCGCCAACGACCGAGCGCTCACCGGCTGCCCCCGGATTCCGTTTCCACTCGGCGCGCGCCGAGCCTGTACGTACGGCTTCGTTCGTCGGACACGGACACACCATCACCGCATCTCCGATATGACCCGTCGGCGGCTCTCGCGCGTCACGCGCACGGTTGCGGCAGTGTACGCCGGCGCCATCGTTGCAGGGATCGCCTTGCGGGTTGCCGACCTCGGGGCGACCGCGCTGACGCTGCAGCTGGTCTGCGTGAGCTTCCTGATCTTCTCCGGGCGGCTGT
>JBDTUA010000500.1:0-3567 GCA_040007995.1 Gemmatimonadota bacterium | reverse complement strand
CCAGCGCCTCGGGCATCGGGTAGCGCAGGACGCGTATTTCGACACGATTACGGTGCAGCTGACGGGAATGACGGCCGAGGCCGTGGTGGCGGCGGCGGCCGCGCGCGGCATCAACGTGCGCGCGACTGGGGAGGCGTCAGTCGTGGTCGCGCTGGACGAGACGGTCGGTGCCGCGGACGTGCAGGAGCTGCTCGCCGTCCTGGCGGGGGCGTCCGTGCCGCCGCCGCTGGCCGAACTCGACGCCGCGCTCGTCGTGCGATTCGATGAGCGGTTCCGGCGCACCTCGCCCTTCCTGACGCATCCGGTCTTTTCGCGGTACCACGCCGAGCACGAGATCCTGCGCTATATGCGCAAGCTCGAGGGGCGCGACCTGTCGCTCTGCCACTCGATGATTCCGCTCGGCTCCTGCACCATGAAATTGAATGCCACCGCCGAGATGGTCCCGGTGACGTGGAGCGAGTTCGGGCGCATGCATCCGTTTGCACCTGCCGAGCAGCGAAGCGGCTACGACGCGCTCTTCGCCACGCTCGAGGCGGATCTTGCCGAGATCACCGGCTTTCACGCAGTCTCGTTGCAGCCGAACGCGGGCTCGCAGGGCGAGTACGCGGGACTGCTCGCGATCCGGGACTATCATGAGTCGCGCGGCGACACCGGGCGCGACGTCTGCCTGATTCCGCAGTCGGCCCACGGGACGAATCCAGCGAGCGCCGCGTTAGCGGGGATGCGCGTGGTGGTGGTGAAGAACACCGCCAACGGTGACATCGACCTTGACGACCTGCGTGCGAAGGCCGAACAGCACTCGGCGAAGCTTGCCGCGCTGATGGTGACGTACCCGTCGACGCACGGGGTGTTCGAGACCGGGATCCGCACGGTGTGCGAGATCGTGCATGCCCACGGCGGGCAGGTCTACATGGACGGCGCCAACATGAACGCGATGGTCGGCGTGGCGCGCCCGGGTGACATCGGCGCCGATGTCTGCCACCTCAACCTGCACAAGACTTTTTGCATCCCGCACGGGGGGGGCGGACCGGGGATGGGACCGATCGGCGTGGCGGAGCACCTGGCGCCGCACCTGCCGGGGCACCCGGTCGTCCCGCAAGAGGGGCGCACGTCGTTAGGCGCCGTGTCATCGGCGCCGTGGGGGTCGGCGTCGATCCTCCCGATCTCCTGGGTCTACATCAAGCTCATGGGGGGCGAAGGGCTCGCGCTCGCCACCAAGGTCGCGATCCTCAGCGCCAACTATATGGCGCATCGCCTCGAGGCGTCCTATCCGGTCCTCTACAAGGGAGAAAACGGACGCGTGGCGCACGAATGCATCATCGATACACGCGTGGTGAAGGGGGCGAGCGGGATCGAGGTGGAAGACATCGCCAAGCGCCTGATGGACTACGGCTACCACGCGCCGACGATGTCGTTCCCCGTCGCCGGCACGATGATGATCGAGCCGACCGAATCCGAATCGAAGGCAGAACTCGACCGCTTCTGCGACGCGATGATCGCCATTCGCGCGGAGATCGCTGAGGTCGAATCAGGGGTGCTCGATCGGCAGGACAATCCCCTCAAGCACGCGCCGCACACGATGGAGTCGGTGGTGAGCGACGACTGGAGCCATGGGTATTCGCGCGAGAAGGCGGCATTCCCCGCGCCATGGACACGCGAGCGCAAGTTCTGGCCTGCGGTCAGTCGCGTGGACAACGCATACGGAGACCGGAACATGGTGTGCGCGTGCCCGCCCGTGGAGGAGTACGCGAGTTAGGAGAAGACGAGAAGACTAGACGTAAAGAAGAGCGGCGTCCCATGGAGTGGGGCGCCGCTCTTCGTTCATGTCGCGATGGGTCCGCGTCGGTCGGACTCCTCCGCCGTCTACTCCCCGATGTGGGCGGCGTAGGCGGCAGGGGACATCAGCCCGTCTTTCTGCGAGAGATCCGAGAGTCGGACCCTGATCATCCAGCCGTCGCCGTACGGATCACGATTGATGGCTGCGGGATCGGCGTCGAGGGCGTCGTTGATCGCGGTGATCGATCCCGACACCGGGGCGAAGAGTTCGGAGACCGCCTTGACCGCCTCGATCGTGCCGAACGTATCGTGTGCCTCGTATGTCGCGCCGACCTTGGGCAATTCCACGAAGACGATGTCGCCCAGTTGGTCTTGCGCATATTGAGTGATGCCGACCGAGAAGACGTCAGGCTCGTCCGTCGCCTTGAGGTATTCGTGGTCGGCTGTGTACAGGAGGTCGCTGGGAATGTTTGACACGTTCGCCGCTCTGGGGTGGATGATGGCGGCGAAGTCTACCGGCGCGCCAAACGTGTTGTCAAGAAATTACGCACCACTTGTTGTCGCACGAGCGTGCAGCGACTGCCACAGCGCATCGACCGCCTCGCGCAGCGCCTCCCTCGATCCACCGTTCTCAATGACGTAGTCGGCGCGCGCGCGCTTGGGCCCTGCGGGGAGTTGCGCCGCGATCATCTGCCGAGCCACATCAATCGAGAGTCCGCGGTTCTCGTGCAGACGTCCGAGGCGCACGGCCTCAGGCGCGTCGACGACCACGATGCATTCGAACGCTCCCTCGCGCCCCGTTTCGAAGAGGAGGGGTATGTCGCAGACGACTACCTCGGCGCCGGAGTGCCGGGCCGCCTCGATGCGGGCACGCCGCAGCGACTCCACGCCCGGATGCACGATGGCATTCAGCGCCTCGCGCTCCGGTGCATCGGCGAAGACGATCGCGCGGAGCGCCGCGCGATCGAGCGAGCCATCGGCCGTGCGCATCGTCGGCCCCCAACGTGCGACGATCGAATCGAGCGCTGCCGTTCCCGGTGCTACGACCTCGCGCGCCAGAACGTCGGCATCGATGACGGCGGCGCCAAGCGCGGCGAGTTGAGCTGCCACGGCCGACTTGCCGCTGGCGATGTTGCCGGTGAGGGCGACGAGGAGCATGCGGGAAGGAAACGAGGGCGGGGTGCGAGCTTCGCGCGCGGCATCCCCTCGCGGATCATCACGCCGCGCGAAGGGCGACGCAACCGCACCGTACGCGCGATTTGCCCCGATACGATACCATCCGTCCGAACCGCTCAGTCGGCGGCGGCAGCCTGCGCGCCGCTGTCATGGTCTTGCAACATGGCGGCAATGACGAACTCCGCCCCGCCGCGATGCCGGATCTCGGACGGAGTCTGGTGCAGGTAGCGCTGGCAGGTGTTGCGAAAGGCACTGCCCGACGGGAAGTGCAGCGCCTGGGCGACGCCGTCGGCGCTGCGATGCGGATCTTCGAGCATGTGCGCCGCGACGATCAGGCGCCCCCACGTGAGGAGTCGTTGCGGCGGGGGAAGGGCTGCCTGGTCGAGGTGCTTGGCGAGGACGCGACGCGAGAGCGAGATCGTCTGGCCGAGCTGTTCGGTTGTGAGGCGCTCGTGTGCGCGTGTGACGGCGATGAGGACGGCATCGCGTACCGTCGGGCGCGCCTCGGCGAGCGCATCGCGAATGCGCGTGGCGACGCTCCGAGCCTCGGCCTGCTCGAAAATGGCCGACATACGGGACGGCTCATCGTCCTGGTCTGCGACGATCAGGGCGTCG
>JBDTUA010000499.1:0-3574 GCA_040007995.1 Gemmatimonadota bacterium | reverse complement strand
ATGAGTGAGCGAATGAGTGAGCGATGGAAGTGGCGCATGATGGCTCCAGGTGGGGAGCGGAGGAACTCGCGTCCGGATCGGCGACTGCCTGACGTCCTGTCGACGCTGCCTCGTCTCGTGGAGCACGATGCGGGATCGGCCGCGCTACCACATCGGGCAAATCCCTGATTGTCCGTCATCCTGCGCGCGAAAGTTAGGAACCGGCCGCGCCGTCGCCTTCGCGTCCAGTTTGCAGGCAACCGTTAGGGAATTCCCTGATGGCGCCGGACCCCGACACGGTTGATCGTGGAGGCGCATTGGGGACCCGACCCACTGTCAGTAGAGCCGGCGTCGTCCGTCCCGCCGATGACGATTTCGTTGAGCTGCCGATGCTGCCCGAGTTCGCCTACGGTATCCGGGGAGTGGGTGAAGCCGGCACTTGCCGCCCTCCCTGCCACTGAGCAGAGACGCTATGACAAGATCATCCGGATGGTGCGGGAGCTGCACCCGGGTGTCGAGGAGGAGAAGGCGGGGCTGGTGACGTACCGCGGCTTCAAGACACGAACCGATGGGGTGGCCAAGCTCCGGCGCGTGAAGGAGGCCTCGCTCTCCGTGCGGCCAACGACCGGACAGACGTGGCACGCTGCCAAGTCCTCGATCTTCACCGCCCTCGACGCCTCGGTCATCACGATGCTCCACGAGCTCACGCACATCGAATCGCTCACGGACACGGATGACGAGCTACCCATTCCGTACGACATTGCCTTCTGCCAGAAGCTGGCGCGGAAGTACCCCGATCGTGCGCTGAACAACGCCGAGAACTACGCGCAGTTTGCCAAGGCGGCCCTGCTCAAGCTGCAGTTCGCGCCACCGCGGGCTGTCCGCATCTAGGATGAGCGGTGGCGGAGCGAGCCCTGCGCAGCTTACGGCTCAGGCGGTCGCTGTGAGCTGGCGCGTTCCTCCAGCAGCTTGGTGATGAACTGCTGCTGCTCGGCCAGGTGCTGCTGCTCCACCGCGAGCTGGTCAAGCCGCTCCTCGAGCCGTTCCATCGGGTCTTGACGTCCCGGCAGGGTACGCGCGTCGCGAATCCGCCGATCGTCGCCGCCGAGGTAGCTGCGCAGCACGGGGAGCAGCACCGCCGCCAGTGTGGCGGCGAAGCCGAGCAGGACGAGCAGCACGAGGAGGCGTAGCAGGAACGGCACGACGGTCACTCGGTCGTCTGGAGGCTTGTGGAGTGCAGATGCCTATGGATGACGATACATCGTGCGGCCGGGTTCGTGTACCAGCCACCCAGCCCCACAGGCACCGTCGATGGCTGCGCCGGTCGCCTCACGCGCCGCACATGTGTCCATCTTCGACGGGAAGATGCGGGTCACGACTCGCCGACCTCCTCGAGCCACGCGCGTTCTCGAGCCGCGCGCCCGACGTCCACGTCATGCATCGCGGACAGCGACTCGTCACGGTCGTACCCGCTCCCAACGCCCTCCACCTCGTCCAGCCGCTGCAACTGGTGGGCCGCGACCTCGTACAACACACCCCCCACACGTGCGCGCCTGGGGTGGCGACGACATCGCACTTTCCCGACCCGTCGCGGGACCGATTGTGCCAGCGTAGCGCGAAGCCGTCGAGCGGGCCAATGCCGACTGCGCGCACCGATCCGGCTCGCCGAGCTGTCCGCGGAGGAAGAGGGCACCGCGCGCTTGGCGACGGTGACCCGAAGTCGCAGTGTGCCGACAACCGACACCGAGCCGCTGCGCGGGCAGGCACTCGGCGGGCTGCAGGTCTTTCGCGGAGCCGACCTGCTCGAAACGAGTGCGTGGGGATCTGCACGTCCTCGCGAACTGCTGATGTATCTCCTGCTCCAGCCGGACGGCGTCACCACGGAGCCGGTGGGCCTGGCCTTCTGGCCCGAAGCGTCGACCACGCAACTGCGCAACAACTTCCACGTCACGCTGCACCGGCTCCGAAAGGTGCTCGGCGGGTCGAAGAGTGTGATCGTCCAGGCCGATCGCTATCGGGTCGCCCCGGACGTGGTGGGTGAATTTGACGTCGCACTCTTCGAGGCAGATGCCTCGTCGGCGCAACGCGGGATCGCAGGCGGGAACCCATCGGCCAGCGCGCGGCTCGACCAGGCGATCTCGCGGTACGGCGACGACCTGCTCGACGGCGAGCCGGCCGGCGACTGGCACCAGCCCTTCCGGGATCGCCTCCGCTCACGCTTTCTCGATGCCGCGTTCGCGCTGGGCGATCGACAGATGCAGGAGGAGCGGTACCCCCGCGCCGTCGAGACCTACCGGCGCGTGCTCGCGCGCGACGAGTTGCACGAGTGGGCGGTCCGCGCGCTGATGCTCTCGCTCGTTCGCCTGGGCGAGCGGGCGCACGCGCTGCGCGCCTACGAGCGCGTCGTCAAGCTGCTGCGGAAGGAACCCAATGCCCCACCAGAGGCGGAGACCGTGCTGCTGGCGCAGCGTATTCAGCAGGTGGCGATCGAGGAGGGACGGCGAGGGGAGACGACGTCTCAGGAGGACGGGGGAAGTGCGGGCGCGTTAGGCTACGGCAACCAGCTGGTGACCTCGGCGACTGTTCGGCGCGCCTTGGGCGCGGGCGATTCGCCCGGCTCGCCGACTTCGACCAGCGCCACGATTCGCTCCCCCTCGGGGACGCCAATTGCCGCACGGGCACCGGGATCGGCCATCACCGCTCCGCTCTTCAGGTGCGTCGCGAGCCCCAACGCGCTCGCGGTCAGCATGAGATTCTGCACCCCCATCATCGTGGCTGCGTAATCTTCCTCGCGAACCTCCGGGTCGTCGGCGAGCGTCGTGGTCACGACGACGAGCGCGGGCAGCGCGGCGTTGGCGTTGCTCACCTTGTCGATCACCGCCTGCGCGGCGACCGGATCCTCCACCTTCTTCGCCTTGCGTCTCCCCAACACAGCCCCGAACGCGCGGCGGGTCTCAGGCCCGAGCACGTAAAAGCGCCAAGGCTGGGTCATGCGGTGATTCGGCGCCTGAATCGCGGCCTCCAGGAGTCGCTCGATCTCTTCACGTGGGATGGGCCGGTCGGTGAACTGCCGGACCGAACGGCGGGTGCGGATGACGTCGTGGATGTCCATGTGGGGATGCTATCTACTGGGGGGCCATCGGGCTACACCGGGTGGCGACGCCGAGGGTTCGAGGTTGCCGGCGACAGGCGACCAGGTCTAGGCATCAGACAATGGGCACACTGCCACCACACTTTGCAACCCGGACACTCTCACCCGCCGCAGCTCTTGCGACTTCGATCGCGCGGCGCGAACGACCGCGGGCGGAAGCTCGCCGTTCTGAGGCAGGCTCGCTGCGATCGGTCGGTTTGAGGCGGCTGCAGATGATGCTTGGCGTTTAGCCGGCCAGAGGAGGGCTGTGTTGTCGTAGCGTGTGAGAGAGCGACTGGTCAACTCATGTACGGTGGCGACGGGCACTCAGAACTCATTCAGATCTGAAAGATGCATTCGCTTGCCGCAGCGTGCTTCGACCGATTCAGCCTAACGCCTGCGCAAGGTCTGCGACGAGGTCGTCGACATCCTCGATCCCGACCGAGTAGCGGATCAGCCCCTCGG
>JBDTUA010000498.1:0-3625 GCA_040007995.1 Gemmatimonadota bacterium | reverse complement strand
CCAGATCGTCACCGCGCGCAGCGCCGTGTGCACGTCGACCGACTCGGCGCGGCCGAAGGGATCGCCCCGGCTGCCTAACAGTGTCTCGCGGGCGACCGCGCTCCAGATGCCATAGCGTGCGGGAAAGGGCGTGACGCCATAGTCCGAGCCGTTGGCCCAGAGGATTCCCCGCGCCTTGAACGTGGCGAACGGGTCCAGGCGCAAGGATCGCTCCGGACCGAAGTTCGACGCATAGGTATCGCCAAGCCACCACATGAAGGTCGCGGAAGGTTCGGGATAGCCGGCGTCGTACGTGCGCTGCATCCCTGCCATGAGTCTGAGCGCGTGCTCGGTCGGGATGTTCGCGTGGATGATGCCGTGTCGCAATCCGCGCTTGGGGTTCGCCTTGAGGGCCGCCGCATAGCTGTCCATCGTCCAGTCGATCCCTCGATCGCCGATCGAGTGCGTACTGACATGGAATCCGGCATCGTGGTACATGCGGATCAACAGGCGCAGGGTGTCGGGGTTCGATGCTGGGTAGCCACGATTGCCGGAGTCGATCGCGGTGTAGTCGTGGTGCCACTCGTCGTATAGCCACGCCGTGCGTGCGCCGCCGCTGCCATCGACGAACAGCTTCACCCCGCCGGCCACGACGTGATCGTCGCCGGTGGATTCATAGGGACGGGTCATCGCCGCGCGCTCGGCGATCAGTTGCCTGGCCCCCGCGACCGTCTGTCCCCCCTGCCAGAGGGCGAAGACACGTACCGGGAGGTCGCCGCTCGCCTTGACGCGCTGATAGGCGTCCCAGGTAGCGCCCGAGATGCCGGGATCCTTGAGGCCGGTCATCCCTTCCGCGTTGAAGGCCTTGGCAAAGTCGCGTATCCCCGCGTCCACCTCACGCGCGGTGCGCGGCGGGATCAGGCGCCACACCAGGTCCTGCGCCGACTCCTTGAGGATGCCGGTCGGGGTGCCGTCGGGGGAGCGATCGATCGTCCCGTTCGGTGGGTCCTTGTAGTCGCGGGTGATCCCCGCCAGTCGCAACGCGACACTGTTCGCGACGCCGTAGTGGCCGGTCGTCTGGGTGAGGTAGACCGGGTTGTCTGGCGAGACGGCGTCGAGGTCGCGCGCGGTGAGCCTGCGTTTCTCATCCAGCTTTCCCTCATCCCATCCCCAGCCCTGAACCCACTTCCCCTTCCCGAGCTTGGCCGCCTGCGCGGCGACCATGTCCGTCACGTCGCTGATCCGCTTCACCTTGGGATAGCTGATGTCCACGACGAAGAGACGGTCGCCGCCGCCATCACTAAAGTGGGCGTGCGCGTCGAGCAGCCCAGGCGTGACGGTTCGACCGTGCAGGTCGATACGCTGCGTGCGCGGGCCGGCCAGTCGCGCGATCTCGGCGCTCGTGCCCACCGCAACGATGCGATTCCCCCGGACCGCGATCGCCTGCGCCACGCGGTCGGTCGCGTCGACCGTCAGGACAATCCCGTCGGTAAGGATCACGTCGGGTGGCGCCGCCGCCTGCGCACCGAGGACGAGTGCCGCCAGCGGCACGCCCATGAGGGGGAGCAGCGCCAGAACCACGCGACGCGGGAGAGAGCGGATCAGCGAATTCATGAGGCGGATCACTCGGGAAGGGCGTCAAGATCGGAACGATGCAACTTCGGTGATAGAAGCGCGCCTGTCGAGACGGCGTGCTGGCGGCATCGGTGCGCCGTACCCCGCGCGCGACCTGGCGACTTCGCACGACCGACACTTGAAATTGCGCGGCACCCGTGGGACACTACCTCCGTGCAGTCGTCTCCCCCCGCCACATCGCTGACGAAGGACGTCACCCCCCCTCCGATCTGGGCGCCGCCCGATCCTGCGCTCGCCGACGCCGGCATCGAAGGTGAAGCGGTCGTGGCGACGGTTCGCGTGCTCGCCATGTCGCTGCTGATCATCGCCCCCACATGGAACCTGCTGCATCATGCGGAGGAGTTGATTCACATCACGGGGTTCACCGTGACGCTGGTGGCGGGGCTCGTCGCCGTGTTCATCCGCTGGTGGCTGAAGCAGGGACGGTGGCGACCCTGGGTCGGCTTCGCTACCAGTGCATTCGACGTGTCGATGGTGACGCTCGCCCTGGTCAGCTTTCTGGTCGTCGCCTCGCCGATGGTCGCGCTCAACTCGACGGTGACCTTTGAGATGTACTTTCTGGCGCTGGTCGCGACGAGCCTGCGTTACGATGCGCGCATCTGCATTGCTATCGGGCTGCTGACGATCGGCGAGTACGGAGCGCTCTGGGCGTTCGCGGCGAGTCGCTACGATCTCGCCGACCCCGCCTACGTGCTGCGCGCGGGCCCGTACCTCCCCGTCGACCTCTGGACCCGCATGCTCCTGCTGTCGGTCGCGACGCTCCTTTCGGTCACCATCGTTCGCCGCGCGCAACGCCTGCTCTACCTGGCATCGCACGACCGGCTCACCGGATTGTTCAACCGCGCGCACTTTGACCGTGCGCTGGCGGCCACGTTGCAGTCGGCGGCGCGTGATGAGCAGCCGTTGTCGCTGGCGATGATCGACGTCGATCACTTCAAGCAGATCAACGACGCGCACGGGCACGTCCTCGGCGACCGCGCACTGCGACTCGTCGCCGAGTTGCTCGCGCTGGACATGCGCCGCACCGACATCGTGGCGCGCTACGGCGGGGAGGAATTTGTCATCATCCTTCCGGGGACAACGCTCGACGCGGCCGTCGTGCGCATCGAGGCGCTACGCCGCACCGTCTCGTCCACGCCACTGGACCTGGGCGACGGTCGCACCGTCTCGATCGCCTTCAGCGCGGGCGTCGCCGGGCTACCCGCCGATGCAGAGGCGACCGACGCCCGCGGGATTCTCGACGTGGCCGATCGCCGGCTGCTGCAGGCGAAGCGCAGCGGCCGCGGTCGGTGCGTGGGGTCGGACCTGCCGACGGTTGAAGCGGCGACCCGCTAGCGACACGCGCATACGATTCCGCTAGACTGCCGGTATTCGCAGATACTTCCCGGCACGCCGAATCCCCATGGCGCGACGCTCGACTCCGAGGGCGTGAACTTCGCGCTCTACTCCGAGGGCGCGACCGCCGAACGTCGGGCATCCGCACGTGTCGGCGATGATCATGGTCTCGCTGCGGTACTCGGCGTCCGAGATGCGTGTCGCTGGCTGTCGTTCCGACCTGGCGTCGACCCTCGCGCGCCCGCTGCCTCGACGACCCACGTGATACGTACGTTGTCGGAAGCGTCGCGCTCCCGATCGCCGCACGGCCTCAGCATCCGCGACGGCTACTATCCCGACTACACACCCGGTGCCGAGAGCATAGCCAGGTGCATCCAGCGCGGCTGGCTCTACGAGGGAGAGGTCGTCCGGCGCACCGGCGCGCCCAGGGGACGACCGGCCGATGGACTGGCAGCCGAGTGCTTCGTCTACTGCATCCAGAATCACGACCAGGTGGGCAACCGCGCGCTCGGCGCTCGCCTCAACCACGATGTCGCCGTCGACGCGTACTGCCTGGCGACCGCGCTCCTTCTCTTCCTCCCCATGACTCCCCTGCTCTTCATGGGACAGGAGTGGGCAGCGTCCACCCCTTTCCAGTTCTTCACGGATCACGACGCCGAACTCGGAGCGTTGGTGA
>JBDTUA010000497.1:0-3628 GCA_040007995.1 Gemmatimonadota bacterium | reverse complement strand
GGGCGTCGACGCCGGCACGGCCGGCGTCGAAGAGGTCGTGTGCGCGCTCGGGAGACGCGGAGACGTAGGCAATCGTCGTCAGTCGCGGAAAGCGTCGCTTGAGCTGTCGGAGCGGCTCGAACGACATGTCGCCGAAGGCGAAGAGGTCGAGGATCGCAAGATGGACCGGCTGCTGGGCGCACAGGAAGGTGACGGCCCCCCAATCCGCACACGGTTCCACCGTATGACGACCGCGAAGGGCGGCGCGCACTCGATACAGGCGCGCCGGATTCGGGACCAGCGCGGCGACGATACTCATTTCCCCCTCGCTGCCCGGACGATTGGCCGTGGATGGCCACCGGTGAAGACGTGCGAGCGGGGTCGACCGTCACGCCGGCGGAACGGAGTCGGAGAAGGTGACGATTCGGGACGCTGGCGTGACAGGCGCGCGCGCAGTGATCCGTAACTTCGGCCCTACGTCCTTCGTCCCCAGACGGAGCGGGAGTACGCAACCCGTTGTGAGCGCGACAGTTGTGCGGATGGTCACACGCGGGACCGGCGGCACTCCGCCACCAGGAGGCAGGCATGGATCGACGAGTCCGGCAGGAACCTAACGAGACGGGCCGAAGGGCGGGAAGGGCACGGCGCGGCTTCACGCTGCTCGAGCTCATCGTCGTGCTGATCATGGTGGGCATCATCGCCGCCATGGCCGTCCCGCGTCTCAACTACGAAAAGTATCGTGCCGACGCGGCAATGCGCACGGTCCGCACGATCCTGCAGGGCGCGCAGCGCAATGCGATCATGCGCCAGACGAACGTTGTCGTGGCGTTCGACGTCCCAAACAAGCGCATGCGGGTCGTCGAGGATGCGAACAACAACTGCACCTACGACGCCGGCGAACGTTCGACGTGGCGGCCGCTCGAGGATGGGGCGCGCTTCGTGATACCCGCCCCCGGCTACGGCAGCACGCCGGCCTCCGCGGTCTCCGGTTCGAACCTGTGCATGATGCTCGGGCTGCCAGCCGTCCAGTTCCTGCGCGACGGCGCCGCCAGCACAGGCATTGATGTCTATCTCACCTCGAGTCGCGGAGCCGCAGTGGACAATCGATTGGTGCGCGTCACCATGGCCACCGGTCGCACCGAGTCATTCCGATACAACGGCAGCACCTGGACGAGGCTCAACTGATGCGAAACACTCTACGGCTCCGCACCCGGCGCGGTATCTCCTTGCTCGAGGTGATGGTCGCGCTCACGATCCTCGGCACCTCCCTGATCGGCATGGCCGAGTACGGGCGTCGCTACGCGAGGAGTAACGCCAACAGCACGATGCTGAACAACGCCCTCGATCTCGCTTCGGCGCGCGTGGAGCGCGTGAAGGCCGAACGCAACTATACGTCGATGGATACGCTCGCCATCACCGAGACGAGCATCTCCGGCTACGCCAGTTACAAGCGCGTGACCGCCATCGCGCTGACGCTGAACGCGCAATACAACTACAAGACCGTAACGGTCACCGTTACTCACCCCGCGATGCCGACCCCGGTCAAGAAGACGACCGCGATCGCGCGCTTCTAGGAGACTCGCATGCGCCTGAACCATACTGCGGATCCGATGCGCCTGGGCCTGACGGGCGGGAACCGTCGCGGCTACTCGCTCGGCGAGTTGCTCCTGACGATGACGATCACGATCGGAGTTTTCGCCGCGGCCGTGCCGTTCTTCACGATGCAAATGCGCGCCCTGGCGCAGGACGTCGGCCGGACGGACGCGCAGCAGACGGCTCGCTACGCACAGAACACCGTCGATCGCGAGCTGCGGAACATCGGCATCGGCGTCCAACCAATGGATGCATCGCAGGGTATCCCGCGGAACCAACCGAAGGTCATCCAGGCGCATGCCTACTCAGTGACGTTCAATACCGACCTGATCGCCAACGACACGGCCGATGTGGAGGCCGTCTACTACGATCCGAACGTGCCGCTCGGCCTGACGATTGCGATGACCACGGGGGCCACCGTCTCGCTTCCGTTCTCAAGCAAGTCGTACCCCGACTACACATATCGCAAGAGCGATCGCTCGTTGTCGTTCGCCGAGACGGTGAGCTACTGGGTCTCCGCCGACTCGAGCGCCGCGTCCGGTTCCAACATGTATGTCCTCTGGCGTCGGGTGAACGACGGCGCGAACTCAGTGGTGGCTACCGGCATCCGCATCACGACGGGGCAGCCGTTCTTCAAGTACAGCCGGGTCCTGCCGAGCGGCTCGATCGACTCCGTCTATACGTCGGCGCTCCCGATCTACTGGGACCAGACCGGAAGCATTGCCGACTCCATCCGGACGGTGACGCTCACGGTGAACGGGGTGTTCAAGGGGTACAACCTGCAGAACCGTTCACAGACGTTTGTCCGAACAGTGAAGTCGGAAACGGCGCTGGCCAACATCGGATTGTCGCAGCGGAACTCGTGCGGCGATGTCCCGCTCAATCCGGGGATTCCCATCGTGGCCAACGTGAATATCAGCGGTGTCGATCGGGTGCAGGTCACGTGGACCGCGTCGCCGGATGAGGCCGGCGGTGAGAAGGACATCGAGCGCTACGCCGTGTTTCGGCGTGTGGCCGGATCTTCGTGGACCGAACCGATCAGCCAGGTCGGCAAGTCGAATTCCGCCAGCTACATGTGGGAAGACTTCAATCTTGTCCCCGGGGTGACGTTCGAATACGGCGTCTCGGCCCAGGACTGCTCACCCGCCAACTCGTCGATGCGCGTCAGCTCGGCGATCACGCACTAGGGAGTACGCGATATGCGAAAGCGCCTCAGAAACCTCGCGCGGCGGCTGAAGAACCGGAGTGGTTCGGCCCTCATGCTGACGATGGTGTTCACCTTCGCCATGGGCGGGCTGGCCATGTCGGCCATCTACATGGCCGGCAGCTCCAGCATCCTGTCGAAGCTGTATGATCGCGAGCGGGATTACCGGTACGCCGCGGAGTGGGCCCTGGCGCTCGGCAAGAGCCGACTCATGACCGACACGACATTCACGCTTCCCGACTCGCTCTACGTGCAGCTGCTCAACGGGCAGGCTGTGACGGATGCGGCTGGACAGCCGGTCCCGAAGGTGAAGGTCGACCTGTACGCTGGCGTCGGCGGCAACTCGACCGGCCAGTACGGTCGCTTCGTCGAGTTGGTGGCGGTGGCGTACGACAACGGCGGTGCGCGCCACGTGCGTCGCCTGGAACTCCAGGCCGAGAACTTCGCCCGCTTCGCAATGTTCACTGACCGATGGAGCGCCGGCTGCTACACAACCGGCGAAATCGTGCGCGGTCGTGCGCACTCCAACCAGAGCTGGCAGTCGTGCGGGACCAGCCCTGGGCCGGTCTACACGGACACGGTCAGCGCGGTCACGACGGTGACCGGAACGGCGCAATATCCGTCGGCCGGACATCGCTTCCCAAGCGCCCCAATCATCCAATTCCCGACGGTCGCCAAGCTGTCGTTCATGCCTGGCTTTGCCTCGTCGGCCAACCTGTCGTACACGCCGCCCGCGCGCGTGGGCTCGACCGGTGGCTCGCGCATGGAGTTCGTTGCGGTCGACCTCGATGGCGACGGATTGCTGACCGGGCCGGCCGAGGGGTACTTCCGGATCTTCGAGGGGCGCACGGG
>JBDTUA010000496.1:0-3661 GCA_040007995.1 Gemmatimonadota bacterium | reverse complement strand
CTTCTCCGGGCGGCTGTTCTAGCGGGGGGTGCGGCGCATTCACGCCCCGCGCGCCCGCTGCCGATACTTCCCTCTGGCCCCTGCGTGAAGGCGTCTTCTTCGCCTCCGACGGCGACGTCCCACAGGGGGCCCGCCTTCCTGTTATCGGCGGTGATGGACGCTCTGCCGTTGCGGGACGTTGGTTTCACACGTCTAATACCTCCCGGTCATCGGCGCCTGCAGCTGGCGTCGAGCGACCGGGGCGATCTGTCTCCCCCCGAGATCCGATACATGATGTCTGTCCGCATGCGATACTCTGCCCCCATTGCCGTCGCCCTGAGCGCGTTTGTCGTCGCGTGCGGATCGAACGAATCCGCCGTCGCGGCGGGGGGCGGCACCGTGATCATCGCCGTCGCGGCAGACGCGGACAACCTGCATCCTGCGGTGATCGAGCATCTGGTGGAGAAGCAGGTCGTCGACCAGCTGTTCGAGCCGCTGGCCGCGCCACCCGCCTCGATGAACACAGTGGGTGACGCCGGCTTCGAGCCGCGCCTGGCGCAGCGCTGGAGCTGGGCTCCCGACTCGCTCTCCATCGCCTTCTCGCTCGACCCGCGTGCGAAGTGGCACGACGGCGTTCCCGTACGGGCAGAGGACGTGCGCTTCTCGGTCGAACTGCTCAAGGATGCGGTCGTGGCGTCGCGTCAGGCGTCGGGGCTGGACGGTGTCGACTCGGCTACCGTCCGGGACTCATTGACGGCGGTGGTCTGGTTCAAGCGGCGATTGCCCGAGCAGTTCTTCTCGCTCGTGTACGGGCTCACCGTCGTTCCGTCGCATCTCCTGTCGGGCGTCCCGCGCAACAAGATGCGCGAGTCGGACTTTGCACAGCATCCGGTCGGGAACGGGCGCTTTCGTTTCCGCCGCTGGGTAAGGGGGTCGCTCATCGAGCTTGTGGCCGACACCGCCAACTTCCGCGGACGTCCCTCGCTCGACCGCGTGATCTGGAGCGTGACTCCCGATCCGACGGCAATGTGGGGGCGACTGGTCGCGGAAGAGGTGGACGTGGTGGAGATCCTGCGCGGCGAGGCCCTGGCCGGCGTGGCCAAGTCCAGCACGACGCGCCTAGTCCCCTACCAGGGGCTCGACTTCGGACTGGCGCTGTTCAACCAGCGCGACCCGTCGAACCGAAAGCGGGCGCACCCGCTGCTTGGTGACGCCGAGGTGCGGCGCGCGCTGACGATGGCGGTGGATCGTCGGGCGATCGTCAAGAATGTCTTCGATACGCTCGCATACCTCTCCATCGGCCCGGTGGTGCGCGCGCAGTGGACGGCCGACACCGCGATCGCGATGCCGACGCACGACGTCGCGGCGGCGAACGCGCTGCTCGACTCGCTTGGCTGGATCGACCACGACGGGGACGGCGTGCGGGACAAGGGGGGGCGCGCCCTCGCCTTCTCGCTGCTCACGCCGTCGTCCAGCGCACCGCGTCGTCAGGCAGCGGTGCTGATGCAGGCGCAGTGGAAGGAGGTCGGAGCGCGGGTGACGCTGGAGGACATGGAGTTCAACACCTTCGTGGAGCGCATTTCTTCGGGGCACTTCGACGTCGTGATGCACGGGTTGCATAACGATCCGAGCCCAAGGGACCTGCGCGCGAACTTCGGCACGCCGCCGTCGTCGAGCGACTTCGCCTCCAACTACGGCGGCTATTCGAGCCCCATCGTCGACGCCGCGCTCGACTCTGCCGAGTCGGAGTTCAGCGCGGTGCGCAGCAAGGCGCTCTATCAGCGCGCGTATGCGCGCATCATCGCCGATGCGGCGGCGATCTTCCTCTACGAGCCGAAGATGGTCGCCGGGATCAACCGCCGCGTGGAGACCGGGGCACTCCCGGCGGGCGGGTGGTGGACGACGATCGCGGAGTGGAAGATCGCGCCCGGGGCGCAGATCGCGCGCGATCGCATTCCGCTCGACGCCGGCGAGAAGACCGCGTCGGTCACGCGCGAATAGCGGCCGAGCGCCGGACCCGCCTCTCCCAATAGCTCGTTAGGCGCCGAGTATGCGGCGGGCGGCCGCGTAGAGCCTGCTGTAGCGCCCGGCGGCGTTGGCCCACGAGTTGTCCTCGCGCATCCCGCGCTCGCGCAGCACCGCCCACCCCGCCGTGTCGCGGAACGCCAGGAGGGCGCGCCCGATCGCATCGGTGAAGTGGCCGGCATCGTACGGGTGGAATCGGAAGCCGTTCCCGTCGAAGCCCTCGCGCACCGTGTCGTTGAGTCCTCCCGTGGCGCGCACGATCGGGACGCTCCCGTAACGCAGGGCGATCATCTGGCCCAGCCCGCACGGTTCGAAGCGTGATGGCATGAGGAAGGCGTCGCTGCCAGCGTAGATGCGCTGCGCCAGCGAGGCGTCAAAGCCGATGTGAGCCGCGATCCGGTCCGGGTGGGCGACGGCGTAGCCGCGGAAGGCATCCTGCCAATTCGCCTGTCCCGACCCGAGGAGGACGAGCTGGGCGTCGGTCTCGCGCAGGAGCCACGGCATGGCGCTGTGCAGCAGGTGGAGCCCTTTCTGGTCCACCAGGCGCGTGACGATCCCGAGGAGCGGTCGATCGGCCCCTTCGGGGAGGGCGAACTCGCGCTGGAGCGCCGCCTTGCATTCCGCCTTGCCCGACGGATCGTCGGCGCTGAACCGGGAGCTGATGTGCACGTCGGTGGCTGGGTCGAAGGTGGTGGTGTCGATCCCGTTGAGGATCCCCACCACCCGGTCGCGGCGCGCGCGTAGGACGCCGTCGAGCCCCTCGCCGTAGTCGGCGGTCATGATCTCGTCGGCGTAGGTCGGGCTGACCGTGCTGATGATGTCGCTGAAGACGATCCCGCGGGCCATGAAGTTGAAGGCGCCCGCCACGCGCGGCCCGAGTCCGTTTTCGATCAGTCCTCCCTCGCCGAGTCCGGCGAGTCCGAGCGAGGCCGGGCCGCTGACCCCTTGATAGGCGAGGTTGTGGATCGTGAAGACGGTGGCGATGTGTCCGAAGGTGTACGCGTAGTAGGTCTTGAGGTAGTTCGACACGAGAGCGGCGTGCCAGTCGTGACTATGTACGACATCGGGCTGCCAGCCGGCGACCTCACGCAGGTACTGCATGAGGTTGAGCACGCCGCGCGCGAAGAGGATGAAGCGGCGATGGTCATCGCTCTCGCCGTAGATCGATTCGCGCTCGAAGGCGGCGGGGATATCGAGGAGGTAGAGCGGCGTCTCGCTCTCCCGCATCCTCCAGACGCGCAGCTCCTCGGCGCGTTCGCCGATCGGGAGGAAGGAGGCGGCGATCGGGCCGTCCATCGGGAGCTCACGTTCGCGCATCTCGCGATAGCGCGGCATCACGACGCGCACGTCGTGGCCGGCGGCTCTCAGGGCGCTGGGGAGGGCACCGGCGACGTCGGCGAGCCCGCCGGTCTTGATCCAGGGATCGACTTCTGCAGCGACGAAGAGAACTTTCATTCTGCAACCTTACGCTGCGCCCGACCGACGTGCAAAGTCTCTCTTGATCGACGACCGCTGGTCGGGCGCCTTTGGCCGCAGAGCGGACGGTGGCGCCGCCCGTGCCGCTCGTGCCCTTCGAATTTCAGCGGAGCAATCCGAACATGCCTTCCACCCACCGCGGCGGCATCATCGCCCGTAACACCATGGCCTACGTCCTCGC
>JBDTUA010000495.1:0-3687 GCA_040007995.1 Gemmatimonadota bacterium | reverse complement strand
CCTGTACTTCCAGGACCAGCAACCGTTCTCGGGCTTCGTGCGGGAACGCTTCCCAGGCGGAGCCCCGAAGCGCGTCGCCTCCTATGCCCGCGGCATGCAGCACGGAGTTACGAGGAGCTTCTACGCAAGCGGTGGCGCCCGCGACGTGCGGAGTTACCGAGACAATGTCGGCTACGGTCGGCACGTCGGCTATTGGGAAAACGGCAACCTGAAATTCGACTTCCTCTACGTCTACGACAAGCGAGAGGGGCTCCAGAAGCAGTGGTACCGGAGCGGCAAGCCCTACGCCTTCCTCACCTTTCACGACGACCGGGAAAACGGGATGCAGCAGGCGTGGCGCGAGTCGGGTCGGCCGTACCTCAACTACGAAGTGCGCGACGGCATCAGGTACGGGCTCCAGAAATCGGCGCTCTGCTATACGATCGACGATGGAGAGATCCAATGACAAAACGCATCACGATTCTTCTTCTGCTGGCCGTGGCGTCGTGCCGGCACGCGGAACGCGCCCTCCCCTACTACGACTCCGCCGACTTCACCCCAAGATGGGAGCCGCCGGCACGCGGGTCGCAGCACTTCATACGGCCGTTTACCCTCATCACCCAGGAGAACAAGCCGTTCACGGAGCGAGAGCTCACCGGCAAGATCGCGGTCGTGAACTTCTTCTTCTCCTCATGCCCCGGCGTCTGCCCGACCACGGTCAAGAGCATGATGGCAATCCAGCAGGAATTCCTCGACGCAGACGACGTGGTCCTGATCTCGCACTCCGTAACGCCGCTCCGCGACAGCGTCCCGGTCCTGCAGGAATACGCACGTGACAAGCACGTCAACGCCAGGCGATGGAAGTTGCTGACCGGCTCGGAACAGGAGATCTACGACCTCGGCAAGCACTACTATTTCCTGGAGGACGACCAGGGGGCGAAGTCGAGCGACGAACTCTTCTCCCACACCGAGAACTTCGTCCTGCTGGACAAAGCACGGCACCTGCGCGGGATCTACAACGGGCTGGACCCCAACAGCATGCAGCAGCTGGTCCGGGACATCAGGTTGCTGCGAGAGGCTTCATGAGCTAGTCGGCAGGTAGCGCCCCGCAGGCCAGAGGGGCGACTGACCCAACTCCGGGACGCCGGCAACTCGCCAGGTACAGCCGGCATCCATGGTCGCCGAGCAGATAGCATCAGTCGGGTCGCCCCCTCTCACCGTCCTGCGGTGGCGGCGGCGGCCCCTTTCGGTCGTCCATCGCTCCGTCAGGTCGCGGTCCGCGCCCCGGGGGGCCACCGCCCAGGTCCGGACCGCCTGTCGCGTGACGACGGAAATCGTCGAATCGATCGAGCTGCGCCGCGGTGAGCAGCGGCATCATCCGTGTGCGCAACGAATCGAGCTCTCCCAGCATCGCGGTTCGCGCTCCTTCCACAATCACGCGGTTGCGTCCGTCGACCTGTGTGAGCATCGGCCGCAGCGCCTCACGCTGGACCGAGTCGCTCGGCTCGATCAGTCGCAACGTCTGTTCGACGAAGCCGGTCCGGGCGCCACCGCCAGGCGGCGCATCCGATCCTGGAGGCGGTCGATCGCGTCGCTGGCGCCAGGCACCACCGCCGAGCAATCCGGTCACCCCGCCCAGCAGGAAGGTGACCACGAGCAGCGATCCAGCCTTGGTCGTTAGGCGCATCACGTACTCCTACCGCACGAGTGAAGTGGCGTCGAGTCCATAGATCGACTCGAGCGTTGCCAATTGCTGAGTGGACGTGACCGTCGATCGCCAGCCGAGGAGCGCCTGCGAAACGGACTGGTTGGAGGCCGCGTCCCGGGCGCTCTCGCTCAGCAGCACGAACATGAGAGAGGCCGCGACCGCGACCGGTGCCAGTCGTCGAAAGTGCCGCTGCATCATGAGAGCAAGCGCATCGTCACGATCTTCCCGCCACCGGGCGACGGCGCGATCGGCGAATCCCGGCGCGAATCCCTCCGCTCGATCCGATGCGAGCGTGTCTCGGACCATCTTCTCCCTCGACTCCGTCACGACTTTGCCTCCAGATCCAGTGTGAGCTTCAACTTGCCGAGCGCGCGTTTGAGCCGACTCATGACCGTCCCCTCCGGAACGCCGAGTATCTCGGCGGTCTCCTTCGTCGAGCGTGCTTCGAGGAACCGAAGCACCACCACCGCCCGATGCTTCGGATCCAGTTCTGCCACCGCCTTCCGAACCATCACGCGCTGTTCCTCCTCTCCCGCCCCTTCCGATGCATCGGGGGCCTCGAGCGGAGGATCGGCGTCGCTCCCGACGAGGCGAAGCCAGCCGATCCGGCGTCGGCGCCGCGCCAGCACGTCCAGGCTGAGATTCATCGCGATGCGGGTTAGGTAGGTCCGCAGCTCCGCGTCACCTCGAAACCGATCCAGCGCCCGGAAGAATCGCACGAATGTCTCCTGTCCCACATCATCCGCATCATCGCCCACGCCGATCATCGCGGTGATCGTCCGCGCCAGCGCCGCTTCATGCGCCAGCACCAGCGCGCGAAACGCTGACTCGTCACCCTGTGCCGCGCGGGCGACGAGTACGCTGTCATCGCGAGGACTCGGCATCACGTATTGGACGTCGGTGACTTGCGATTCATTCCATCCGGCTCGACCGCGGCCATCTGTCGATCGTGCCATCGCGACAATACGAGCAGCGACGCGGTGGCGCCGAGTAGCGCATACCACATGTCCGACTGCGTATCCCAGACGTAGCCCTGCGTGCCGAGGAACTCGTCGGCCCCCTGCCCCAGCGCGAGCGCCGCCCCCCACTCCACCAATTCGTAGCAAGCGCTGATCGCCATCGCGATGGAGAGGCAGATGAAGGCGAGCATCTTCCGGCCGCGCACGTAGTCCCCGCGCGCCAGCACCTCGCGCGCCACCAGCGCGGGGACAAGGCCCTGTGCGAAGTGGCCGATCTTGTCATACGGGTTACGGTCGAGTCCCAGCAGCTCCTGCATCCAGAATCCCAGGGGGACACGGGCGTACGTGTACGCGCCTCCGACGAGCAGGATGACGGCGTGCAGGAAGATCAGCGAGTAGAGTAGCGGGGTGAGCGGAAAGCGGCGGTAGCTGAAGAGCATCACCGGGACCGCGATGAGGATCGGGGCGACCTCCAGCAGCCAGGTGCTGCGCTCGTAGGGCGAAGCGCCGGACACCGCAAGCAGGACGGCGAGGACGACGCCAAGGACCACGGGAAGCGACCGGGAGGACGTCGGCGACATGGATGATCAGGATGCGGGATGCGGGATGCGGGATGCGGGATGCGGGATGCGGGAAAGCCTAACGAGTCCCGACAACTCCGGTCGCGCGACGCTCGCGACCTTCGCGTGACAGGACCCGGCGCGGTATGTTACGCCCAGCGGCCGTTTCGTGCCGCCGCCTCGAAGATACCGAGGCCCGCGCCTGGGTGGCGTGCCGGCGCCCCGCACGTCTTCGTCACGCCCCACGCCTCTCCCACCGTCGCATGATTGCCAATTTCCGGTTCCTCACCGCGTGCCGTCGCATCCACAGTTGCCTTCTCATCCTTGCGGTCGGATTCCCCATCGCCCCGCTCGCCCCGCTCGCCCCGCTCGCCGCGCAAACGACCGCGCCCGTGACTGGCGCCGCGGCGCGCACGGCCGCACGCATCTACCGTGAGGGCCACGAGGGGGCGATCCTCACCGACTTCGCCGAACTGCTCTC
>JBDTUA010000494.1:0-3688 GCA_040007995.1 Gemmatimonadota bacterium | reverse complement strand
CCAGGCTTGCCGATGCCATCGTAGCAGCCGCGGATGAAGTGCTCGCCGGCAAGCACGCACATCATTTCGTGGTGGACCCGTATCAAGCGGGCGCCGGCACGTCGCACAACATGAACGTCAACGAGGTGCTGGCCAATCGCGCGAACGAGTTGCTCGGTGGGCAGCGTGGCACGTACACGCCGGTGCATCCGAACGACCACGTGAACATGGCGCAGAGCACGAATGACACGATTCCGACGAATATCCGTCTCGCGTGTCTTTCGCAGCTCGATGGGCTCGTGGACGCATTCGAGAGCCTGCGCGACGCGCTCGCCGCGAAGGGAAAGGAGTTCGACCACATCGTCAAGGCCGGGCGCACGCACCTGCAGGACGCGATGCCCATTCGGCTCGGGCAGGAGTTCACCGCGTACGCGGGGACGATCGCACGCGCGATGCGGCGGACGCGAGAAGCCGCGGACTACCTGCGCGATCTCGGGATCGGCGGGAGCGCCGTCGGCACGGGAGTCACGGTGGAGGCCGCGTATCCCGCGCTCATGGTCGCGCACCTGCGCGACATCACCGGACTCGAGCTCCGCGAAGGGACCGATCGGATCCAGCTGATGCAGAGCATGGGAGACATTGCCGCGTATTCCGCCGCGCTTCGGCTCCTGGCCATTGACGTCTCCAAGATCGCCAGCGACCTGCGCCTCATGGTGATGGGGCCGCGGACCGGCATCGACGAGATCGCCCTCCCGGCCGTGCAGCCCGGCTCGTCCATCATGCCCGGAAAGGTGAATCCATCCATCCCGGAAATGGTGAACCAGGTCTGCTTCCAGGTGATCGGGTGCGATATGACGGTGTCGATCGCGGCCGAACACGGCCAGCTCGAACTGAACGTCATGATGCCCGTGATTGCCCAGAACGTGCTGCTGTCGCTCAAGATTCTCACCAACGCACTGACCGTCCTGACCGATCGCTGCGTGATCGGGATCGAGGCGCATCGCGACATGTGCGCCTACTGGGTCGAGCGCTCCGCGGCGCTCGCCACCGCACTCGCCCCTCGGATCGGATATGCTGCGGCTGCTGACATCAGCAAGCGGTCGGTGAAAGAGGGGATCCTCATCCGTGAGCTGGTGCGGCGCGACGGGACGCTGCCCGCGGAGGAGATCGATGAGGTGCTCGACCTCCGCCGGATGACGGAGATCGGTGTCCCCGGTGACACGCGCACGGCCCCGGAAGCGAGCTAGCCGAATTTTCCGTCTCGCCTCGTATTCCCGAGTTCTTGCCCCCTATATTGAGTCATGCGCATCACGACTTGGGCGGAATACGGGCTGATCTGCTCACTGCATCTGGCTCGTCGGCACGGTGAAGGTCCGGTCACCGGACGGGACATGGCTGGTCGTGAACGACTGCCGGCCGACTATGTCGAGCAGATCCTGCTGCGACTGCGACGCGCGGGGATTGTGCGCAGCACCCGCGGTGCGAAGGGCGGATACGTGTTAGCCAGCGACCCGATGGACGTGACCGTACGCGAGGTGATCTCGGCGTCCGAGCACGGAACCTTCGACTTGCACTGCATTTCGCATCCGGTCGCCGAGGAGCGGTGCGCTGAGTCGCAGAACTGCAGTATACGTCCGGTCTGGCTCATGCTGCAGCAGCGCATCGACGAAGTGTTGGACAGTGTGCGGCTGTCGGACCTCCTGCTGGACGAGCCCGCGGTGCGTGCTCGCATCGGCCTTCCGGTCCTGCAGCACTAGCTTCGGCGAGCAGTCCATGTCGCAACGCCTGTTCGATGAGTGGCGGTCCGAGTGGCGACTCAAGCGCGGACTGACCGGCTACGTCGCCGCCCTGATGAGTGACCCCGATCCTTCGGACGTCGACTGGCTCGCGGCGGCGGCAACGTCGGGCGATACCGACCGGGCAGCGTGGGAGCTGCGGTATGCGCGTCGGGCGCTCGGAATGGTGGTCTCGCAGCGCGACGCGCTCGACGACCGAACCAGTTCGCTGGTGGCGCGCGAACTCGCTGCGGCGCAGCAAGCCGACCGCAAGGTCGCGCCGGCGATGCTCAAAGTGGCCGAACGGCAGTTCAATGATCGACTCAGCGCGTATCGCGACGTGCTCACCTCGCGCGTCCCGAGCGAGGGAACGGGGGCGCGTCTCGGGCGAACGCTGCTGCAGATCTCCGGCGCTGCCCGTGCGCCGGACGATCTGATCGCGCGCGCCGCCGAGATCCTCGCCCGGTACGTCGGCGAAGCTAACGAGGCGCTGCGCCTCGCGTTCGGCGCGCCGACGCTGCCACCCGACGCGCTGCCGTCGGCACCCTCGCCCTGACAGCGCGCCGGCCTCGCGCGTAGGCCTGGCGCGTGGGAGGGTCGGCCCCGCGTGGCACCATGAAAGAACGGCGCCACCCCGGATGGGATCGCGCCGCAATTCGACCTGAACAATGCGCTCGGGGAGACTCGAACTCCCATGGGTGTTACCCACCGGCTTCTGAGACCGGCGCGTCTACCAGTTCCGCCACGAACGCGACTTCCCGCGCGAGGACGTCAGCAGCGAAAGCCACTCTGGCGCGGGGAGGGAAAGTATCGGCGCGCCAAGTCCAAGTCAACGCGGCGTATTGGCTTACGGTGGGCAACAGCCGCGCGGCGTACCACGATCAATTAGCTTCCATCGCCGGATGCGCGCACGCCGCTCCCCGACTTCGCGGGGCGCAGCACCCGGGCGCCCGACCCCCGAACCGCACGAGATGGCCGAGAAGACTGACGCGGACGACGTCACCGTCGTCGCGCGCAACCGAGAGGCGCGGCACAACTACCACATCATCGAGACGTGGGAGGCAGGGCTCGTGTTGACCGGGACCGAGGTCAAGTCGCTGCGCAATGGGAAGGCCAACATCGCCGACGCGTATGGGATCCTGCGCAACGGCGAGGTTTACCTCCTGAACGTGCACATTTCGCCGTACGAGCGGGGCGGCTACGTCAACCACGATCCCACGCGCCTGCGCAAGCTGCTGCTGCACACGCGGGAGATCCGCCGCCTCATCGGGGCGATCGAGCGCGAGGGACTCACGCTCGTCCCGCTCGAGCTCTACTTCCGCAAGGGTCGCGCGAAGGTCCGCGTTGCCCTCGGCAAGGGCAAGAAGCTGCACGACAAGCGGGATGACTCCAAGAAGCGCGACGCGGTTCGCGAGATCGCCCGCGCCATGCGAAGTCGATGATCGCGACGGTGCTCGCCCTGGCACTCCTGCAGCAGGCGGTTGGCTCGCCATCGACGCTGACGGTGCGAATCGGGGAGCGCTCGAGCGGCATTCCCGTGGTGGCCACGCGGCTGGGGGCGATGGTGCGCCTCGACGACGTGCTCGCCCCTTTGGGCGCGGTGCTGATGCGCGACAGCGAGGAACGGTTCCGCCTGTTTGTCGGCGGCACGGAGCTCTCGCTCGCCACGGGACGCGCCACGGTCGGATCGCGCGGGGGCTTCGAGCCGCTGACGGCGGCGCCGACGCTCGCCCAGGGACAGCTGTACCTCCCGCTCACGTTATTCACCGAGGTGCTGCCGCGCGTCGCCACCGGTTTCGTGTACGATGCCGCGTCGGGTGAGCTGCGGCGCATCCTGCCGGTCATGGCGGCGCGGCCCGCACCCCCAACACGAGACAGCAGCGCGCGCACCGGGGGGGCTGCCCCGAGGAGTGCGACGAGCGAGAACGCGCCCC
>JBDTUA010000493.1:0-3702 GCA_040007995.1 Gemmatimonadota bacterium | reverse complement strand
GCGCGGCGCCGAGCCAGACCGCAAACCAGCGCGCGTCATCGCCACGCAACTCATCGGGCTCCAACTCCACGACGCCGGCACGCCACCCACGATCGGTGGGCGACGCTCGTACCGAGAGATCCTCGCCGTTGCGCGCCGTGCCGCGGGCGAGCGTCTGTTCGCCAAGGGCGATGCGGTAAGTCGCTGAGTCGGAGAGCTGGGCGCGCGCGACGACGGTCCCCCGAGGGGTCCAGCGCGGAGGCCTGGGATCGGCCATCACGACAGCGCGATTCCTAGGGGCAGCGCCTGCCGTCGCAAGGACCGAGAGCCGGACATCACCGGTCGCGACGGGCAGCGTCCAGGCGCTCGCCTGTCCATCGGTGAGGACGACGACCTGTCGTCCTTCCAGCCCTGCCCCGACGACCAGCCCCGCCGCGCGCGTGATGGCGGTGGAAAGATCGCCGCGTCCAGCATAGACATCTGTTCTACCGATGGCCTGCCGCACGGCATCGACGCCGCCGCCGGTAACGCTACCGTCAGCGGTCACCAGCCAGAGGCGGTCGCTTCCGCTGGCGGCGTTCGCGGCATCGAGCGCGCGCGCGCGGAGCGAGGCGAGCAGCGGCTGCCCGTCGACGATCGCGCTCGTGCTGAGGGAGTTGTCGAGCACGATCGCCATCGCGGTCGGCACATGTCCGGCGCCGAAGAAGGCCCCGATCGGGCGCGCGGCGGCGATCGCGATCGCCAGCACGGTCGCAATCCGCAGGAACATCAGCAGCAGGTTGCGGATCTTGAGCTGCCGGACGTTGTCGCGCTCCGCTCGTGCGAGATAGCGCACGGCGGGGAAGTCGATCCGATTTTGAATGCGGCGGCGCCGGAGGTGCAGGAAGAGCGGGATGGCAACCGCGGCGGCGAGCAGCAGGTACAGTGGTGCGAGGAAGCTCACGGAAGTCGTTGGCGCGAAGCGAAGGCTCGTCTGAGCGGGACTCCGAATGGGGAGTCGGTGAGTACTACCTCGTACCCTACACCGAGCGCGGCGAGCTTGGAGCGCCACTCGGCGACGGCATGGTCGACCGTGGTGCGATACGCTTCGCGCACCTCGGAGGCGGTGGCCGGGAGTTCGAAGTCCCGCTCCGGATCGACAAAGATCGCCTCGGGCGAGGTGTCGAAGTTGCGCTCCGACGGATCCATGATGTGGAGGACGGTGACGCCGTGGCCGCCGGCCCGCACAACCTTGAGCGCATTGATCGTCGCCTCTTCGTCCACCAGCAGGTCGGAGACGAGGACGACGAGCCCTGGGCGCGAGACGAGCTTCCCCGCCTGGAGCAGGGCGGCGGACATGTCGGAGTCCTTCCCCGCCCCTCCCTCCTGCAGCGCCTGTACGATGCGCCGCCACTGCACGTTGCGGGCGCGTGGCGGTATGACGCTCCGAAGCGTTTCGTCGTAGCGGATCAGACCGACTGCGTCCTTCTGCCGAATGAGCAGGAGGGCGAGCGCGGCCACGATCTGTTCGGAGTACGCGAGCTTGGTGAGGCGGGACGGCGAGCCGCTCCAATCCATGGAACTCGAAACATCGAGAACGATGGTGGCCCGCATGTTCGTCTCTTCCTCGAACTGCTTGACCATCCACTTGTCAGCGCGCGCGACGATCTTCCAATCGATGTATCGCAGGTCGTCGCCGGCCTGATACGGGCGAAATTCGGCGAACTCGACCGAGAAACCTTTACGAGGGGAACGGTGTAGCCCCTGAAGGAACCCGTCGACTACCCATTTCGCCACGATTTCCATCCGGCCGAGTGTTGCGAGTTGGGCCGGGTCGATCAGGTCGGCGCGCGTGGCGCGGCTCGTCTCCATAGGGAGGCGGAAGCTAGAGGTGGTGCCGGGGCTGGTCAAATGCGCGAGGCCATGCAGCCTCCGTACGGGGCGCGTGCCGAGAATGCTGGCGCGAGCGGAATCGACCGCTAGGTTGAAAGGAGCGTGGTACCCGGACGTATCGAGGCGCGGGATGTGGCACTGCCCGTCTGACGGGCCGGAGGTGTGGAATGACTGGACGATCGGTACTCGCAGGAGTGCTCGCCATCGCGATCATTGGCTTGGCGCAGCCGGCCCGGTCGCAATCCGTCACGTGGAACCCCGCGAAGAGCGCGACCGACACCGTCGACAGCGCCCCCACGGTGCAGCTGTGGCTCGAGGGCACGCCGTCCTACTCGTACGGCGCGCCGGTGCGCGTACGCTTCAACGTGAGCGATGACGCGTACGTGCTCGTGGCGCGGGTCGATGCAAATGGACACCTCACGCTGCTCTACCCGTCGAGTCGCACGATGTCGGCGGGCGTGGAGGGGGGGCGCGACATCGAAGTGCGCGGCCGCCGCGGAGGCGGTGCCTTCTACGCGACCGATCGCCTGGGTGGCGGCTTTGTCTTCGCGCTCGCGTCGTACGATCCGTTTGTGCTATCGCGACTCGGGATCCGCGATTTCGATCGATACGTGACGGGGACCTTCGTCGGTAGCCCGACGCGGGTCTACATCGGCGATCCTCACGAGGTCATCACGCGCTTCGCCAGCATGGTGAGCTTCAGTGACGGCTCGCCGTTCGACTACGCGGTCGAGTTCTACAACGTCGACGCGCCGTACTACGTCTCCTCGCTCGGCTATTCCCAGTACTGTGGCGGCTACAACAGCGGCTACTATCGCCCGGGACTGGCCGAGCGCTGGGCTGACCAGTTCTACAACGACGCCGGCTACGGGTCCTCGTTTGGTTGCGAGTCGTATCCGCGCTGTGGTGGCTACGGCCTGGCCAACTTCGGCTACTCGACCTGGCTGGGCACGGGGAGCTCGTTCTATCCGGTCTGCCTGCCGAATCAACCGCGAAACAACCAGAATCCGCCGGGAACGCCGCCAACCCCCGACACACTCAGGGTTCCTCGCTGGCTGACTGACAGCATCGGAGGTCGGACCCCTGATACGGTAGGCGTAGTGCCTACCAGACGGGCCGCGGAGCTGCAAGAGGGGCTGAACTCGCTGCGGCGTGGCGCAACAGGGACGGAGGCGTCGCGCCGTCCGGTCATCGCCGCCGACGATCCAACCGATCACTCGTACGCGATCCCGGGGCGTGCGCTCCGCAATTCGCCCACGACGATCGGGCAGACGCGCGATCCGTCGAGCAGTTCTCCGCTGGACCGCCCCGGTCGCGGCTCCGCGACCGCGAACGGTGGAGCGGGGATCGACTGGGTGCGTCCGCCGCGTGAAGTCGTGGCATCGCCCGAGAACACAAGTGAGGGGTTCCTCCCACGTTCGCCCCGTCAGCGTGAGAACGGCGTCGACCGCGCCGAGCGCGACAACGAGACGAACCGTGGCGGGCGCCCGTCGTACGTGAATCCGTCGGCGGGACGCGGCGGTGAAGTCCGTGCCGAACCGCCGCGTTCCCAGCCGCCAACGCGGACGCAGGGACCGCGATTCGATTCGCCACGACCGACTGAGCGCGCCAACGGCAGTGGGCCACGTTACGCCGAACCGCCGCGCAACAGTTCTCCAGGTATCGACAGCCCGCGTCCGAACGGCGCCGGCGCAGAAAGTCGCGGCGTCGATCGTTCTCCGCCGGTGCGCTCCGAGCCGGTGCAGGCGCCGCCTCCGCGCCCGGCACCCGTCCCGGTGCCGCCTCCCGTGACAGGCGAGAAGAAGCCCGAGAAGCCGTAGCACGCCTGACGTTGCGCGCGCCGCGCACGTG
>JBDTUA010000492.1:0-3704 GCA_040007995.1 Gemmatimonadota bacterium | reverse complement strand
AGCCGCACGAGATCTCGGCCGCGCGACAATTCATCTATCGACCCGGCCGTCGCCGCCGCACGATGTCCGACCTCGAGCCCGCGCGCGACGATCGCGTCCTGAAAGGCGTCCACCGCCGCGCGCAGCCGCTGCCTAATGTCGGAGGCGAGTCCCCGGGATACGAACTGCGCCTCGTGCTCGGTAATGCGCTGCACGAAGCCGTTCGCGACCTGCAGCAGCCCTTCGTCGTCGCGACCCGTCGGGAGCGGCTACGCCAGCCGCACCTTCGGATCGTCGAGGAACATCTTCTTCGCCACCTCGGCGACCGGGCGCAGGTAGTCCTGCCGCAATGCCCGCCCCAGTTCGTTCTTGGCGCCAGTCGCCGCGCGCGCCCCCTGCGCGTGGGTGTCCTTCTCGGTCGTTTGCTGCTGCAGCCTCGTCGCCAACGCCGCGAGGGCAGCGGCGTGCGGCGCCATCTCCCCGAGCGCGAACGAGTATTCCCGCACCACCAGGAAATGGTGCGCGCGCCGGAGCGTCTGCAGTCCCTGCTTTGTGCGGAGTCGCAGAGGCACTACCTCTCTATACAAGGATGGACGCGAGGAATGACGGAAGCGTGTGCGCGTCCTTCACAGCGCTTCCCATGGGTCGTGTGCGTGTGGTGCTTTTGTCTGCGTCGCGCGATGGTGCTGCGCGGTCGGCGTTTCGCTGCCCTCCGGAGCGTGCGCCGCATTCCCGGTCGCTCGCGCGGCGTTCTCTGGCACCCGTCCCGCGATTCCTGGCGCGCCGTCTGCGTGCGGGGGACGACGTGTTCCGTCGGCGGTGGGTTGGCCCTGCCACCGGTCCAATGCGATGCGGAGGCGGAGCGATCGGTGCCGAGAGCGGGTCGCTCTGCGTGCTTAGCGGATCAGACGTCGCCGGGACCGGAGCCGGCCGCGCAAGGAGCGATGTCCTCGGCGCCTCGATTGCTGCAGTCCACGGAGCGAGCGGTACGTGGCGCCGGGCCGCACTGCGGGAGCGCGTCGTGAGCGATGCCGCGCGCGCGACGCCCGGATGCGGCGCGGTGTCGTCGTGTCCGACCGCTGTCGCGTCGGCGCAGCGCATCTCGTCTCCGCGCCCGCCCGCCTCGTGGCCGATCGGCCGTGCCCTGTGAGGGCTAAGCACTGCTTCACCGACGCTGCAGGTCGTGCAGTGGTCCGTGTCTCCAGCCCAGACACCGGTGCAGCGCCACGAGGCTCCGGCCACGCTGCGCTTCGGGCGGTGCGGTCCGTTGAGCGCCCCGAGGATGGCGCCCCGCCGTCGGCCGCCGGTCCGTAGTCGGCAGGCTGACCCGCGCCGAGCGCTGTGCACCCGGCGGCGCCTTCGATGTATGAGCCGCAACGAGCAGTGCACCCCGCCCAACCGCCGTTTCGCAGTCAATCGGTAGGAGTGAGGACCCCGCCGCCGCCTCGTCTCCCGCCGCCCCCGCGTTCACGCGTTCACGCAACCCTCTACCTAACCCCCCGGTCTGGCGATCTTGTCAAGGGAGAGAGTACGCCAGCGGCCCGTCCATGACAGATTCGGACTCCGATCCCACGCCCCGTTTCACCCGATTGTCGGCCATTCCGAAAAAATCTTTCAGAAAGTGCAAACCCCACTACGACGTTTTGGGCACACGTGACGGTGTGTATGTGGGGACGGAAATTTCTGAAAATCGTTCCCGGGCAATTTGAGCCAGTTCACGTCTGAGCCCCCGGCTGCGGGACGCGCGTCGGGAAGGAGAGTCGCCCATGGAACACGAGCAGCACGAAGAGGCGCCTGACCCACCCCGCGTGCGGTCACGCATGGAGAGGACGGACGCCGGGGAAGGGCTCCCCCGGGAGCGCCTAACGACTCGGCTCGGAGCGCAGCTGGTACTGGACGCGCCTGCGTGATGATCGTCGTCGCCAGCGCCCTCATCGCCACACTCAGCTTCGAGACCCTCCCTCCGAACGCCGGCTGACGGAAATCGAGCAGGTCAATACCCGACCCGACTCCCTCACGGCCTCGCAGGTCCGCACCAGATCCAAAGCACTCGACAGCATCCGTCGACAGTTAGGGCCATAGCTCGCCGCGCAGCGTGCGAAGGAGACGGACCGGATGCCGAGGTTGTTGTATGAGTGCCGCTGACGTAGATGGTTTCGTTCACGCCGCCTTCCGATTGACACGCAGCGCTCGCGCCGCGACCTCCGCGTACTCCGCGTACTCTGCGGTTCAACAGCTGTATACCCGCAGAGTTCGCGGAGAAGCAATGACAAGCACTCCAACGACCGCCCGCGCGCCTGACGAGCGTCGGAGGTCCCGCATGAGAACCCTCCGACACCTCAAGTCTCGAGCAAATACTGGCGATACTCCCAGCAGACCGCAGGCACTTGCGTCCGCGGGAGGAGAAGACGAATGGACGACTTGATCCACCTGATTTACACCAGCGCGGCGACCCACGACTTCGCCGCGGATGCACTTGCGACGATCCTTGATGTCTCGCGCAGGTCAAACGGTGAAGTCGGGGTCACGGGCATGCTCCTCCACTCGAACGGTACCTTCTTTCAGGTACTGGAGGGGACGGCACCCACGGTGGACTCCCTGTTCGCCCGCATCGCGTCCGACTCCCGGCACACGCGTGCCGTGAGGATCATTCGCGAGCCGATCCATCGCCGGTCGTTCGGCGAATGGACGATGGGCTTCGCGACGCTCAACCAGCGCGACTACCTCGAGCTCGTCGGGCTCAACGATTTCTTCGAAGCAGCATCCTGCGTTGCGACTCTCCCTTTGGGAAGAGCGCGCAAGTTGCTGGATGCGTTCGCACGCGGGAGATGGCGTGCCACTCTGGAGGGCGCCGCAGCGCCACGGTCCGTTGTCGCGCGCTGAGGCGCGAACGCGGATCCCCGCATGGTCGTCGGTGCAGGACTGGAGCTTCAGCTATGCCTTTCAGCCGCTCATCAGCCTCTCCCGTCGGGAGGTCGTCGCCTACGAGGCGCTGATTCGTGGCGAGGACGGAAGCTCCGCCGCGAGCGTCTTCGACCGGGTGCGACCACGCCACCTGCACGACTTCGATCGCCACGCGCGGGACACGGCCAGCCAGATCGCGGGACGGCTTCAGCTCCCCTGCGCGCTCCACCTCAATGTGCTCCCGGGCTCCCTGTCGGAGGGCGAGCGCGGCGTGTCGCGCCTGGTCGACGTCGCCCGCGCGGCGGGTCTCGATCACGAGCAGCTGGTCCTCGAGGTGACCGAGGGCGAGGTGATCGACGACCCGGTCCTGCTCGCCGAGTGGGTGAACGCGTATCGCCGGCGCGGCATCCGCATCGCCATCGACGACTTCGGCGCGGGCTACGCGGGGCTCAACCTGTTGGCCGACCTGCAGCCCGACCAGATCAAGCTCGACATCGGGCTCGTGCGCGGGATCGACGGGCGCGGCGCACGCCAGAGCATCGTGCGGGCGATCGTGCAGGTGAGCCTGGACCTCGGCATTGACGTCGTGGCCGAGGGGGTCGAGACCGAGGGCGAGCTGTCGTGGTTGGCCGATCAGGGAATCGACCTGTACCAGGGTTACCTCTTCGGGCGGCCGGGGTTCGAGTGTTTGCCAGGGGCCACGTTCCCGATTGCAAGGGTCGCGTAGGTAGGTAGCACGTTAGGCGCGCAACCCTCGCGCCCCAATCTCTGCGAACTCTGCGAACTCTGCGGTTCAAAAGCTTTTCAACCGCAGAGTTCGC
>JBDTUA010000491.1:0-3704 GCA_040007995.1 Gemmatimonadota bacterium | reverse complement strand
AGAAAGCAGCGCGGGAGCTTCGGCTCCGGCGCGGGGCTCGCGGCAGCGTCCCCTGCGGCAGCGTCCCCTGCGGCAGCGTCCCCTGCGGGGGTGTCCCCCGAGGCAGGATGCTCGGTGGGGAGGGAGGGTAGCTCGCTCACTGGACCCCTTCGGGTGAAAAAGCGGACATGTGTGTCAGGGAGATCCCCGGGTCACGAGTGGTACACTCAACGATTAGATTGCCGACCGTGACACTCAGGATAGCGGATCGCGACGTGGCGGCGGCCACGATGACGAGCGTGACTCGGCGCTTCGGGCGACGGTGGGCGCTACGTGGTGTGTCACTCACGATCGCGCCCGGTGAAGTTGTGGGGATCGAGGGGCACAACGGAAGCGGAAAGAGCACGCTTTTACGCATCCTCTCCACCGCCATCAAGCCGACCGGCGGCGATGCTCTCGTCTTCGGATCCCACGTCGTCCGCTCGGCGAATGCCGTGCGCGCGCAGGTCGCCTTTCTCACGCACTATCCTGGACTCTACGACGACCTGACGGCGGAAGAGAACCTGCGCTTCGCCTGCCGCATGCTCGGCGCCGACGAGGGGCGAATTCCCGCGCTGCTCACCCGCGTCGGATTGGGTCGTGAGGCGCGGGAGAGCGTGCGCACCTTCTCGGCAGGGATGCAGCGTCGCCTATCGCTTGCGCGACTCCTGTTGCAGCGCCCGCGCCTCCTTCTGCTGGATGAACCATACAACAACTTCGACCCGGCCGGTATCGCGCTGGTCAATGAGGTGGTTCGCGAGGTGAAGGGCGATGGGGGGGCCGCGATGATAGTGTTGCACGATCGGCACAGCGCGGGGGATATCCTCGACCGCGTCGTCCGATTGAAGCAGGGAGTCGTCGACGACGACGTGGCAGGGTCCGAGAACGTCGCTCTCCCGGAGTCGGCGATGGAGCCCCTGGCGAGCGGGCGTCTCACGTGACGTGGCGCGAGGAGTGGCGGCGCGTCTGGGCGATCGTGTGGAAGGACCTGACGACCGAGCGCCGTTCGAAGGCGGGGGTCAACGCCGTGGCGTTCATGGGGGTGCTGGTGCTCGTCCTGTTCGGCTTCGCGCTCGGTCCGGACACCGAGGCACTGCGGCGAGCCGCCGCTGGGGCGCTCTGGCTCGCCATCCTGTTCGCCGGCGTCCTCGCCTTCAATCGATCGTATCAGCTGGAACTCGACGGCGGCGCGTTGGAGTCGCTGCTGCTGTATCCGGGTGCCCGATGGGGGATCTACGTCGGGAAGTTGATCGCGAACTTCGTCTTCGTACTGATTGTGGAGGTGGTGGTGGTCCCGGTGGCGCTCGTCCTGTATCAGGTCACGCTCCCGCCGGCGTGGCCGGCGCTCGTGGGCGTTACGGTGATGGGAACCATTGGATTTGTCACACTGGGGACCTTCTACTCGGCCATGTCGAGTCGCAGCCGAGCGCGCGAGGTACTCCTCCCGCTCCTGCTCTTTCCGATGCTGATCCCGGTGCTCCTGGCATCGGTGGAGGCGTCGACGGGGCTGCTGGCTGGCGACCCGATGCGTGAGGCGGGGGCGTGGGTGCGGTTGCTCGGCGCATTCGATATCATCTTTCTCGTGGCATCGCTACTGGCCTTCGAATACGTGATCGAGGTTTGACATGGGAGTCTCTACGGCGGACCTGTCGATGGCTCCAGCGGCGCGGGCGCGTTCCCGCGGCACCGCGGTCGGGATCGGGGTCTTCGCGCTGCTGGCGCTTACGCAGTGGTATGCGATCTCCATCAGTGTGCCGGATCGCGACATGGGGCACCTGCAGAAGATCATGTACGTCCACGTGCCGGCGGCGTGGAACATGATGATTGCCTATTTCGTCGTCGCCATCTTCTCGCTGCGGTATCTCTGGAAGGGACAGGAGCGCGACGACCTGCTCGCAGCGGCCGCCGCCGAGAGCGGCGCGGTGCTCACCGGCCTCCTCCTGGTGCTGGGCATGATCTGGGCGAAGCCGACGTGGGGTATCTGGTGGACGTGGGACGCCCGCCTGACGTCGAGCGCGGTGCTCTTCTTCATGTACGTGGGCTACCTGATCCTGCGGGCCTTCGTCGACGATCCGGACCGACGGGCGCAGTGGAGCGCCGCGGTCGGGCTCCTCGGCGCGCTCAACGTGCCGATCGTCTACATGTCGGTGCGCTGGTGGCGCACGTTGCACCAGGTGCAATCGAGCCCATCGACGATCGACCCGAGTTACACGATCGGGCTGCGAATCAACGCCATCGCCTTCCTGATCGTGCTGATCTATTTCATCCGTCATCGCTACGACACGGCGAAGATGGAGCGTGCGGCCGACGTGCTGCACGAGCGTGCAGCCCTTTCGAGTCGTGGTGGGATCAATGCCTGACAACATGCCCTTTATCATTGCCGCGTTCGGCGTCACCTGGGCGGTACTGCTGGGGTACGCCTGGCGGCTGCATCGCGTGCGCGCGGAGGCGGAACGCCGTCTTCGAGAGGCGACCAACGAATTGTCCGGAGGACGCACATGAGTACAAACGTCGAAGGACGGAAGCGCGCAACGGTCGTCGTGGCCATCGTGATCCTGCTGGGCGCATTTGGCTACCTGTTGTATGGAGGACTCGACAAGAACGTCGTGTACTTCCTCACGCCGCAGGAACTCCTCGCCAAGGGACCGGCCGCCGTCGACGTCCCGATGCGACTCGGCGGCATGGTGTCGCCCGGGTCGGTCAAGTGGGACGCCGACAAGCTCGACCTGCGCTTCGAGGTCATGGATGGGGTGAAGACGATCGAGGTGCATTCAAAGGGGGCGCCGCCGCAGATGTTCCGTGACAACATGGGCGTCGTCTGCGAAGGGCGATTCAGGAACGGCGTCTTCGAATCGACCAACCTCATGATCAAGCATTCCGAGGAGTATCGCGCGCCGAAGCCCGGGCAGACCCCGCAGGAGATGTACAAGGAGATGTTCAAGACGCTCAAGCAGGACGCCCGATCATGACTCGCCTCATCGGGCTGAACGCACTGATGATCGCGCTTGGTGTGGCGGCTTTTGGTGTCGTGATGGCCCCGATCGGTGTGCGGCGTGGGCGTCAGGACCTGGTGCGCGCGACGTACTCCGCGGCGTACGCGATGTTCGCCCTGGTGACGATCGCCACCTTCGCGATGATCTTCGCCCTAGTCACGCACGACTTCAGCATCGGCTACGTGGCGCAGGTCGGAAGCCGCGCGACGCCGCTCTTCTATACGGTGATTTCGCTGTGGGGGGCGCTGGAGGGTTCGATCCTCTTCTGGGCATGGGTGCTCTCGCTGCTTTCCGCGCTGGTGGTCTTCTGGAACCGTGATCGCGAAGGGGGGCTGATCCCCTACACGACGATGACGATGCTGGCGGTGAGCGTCTTCTTTCTGATCCTGCTGGTCGGGCCGGCCAATCCGTTCACGCTCATCTCGCCGACGCCGCTGGATGGTCCTGGCCCTAACCCGCTCCTGCAGAACCACATCCTGATGGGCGTGCACCCGCCGCTCCTGTATCTCGGGTACGTGGGGATGACGGTGCCGTTCGCCTTCGCGTTCGCGGCGATGGCCTCCGGCGAAGTCGGCGAGGATGACTGGATTCGACTGTCGCGCCGATGGACGCTGGGGGCGTGGGCCTTTCTCTCGGCGGCGATCATCGCCGGCATGTGGTGGTCGTACGAGGTGCTGGGCTGGGGCGGCTACT
>JBDTUA010000490.1:0-3729 GCA_040007995.1 Gemmatimonadota bacterium | reverse complement strand
GCGGGCACCGCGACGGCATCTACTTCGAATTCGTGAAGCACTCGCGCGTCGTCGGCAACCAGACGGAGCACAGTGCGCGCTACGGCTTGCACTTCATGTTTTCCGACGACTGCCTCTATCAGGACAACATCTTCCGAGACAACGGAAACGGGGTCGCGGTGATGTACTCCCACCGCGTGGCGATGCTCGACAATCGGTTCGAGCACAACTGGGGCGGCGCGGCGTACGGTCTCCTGCTCAAGGATATCAACGACTCGCGCATCCAGGGGAATCTCTTCTTCGCCAACTCCGTAGGGCTCTACCTCGAGGGAGCGAACCGCAACCAGGTCGTGGGTAACACCTTTCGCGAGAACGGGTGGGCGCTCAAGTCCCTGGCCAACGCCGAAGAGAACCGCTATGTCGGCAACATCTTCGAGTCGAACACCTTCGACGTTGGCACCAACAGCCGATCGAACGTCTCCGAGTTCACCGGAAACTACTGGGATCGCTATCGCGGCTATGACCTGGATCGCGATGGCGTGGGGGATGTCCCCTTCGCGCCGGTCCGGCTGTTCGCACTGATTGTCGAACAGTCCCCGCCCACGCTGATCCTCCTGCACAGCCTTCTCGTGGACCTGCTCGATATGGCCGAGCGGGTGATTCCCACGATCACTCCCGAAACGCTCCGTGACGATCGCCCACTCATGCGACGCCCGCGAACGATGGCAACCAATGGTTAGGGCTGTTGCGGTATACAAGCGGTACGGCCGCCTCACCGTGCTCGATGGACTCGATCTCGAGGTCGCACGCGGGCAGGTCACGGCGCTCGTCGGTCCCAACGCCTCGGGAAAGACGACGTTCAACAAGATCCTTCTTGGCCTGGTACGCCCCGATCGTGGCGTCGTCGAGGTGAATGGCCGCCCCATCGGTAGTGACCCGTCCTACCGGGCAGGTATCGGCTACATGCCGCAGTCGGCCACCTTTCCAGGCAATCTCTGCGCGCAGGACGTCTTCAGCATGCTCGCCGACCTGCGCGGCGCGAGCCACGAGAGAGACGAGGAACTCCTTGAGACGCTGGCACTGGGTCCCATCCTGCGCACGCCGATCCGCCTCCTGTCCGGTGGAATGCGCCAGCGCGTGAACGCTGCACTTGCCTTCCTCTTCCGTCCCGACCTGCTCCTGCTCGACGAGCCGACGGCGTCGCTTGATCCCATCTCCAGCGGAGTGCTCAAGGACAAGATCCGCAAGGCACGCGACGAGGGACGCACCTTCATCCTCACGTCGCACGTACTCAGCGAGGTCGAGGAACTCGCCGATCGGATCGCCTTCCTGCTCGACGGGCGCGTGCGATTTACGGGGACGCAGGGCGAACTCAAGGCGCTGACCGGAGAATCCACCGTCGAACGCGCGATCGCCCGCCTGATGCGAGAGGAGGCGAGCCAATCGTCGCCAGCTATGGTGCGCGCCTCATGACCATCGTGAAGATCGTGCGCTATGTCGTCCTCGATGTGGTGCGCAACCGCTGGGTGCTGGCCTACGCACTCTTCTTCTTCCTCGTCACCGACGTGCTGCTCCGACTTGGCGGGAGCGGGCCGCGGGCGATGCTGAGCCTGCTCAACGTTGTCGTCCTGCTCATCCCGCTCGTCACAATCGTCTTCGGTACGATCTACTGGCACGGGGCGCGCGAGTTCAACGAACTCCTCCTTTCGCAGCCCGTCGCGCGCGGAACGCTCTTCCACGGGCTCTTTGCCGGGCTCGTGCTTCCGCTTTCGCTCGCCTTTGTGGTCGGCGTCACGATCCCGGTACTCGTCGAGCGCGCCGCCGACGCCGAGACGTTGTCGTTGCTCACGCGCCTCGTGGTGGCCGGGTGCGCGCTGACGGCGGTCTTCGGCGCGCTCGCGGTCCTGATCGCAGGACTCGTCGATGATCGCCTGAAGGGCCTCGGAATCGCGTTAGGCGTCTGGCTCGCACTGACTGTTGCCTACGACGGCCTCGTGCTCTGGGTCGCCATGTCGTTCCCCGACTACCCGATCGAGGGGGCGATGCTCGCGCTGAGCTTTGCCAATCCCGTCGACCTCGCGCGGGTCCTCCTGGTCCTGCGATTCGACACGTCGGCGCTCATGGGTTACACTGGCGCAGTCATGCAACGCATGCTGGGAACGCCTGCGGGGATGGTCGCGGCGCTCGGCGGACTCGTGGCCTGGACGCTCATTCCCGGTCTCCTCGCCCACCGCGCGTTCCGGCGGCGGGACTTCTAGGCGCGAATCGCGCCGTCACCTGCAACGCATCAGCCGTTCTTTCCCACTTCCCATCGATCGCCCTTCCCGCTTCTAACGATCCGACCCCAATATGCGCGCCCTCTCCTTCAACACAGCCTGCTCCATCGCCCTCGTTCTCATCCTCGCCGCCTGCGGCGGTAAGAGCGGCGAAGCCTCGTCCGACTCGGACGATGCACAGGCGAGCGACGCCCCGGCGGCGGCCGCCTCGTTCGACCCCGCAACGATCACGCCCGCGATGCTCGCCCTCGGGGATAGCTTGTTTCACGGCCTCATCGGCGCCACCTCCTGCCAGGCGTGCCACGGGGTCGACGGCGCACAGGGAACCGTCGCCCCTATCCTCACGGACGATGAGTGGCTGCACAGCGACGGTAGCTGGGAAGGGATCTACAAGACCGTCGTGAGCGGCGTCTCGGCGCCGAAGAAGTTCATCAGCGTGATGCCACCCTACGGCGGTGTGCCGATGACCGAGGAGCGGACCCGCGCTGTCACTGCGTATGTCTACAAGCTGAGCCACAAGTAGCTAATCGCCTGGCACCTGCAGGCAGTGCTACTCCCCGACACGCGATGGCTTCGTCGCATATCTAATGACTGCAGTCACCTCGACCATTCCCCGGCCGCGCCTCCGGCGAACGGAGGCGACGGAGCGTCGGGAGTCGGGACGTAGGGCAGCGCAACGGGACAAGTGACATGAAACGTTAACCGAGCAATACGATGCGCGGGACGGCGCAGCGTTTTTGCGGACCACGACAGGTGCACGCGGGACGAAAACGGTGCGCGACCCTACCGACTGCTGATGCAGCGGGACTCGCTCTGAATGCACGGGACAACGCGCCCGCTGCGTGGGTCCGCCAGCGATTGTCGCGGGATATCTCGACGGCGCGGCGGGCCATGCGTCGGCTCGAGGGACTTGGCGACGAAATCGGCGGACCGACCGTAGATCGAGCGGGACATTCGACGCCGCGGACGTCTCGCCGGACGGAAGACGAACTGCGCGGGACCACGCAGCGGCTACGGCGTCACGCGCAGCGCTGCGGCGGGACCGAGCGCTTCATCCGCGGGACACACGACTCGCGCCTCGGACCGCGAACCGTTGTCGCGGGACGCGACACTCTCACCGCGGGACGCGCCCTCTATCTGACGGACTCTCGACCCACGCTGCGGGACAACGAGAAGAGCAGCGGGACCACGAACCGATGCATAGGGACAACGCGTCGGTCGCGTCCATCAACTCCGACGCCCGCTCAACCAGCACCCGAACCGCCGGACGAAGGATCGTCGGTGAGTGAAGGGCCTCTACACGTGCTAATCGGTTGAGTCGGACGAAAGTCAAGAGACACGTGCACAAGTGTGTGTGCCACGATCGGTTGCGAGCGCTCGATGAGGCGTCGACTCGATGGCGCAGTCCGTCGTTCGAAATGGGCACGATCCTTTTGCGTTCGCGACGCCGCTGTAGCTATTAGGAGGGCGAGCG
>JBDTUA010000489.1:0-3730 GCA_040007995.1 Gemmatimonadota bacterium | reverse complement strand
CCGTGGTCAGGCCGTGGTCAGGCCGTGGTCAGGCCGTGGTCAGCTCATGCGAGGCCGTCACCGGGACATGCAAGAGCGGGCGGGGGAGTGGCCGGGGGCCTCGTCGAGCCAGCCAGGATCGGGTCGGGGCGCCCAGACACGGGCGAGGCCGCTCGGGCAGTGGTAACGTCGTCATCGAGCGCGGGAGTGTCGAACGGTCGGGCGTCGAGCCGCGGGAGTCGAACCTCAGGCGCCGACCCACCATCCGCCGACCCGCCGGGGTACTCTCCCGGGGAGGAAGGGCGTATCTTCCGTGCACCATGCGTATTCCCGTCTACCTCGATCACGCAGCCACGACGCCCGTTCGCCCCGAAGTGCTGGAGGCGATGCTCCCCTTCTTCGGTCCGCGCTTCGGAAACCCATCGAGTGCGCACAAATGGGGACGCGAGGCGCGGACGTCGCTCGACGAAGCCCGCGAACGCGTCGCCCGCTGCCTGGGCGCCCAGCCCGACGAAGTCTGCTTCACCTCGGGCGGGACCGAAGGCGACAACCTCGCCATCCTCGGAACGTGGCGCGCCCTGCGCGCGACTCGGCGCGCAGTGGTGGCAACTGCCATCGAGCACAAGGCAGTCCTCGCGGCCGTCCACGAGGTCGCCCGCGAAGGAGGCGAGGAGCGGCTGCTGGAGGTCGATGAACTTGGGGTGGTGCGAAGGGCCAGCTTCGACCGGCTGGTCGACGCCGACGTGGCCCTGTGCAGCATCATGTGGGTGAACAACGAGATCGGCGTGATGCAGGACGTGGCGTCACTCGCCGAGTCGGCAAAGGCGCGCGGCGCGATGTTTCACACCGACGCCGTGCAGGCGTTCGGCAAGGTCGCCATCGACGCGGCGCGTATCCCATTCGACTCGCTCACGATCTCGGGGCACAAGATCGGTGCCCCGAAGGGGATCGGGGCGATGTTCATTCGGCGCGGCACGCCGCTCGAACCGTTGATGTTCGGCGGATCGCAGGACCACGGACGACGCCCGGGCACGGAGAACGTGGCGATGGCCGTCGGGCTCGCGCGCGCGGCCGAACTGGCGGTCGCCGAGCGTGAGCATGAGTGGGCCACGCTCGAGGCCCTGCGCGACGCGCTCGAGGCGCAGCTGATGGCCCGCATTCCGGACGCAATCGTGCACGGACGCGGCGGGCCCCGCGCGCCGCACATTCTGAACATCTCGGTGCCTGGCACCGACAGCGAGTCGCTCCTCATGGCGCTCGACCTCAAGGGGGTCGCGTGTTCGGCCGGCTCGGCCTGCCAGACCGGGAGCATCACGCCGTCGCACGTGCTGAGCGCGCTGGGCGTACGCGCTGATCTCGCAAACGCCGCCATCCGCCTCTCGCTCGGCAAGCTCTCCTCGGACGAGGGGATCGCGCACGTCGCCGAGCTTTTCCCGGCGCTCATCGAGAAGGCCCGGCGCCTGAGCGGGATGGGCGCGTAGTCGCGCCCGCGCTCGTCATCCAGCATTGCGTCCCCACGCCATGACCTCCCGCGCGCGCGTCCTGGTTGCCATGTCCGGCGGCGTCGACTCGTCCGTGGCGGCGGCCCTCCTGCACGCGCAGGGATTCGAGGTGATCGGGGCGACGATGAAGCTGTTCTGCTACGGCGATGACGTCCCCGACAAGCCCTGCTGTTCCCTGGACTCGATCAACGACGCCCGGCGAATCTGCGAATCGTTAGGTGTCCCGCACTATGTCCTGAACCTCGAGACCTCGTTCGGGCGCGACGTCGTGGACAACTTCGTGGAGGAGTACGCGGCGGGTCGCACGCCGATTCCGTGCGTGCGCTGCAACACCTTCACGAAGTTCCGCGACCTCCTGCGCAAGGCCGACGCCGTCGACGCGGCGTTCATCGCGACGGGGCACTACGCCCGCGTGGTCGACGGCACGCTGCACCGGGGGCTCGACCCGGCGAAAGACCAGAGCTATTTCCTCTGGGGGATCGACCGCTCGGTGGTGGCGCGCATGCTCCTGCCCGTTGGTCACCAGACGAAGGCGGAGACCCGTGCCGTCGCCCGATCGCTGGGGCTGCGTGTGGCCGACAAGGTCGAGTCGCAGGACATCTGCTTCGTCCCCGACGGTGATCACACGCGCATCATTCGCGAGCGGCTTGGTGACGATGCGCCGGCGCTTGCGCGAGGGCCCGTGGTGCTGTCGGATGGCCGTGTGGTCGGCGAGCATGATGGCCATGCGCGTTTCACCATCGGCCAGCGGCGTGGCCTTCCTGGCGGCTTTGCAGAGCCGATGTTCGTGGTGGCAATTCATCCGGAACGTCGTGAGGTCGTCATCGGTCCGCGTGAGGCGCTGCTGGGCCGCGGCGTCGTTGCGCGCGAGATGAACTGGCTGGTGGATCGCCCCTCGGTGGGAGACCGCGTCCAGGTGCAGGTTCGGCACCGCGCGAGTCCCGCCCAGGCCGAGATCGTGCGCCTCGACGCGCATGAAATCGAGCTCGCCATCGACGAGCCCGTCGCGGCGATCACTCCTGGTCAGTCGCTGGTGGTCTATGACGGCGCGCGCGTGCTTGGCGGGGGGTTCATCGAGCGCGCCGGCGCGGGGCGCCCGCAACTCCCGATTCTGGCGGCCTAACGAGCTGGCGTCAGCGCGCTGCGTTGCTCGAGCGCGCGCACCCCGACATCGGGGAAGTCGCCGAAGATGCCGTCCACGCCTAACGACGCGAACGCGCGCCACTCCGCCGCCGGATCGCCGTGGTACTCGGCACCGAGGAATGGCGCATCAGAACGCATCGTCCAGACGTGCACGGCGAGGCCGGCAGCGTGCGCATCCTGCACGAGCGTGGTGGGGTGAGGCGGCGTTCCGGCCGGGCGCTGTGGAAGGACCAGCGCCTTGTGGGCGCCGATCGCGTCGGCGTAAGTCGCGATATCGCGCAGGCTCCTGGGCGAGACAAAGTCGCGTGCGCGACGCGTGTCACCGGCGGCTTCGAGGTCGGGTGGTGCCCCCTCGATGTTGAGGAGCTGCACCAGGCGGATTGTCGTGCGCCCGCGCAGGGCGCGCAGGTTCCCCGTTTCGAACGACTGGATGAAGACCGCATCGTCACGCGTGCGATAGCCGTGGCGGGCGAGGGTGGCGAGCAGCGAGTCCTCGAGCGGCAAGCCGATCGCGGCGAAGTGGGAAGGATGCTTGGTTTCGGGATACACACCAATCGTGCGCCCTGTCGATTGCTCGCGCGATCGCACGAGGTCGAGGATCTCGTCGAAGGTCGGGACGTCGAAGCGTCCGTCGAACGCGTGCGAGCGGGTCGCGATGCGCTCCCGCGCCCGAAGCGTCTTGAGCTCGGCGAGGGTGAAGTCCTCGGTGAACCACCCCGTGACGCGTGCCCCATCGATGACCTGCAGGCGGCGGCGGCCGGGAAATCGCTCCGCGACGTCGGTCGTGCCGCCAATCTCATTCTCGTGACGTGCGACAAGCGCGTGATCACGTGTCATGACCAGGTCCGGCTCGATGTAGTCGGCTCCCATCTCGATCGCCAGCCCATACGACTCGAGCGTGTGCTCCGGCCGATGCCCGCTGGCACCGCGATGCGCGATCACGAGCGGGCGCACCATCATCGCCCGCGCGCCCCGATCGGTCGTGACGATGCCCGACGCGGACGATCGGGGCAGACATGCGGCGAGCGCAGCGAGGGCGGTGACCAGTGCTGCGACGGCCCGCGAAGCGCTGCGTGAGGAGGACGACATGCCATGGACGATACCCT
>JBDTUA010000488.1:0-3733 GCA_040007995.1 Gemmatimonadota bacterium | reverse complement strand
GGGCGAACTCGCACCTGTTCTGCCACCGGTAAATAGCACGCCTTCTGGAGGACGTCTACTCCGACTGTCGGTGGCGCGAGGCGCCAGATAAACATTCCCTAACGTTTGGGGTTGCACCGTTTGCAGCGGCCGGCCATTCCGCTCTATTTCACGGTCATCATGGATTCCTCACGACGCGTCGCACTCGCCTTCGCACCCACCTTCGCACCCAGCGCATTGCGAACCAGCCTAAGTACCTCGCGCCTCATCGCGTGCGCGGCCGCGAGCGCGACCCTCATGCTTTCCTCCGCTGTATCGGCGCAGGCGCCCACTCTGCGCGTCCCGGTTACCGTCGATACGCTCGCGAATGGGTTGACGCTGATCGTCCATGAGGATCACTCAGTGCCGACGGTTGCGACGAACGTCTGGTTCCACGTGGGGTCGGGCGACGAGAAGCCCGGACGGACCGGCTTTGCTCACTTGTTCGAGCACCTGATGTTCATGGGATCGGAGCACGCACCCTATCCGCAGTTTGATCGCCTGCTCGAATCGGCGGGCGCCAGCAACAACGGGACGACCAACAACGACCGCACATCGTACTATGAATGGGGTCCGTCGAATGCGCTCCCGCTGATGATCTGGCTGGAAGCGGACCGCATGGGATGGTTGCTTCCAACAATGGACAGCGCCAAGGTCGACGCCCAACGCGAGATCGTGAAGAACGAGCGCCGGCAGGGCGTGGAGAACCAGCCGTATGGCATCGCCGAGGATCTGATCTCCCCCGCGCTGTATCCCGAGAGCCACCCGTATTCATGGCCGGTCATCGGGTCGATGGCCGACCTGTCGGCCGCTTCGCTCGAGGACGTAAAGGACTTCTTCCGCCGCTATTACGCCCCGAACAACGCCGTAGTTGTCATTGCCGGCGACGTGCGCAGCGATTCGGTGCGCGCGGCGGTCCGTCAGGCCTTCGCCGACGTCCCGCGCGGCCCAGCGATCACCCGTCCCACCCCGTCCGCCTTCACCGTGCGCGACACGGTGATGGTTGCGGAGGACCAGGTGCAATTGCCGCGTCTCTACCTCTCGTGGCGCGGCGTCCCGCAGTTCCATCCGGACGATGCTGCCCTCAACGTGGCGCGCTACCTCCTGACAGGTGCACGCAATGCGCGGTTGACGAGTGCCTTGGTGTACGACCAGGAGGTCTCCAAGGATGTCTTCGCCTCTAACGATTCCAAGAAGCTGACCGGTGACTTCGGCATCGTCTCGACCGCTCGCCCGGGTATCTCGCTCAACACCGTGCGCACGGCGATCGACAAGGAGATTCACCGCCTGGCGACCGAAGGGCCGACAGCCCACGAACTGGAGCAGGCGCGGAACGCGATCGAGGCCGGCTTCCTCAACCGACTCGAGTTCGTGAATGCCAAGGCCGAGCAATTGAACGAGTACTTCTACTACACAGGGTCGCCCGACTATTTCCAGCGCGACCTGGATCGCCACCGCGCCGTCACCGCCGAAGACGTCAAGCGCGTCGTCTCCACCTACCTGACCGGACCACGCGTCATGCTGAGCATCGTCCCGAAGGGAAAGCCGGATCTCGCCGCCAGCCGGGGGGCAGTACAATGAGCGGCTGCCCGTCACGGATCATGGCCGTCGGCGCTCGCACCGTCGGATGTCTCGCCATCATTGTCGGCGTCGTCCGGCCGGCGCTCCTTCCGGCGCAGGGATTCTCCCGCGAGCGACCACCGTCGTTAGGCGCGCCGGCGCGGCTCACCGTCCCCACCGTACACGACGGACGTCTGGCGAACGGCATCGCCGTCAGCGTGGTGGAGCAGCGGGAACTCCCCCTGGTGCAGGTCATCGCCTCGTTCGCCGGTGGCTCGCGTCTCGACGGCGCAACACCCGGGATCGCGACCTTTACCGCCAGCATGCTTGACGAGGGAGCCGGTGGACGCGACGCCAGCACGCTCCAGTCCGAGCTCGCCTACCTCGGTGCAGCGCTACAGATCGGCTCGGAGTGGGACCGGGTCTTCGTCGCCCTCAAGGTTCCCGTGCGATCGTTAGGCCCGGCGCTCGACCTCATGGCCGACGTGATCCGGCGACCGGCCTTCCAGGAGGCGGAGGTCCGGCGCCAGCGCGACCTGCGCCTCGCCTCCCTGCTGCAGCAGCGCGACCAACCGAATGCCCTCGCCGAACTGGCCTTCAACGCGATCGTCTTTCCGGCCGGTCATCCCTACCACAACAGTGCCGGCGGAGACTCGGCGTCGGTGGCGTCGCTTGACAGCGCGGCAGTTCGCGCCTTCTATGACAAGGCGGTACGACCCGGCAATGCACGATTCGTCGTCGTGGGCGACCTCGCAGAGGGCGACGCGCGCACTGAGATCGCCCGGCGCTTCGGCGACTGGTCGGTCGCCGGAAGCGTGACGTCCGTTCCGGCAGTGACGGTCGCGCCGCGACGACAGGTCGCGACGCGGGTGTATCTCGTCGACAAGCCCAATGCCGCGCAGTCGGTGATCGACATCGGTTGGCCGGGCGTTGACCGACTCTCCCCCGACTACGCGCCGCTCATGGTGATGAACTCGCTGCTCGGCGGGTCGTTTACTTCGCGACTCAACATGAACCTGCGCGAGACACACGGATACACCTACGGCGCGGGCTCCCGCTTCGTGTTCCGCAAGGCACCGGGTCCGTTCATCGCGTCGGCGTCAGTACGGACCAATGTGACGGACTCGTCGCTGGTCGAGTTCTTCAAGGAGCTTCGCGCCGTCCGCGACACTCCTGTCCCTGATGACGAGTTGCAGCGCGCCAAGTCGTACGTGGAGTTGGGGCTCCCCGGTTCACTCGAGAGCACCTCGCAGGTCGCGGCCTCCGTCGCTCAACTGGCGATCTTCGCCCTCCCGCTGAGCGAGCTCTCGACATATGCCGCCAACGTTCGTGCGGTGTCGGCGGCCGATGTCCAGCGCGTGGCGCGAAAGTACCTCACCCTCGATCACGCGACGGTCGTGGTCGTGGGCGACCTCTCGAAAGTGCGCGGTCCGATCGAGGCGTTGAAGCTGGGGCCGATCGAGCTTCGAGAGGCGAAGGACGTGGCGCGATAGGGCCAATCGAGCTGGTCGATCCCTATCGTTCGAGCTTGAAGCCGGCGTCGAGCCGAGGACGCTCTGGCGCCATGCCGACCAACCATCCGGTCGCGTACATCCACTGCGTCATGCGACGCAGCTTCGCGATATCGATCTTTTCCGGCCCGTCACGCGGCGTGTGATAGTCGGGGTGAAGGTTGGTCGAGTACATCACTGCCGGGATGTTTGCGCGCGCGTACGGGAGGTGATCGCTGCGGAAGTACCACCCCTCAGGGTGCGTCGGTCGATCCCAGATCGAATCGAGCTTGAAGCGGCCGGTCAGTTCGTTCGCGCGCAGCGCGATCGCCACCAGGTCGCTCGAGTTCCGGTGAGGAGGCTGGATCCCAAGCAATGAGGCCGAATCGGGGTTGTTGCGGCCGATCATGTCGCCGTTGAGGACCGCCACGATCTGCGACAGCGGAACGACGGGATGCGCGGCGTGATAGCGCGAGCCGATCAGCCCCCGTTCCTCGGACCCATGATTGATGAACAGGACAGAGCGTTTGCCGGGCTGCCGGACGAACGCACGCGCTGCGGCGAGATCAGCGGCGGTCACCGACGCGTTGTCGTCGGCACCCGCGTGGACCGAGTCGCCTTCCAGAGTCGCGCGCACGCCGTTGGCGTCCTGATGTGAGCTGAAC
>JBDTUA010000487.1:0-3751 GCA_040007995.1 Gemmatimonadota bacterium | reverse complement strand
GATTGCCGCGTGCGGAATGCGACGGACCGTCGAGTCGTACTGCATACTCCCGGTATGCGGCGTGCGCATCGAATAGGGCGTCACCGATCGGACGAGCGACGCGAGCGCCCCCGCCTTGGCCGCAGCGATTGCCCCAAGGCGACGATACGAGCCCGTCTCCCCGTAGTTGGTCCACGGAAAGTTGAAGAGGACGATCTTCCCCGCCGCCTCGGCGGCGCGCGCCTCGAGATCGGCGAAGCTGCTCACGACCAGGACCTGGGCGGTGATTCCGCTCGCCGGCGTCCCGATGCTCCCCCCCAATCCGAGCATGGGAAGCGGCGCTTGGCGCGGACTCACCACCTCGGCAGACTCGGCCCCTCGCACCCAATGCGGGACCATCGCCGGCTCGCCACGGACGTTGTCGAGTCCATCTTCCTTCATGCGGTCGATGATCCAGTCGATCGCCTGCTCGAGGGCCGGCGAGCCGCTGATGCGATTGCCGAAGGTTTCCGTGAGGAGCGCAATGCGATTCCACGCGGCGCTGTCGCGCATGGACTCCTGGATGATCCGGTCGGCGGGGGCCCGGTATCGTGCGGCGATCGACTGTGCGGAAAGGGCCGGCGCCGCGAGGACGAAGGCAACGATCGCGAGCGTCGGGCAGGTGCGGCGCGCGACGAGACTGAGCTTGGTCATGGCAAGAGCGCGGTGCGGAGGAAGGGCGCCGGTCGGCTTCACCCGGCGGAGAGTACGCGCACCACGCCGCCTGCGGCCGCACGGTGCACCCCGCACAACTAACCTACCGCCCCGCACAATCGCTAGAAGACGAGTCCGAGCGTCCCCATCGAGCGATCCAGCACCTCGTGCCGTCGTACCTGCGCGAACACTCCCAATCCACCGAGTTGCAGTCGCACCCCTGCGCCATAGCTGATGCCACGCGCCTCGGCCGACTTTCCCCAGTCGTAGATCCCGTAGCCGAGCATGGCGTACGGCTGAATGATGGGAAGGCGGAGCGGAAGGATCACGCTGGTGCTGACGTTGCGCGTGCCGCTCGACAGCGCACTTCCGGCGAACGAGATGTCGCCTCGCAGCGCGACCGGAAGGAGGGGGATGTCGAGTTGCACGGCGCCGTATGCATCAAGCTTGCGTAGCGAGAACGAGACCGAGTCGTGCGCAACCTGACGTCCCGCGCCGAGCCAGAGCGAGATCGGGCGTGTTTGCGCCGCCGCGACCAGCGGGAACATGCCACCGAGCACCAGCGCAGCCATCGTCGCACGTGCGAATCGCCCCGAGAGCATCCGAGTGAACCGTCGAGTAGACCGCCGAGAGATCCGTGTCATCGTGAATTCCAGGTGATGGTGACGCGCTCACGCCCCCTGCTCTCTCCGTCGTACCCCAAATCGGAGACTACGTCGCGCGCCCTATCACAAACGACGAAACGAAGCGCCGAACACCGCTCACCGCACCAGAAGTCGGTGATCTCGCCCACAGTGCAGGACGTCGCTCCCCTCCCGCTCGTCACACCTCTCGTCTTCTCGTCTTCTCGTCTTGTTGTCTGCTACTTCCCAATGCCGTACTTCCGCAGGATCTCCCGCACACGATCCAGCGGCAGCGCATCAACCGTGTGGCCGTTGCTCGTGACTGTGGTCGCCGCGAAGAGCGAGTTGTAGATCGCCTCCTCGGTCGCCTCGACCACGCCCTGGAAGAGCGCCGACATGGCATCATTGGTGAGATCCTGGGTCGTGCGCGTGATCGCTGGGCGGCTGTTCGCATCCGAAGCGGTGAGAACGCGGCGGACGCCGGTCGCGGTGGAGAAGGCGATGACGTAGTCACCACTCCCGTTCGATGCCGACGATCCCGTGCGCGCCAAGCCCATGATGGCGCGGGCCGCCAGCCGCTCGAGATTTCGATCCGACAGCGGGGCGTCGGTCGCGACGACCATCATGATCGACCCGTCGCCGCGCTCCCGGTCCACGTCGTCCTTGAAGGCGTATCGTCTGAGTTCCTTCCCCACGGGTGCCCCCAGGATCTGCAGCACGCCGCCAAAGTTCGATTGCACCAGGACGCCGACCGTGTGTCCACCTAACGAGGCCGGCAGTACGCGCGACGATGTCCCGATCCCGCCCTTCCACCCGAAGGCGATCGTCCCGGCCCCCGCCCCCACCCCCCCCTCGGCGACCGCACCCCCCGTGGCCCCATCGAGCGCCGTGCGCACGTGCTCGGGGCGGATCGGTCGCTGGCGGATCGCATTCAGCCCGCCGTCGTTTGTCTCACCGACGACCGGATTGATCGAGCCTACCCCCGCCATCCCCGGCCGCTCCAGCATCCAGGCCACCATGGCGTCGGCGGCCTTCCAAACGCACAAGGTGCAGGTGAGCAGGATCGGCGTCTCCAGCTCGCCCAGCTCTCGCAGCTGCGTCACTCCCAGTAACTTTCCGAAGCCGTTGCCGACGTGCAGCGCTGCCGGGACCCGCTCGAAAAACGGATTGCCGTCGTGTGGAATGATGGCCGTGATCCCGGTGCGAACACTGTCGCCCTCGATCACCGTGGTCTGCCCCACGCGTACGCCGGCGACGTCGGTAATCGCATTGAATGGCCCGGGGCGGAAGATTCCGGGGGCCACACCGAGGTCGCGAGCGCGCGGACGCGACGCCCCCTGTGCACCGGCCACGACCGGCACGGCGCTCATGCTGCCCGCCAGCAGCAAGCAGACGAGGCGGCAAGACCGGCGCGTGTCGAGCATGTCACTCCTGACTTCCAAAGGTGTCGCAGGCGGAGCGCGCTCCGCCGCGGAAGCCGCGGGAGAACCACTCGGTGCGCTGCGCCGATGATCCATGCGTCCACGACTCCGGCGACACGCGCCCGGTCGACATCTTCTGCAGACGGTCGTCGCCGACGGCGGCCGCCGCCGCGAGTCCTTCTTCGGTGTCGCCCGGGTCGAGCTGTCCCTTGCGCGCCGCCGACGCGGCCCACACGCCCGCGTAGCAATCGGCCTGCAGCTCGAGCCTCACCGAGAGCCCATTCGCCTGCTCGCGCCCGGCACGCAGCTGTGCGCGGTGCACCTGCTCGCTCGTGCCTAGCAAGTTCTGCACATGGTGCCCGAGTTCGTGCGCGATCACGTAGGCCTGCGCAAAGTCGCCGGGCGCCTTGAAGCGTTGCCGCAACTCGTCGAAGAACGCAAGGTCGATGTAGACCTTCTGGTCGCCCGGGCAGTAGAAGGGACCCGTCGCCGCCTGCCCTTCTCCGCACGCCGTCGATGTCTGGTCGCGGAACAGGACGAGGCGGGCGTCGCGGTACTGGGCCCCCTCGGCGGCGAAGGCCTGCTGCCAGAAGGCCTGCGTGTCGTCCAGCACGACCGATACGAACTGCACCATCGGTTCTTCCTTAGGGTCGTTGACCGGCGCGGCCTCCTCTTGCGACGCGCTGGGCGCAGCTGCGTCCCCGCCTCCCCCGACGCCCAGGAAATCCTGCTTGAAGACCAGGCTGAGGATCACGAGGATCACCACCCCGCCAAGACCGAGCTTCCCGCCTCCCATACCGCCCCCCCCGCTCCCGAAGTTGAATCCGCCACCACCACCCGCCCCACCGGGCGACGCGCCGCGGCGGTCCTCGAGGTTGGCACTACGACGTCCGGGAGTCCACTTCATGCAACCACTCCTGCCATGGAAAGAATTGAGGATCAGCGAACCGCCGCTCGATGCGGCGCGACACTACACCGACTGGAACCGTCGCGCGAGTAACCCGCCGGCACGTGCAGCCGCCTCCTGAAGACGTG
>JBDTUA010000486.1:0-3756 GCA_040007995.1 Gemmatimonadota bacterium | reverse complement strand
GCTCGATCCTGCAGAACACGATCATCATGCTCGTCCCGTCGCAGAACCCGGACGGGGTGGACATCGTGGGCAACTGGTACCGCTCCACGCTCGATACCCCCGCCGAGGGATCGGGACCGCCGGAGCTCTACCACCACTACGTCGGACACGACAACAATCGCGACTGGTACGCCTTCACCCAGCCGGAGACGCGCTACACGGTCGACTCGCTCTACACGCCGTGGGACCCGCAGATCGTCAACGACGTGCACCAGCAGGGAGCCAACGCCGGGCGCATCTTCATCCCGCCGTACATGGATCCGCTCGAGCCCAACATCGACCCGATCCTGACGGGCGCGACCAACGCGTTAGGCATGGCGATGTCGTGGCGGCTCATCTCGGAGGGCTTGACCGGCGTCGCGACCAACGCCTCGTACGACCAGTGGTCGCCGGCCCGGCAGTACTCGCTCAACCATCACGGGGCCCGCATCCTGACCGAGACGGCCAGCGCCCGGCTGGCCACCGCCGTCACCATCCCCTTCAGCGCGCTGGGCACCGGGCGCGGCTACGACGCCCGCGTGCAGAGCTGGAACTATCCGGCGCTCTGGAAGGGGGGGCGCTGGGGGATCGGCGACATCGTGACCTACCAGTCGGCCGCGAGCTGGGCGCTGCTGTCGCAGGCCGCACGCGACCGGCGCCCGTGGGTCGAGAGCTACGCAACGCTCGGCGATCGCGCCCTCGCGGCCGACGCCCCGTGGGCGCTCGACTCGATCATCCCGACCGCCTACGTCATCCCGAAGAACCAGAAGGATGCGCAGGCACTGCAGCGCCTCGTCTGGACGCTGCAGCACGGCCAGGTCGAGATCCGCGAGACGACCGCTCCGGTAATGGCCGGCGGGGCGACGCAGCCCTCGGGCAGCTATGCTGTGGTGATTCGCCAGCCGTTCGGCTCTTACGCCAAGGCGTTGCTCGAGCCGCAGGAATACCCCAACCTGCGAGAGTATCCCGGCGGCCCCCCGAAGCGCCCGTACGACGTCACCGCCCACACGCTCCCGCTGCTGTTCGGCGTGGATGCCTTTCCGGTGCGCGGAGACGTACCGGTCACCGCCACGCTGGTGCCGGCCATGCCGGAGCCCAACTACGCCGTGGCGGGGCTCACGGGGAACAGCGCGCGACGCATCGGCATCTACCGTTCCTATGCCGGTAGCATGGACGAGGGGTGGACGCGCTGGATCTTCGATACCTACAAGGTCCCCTTCACCTCCGTGGTCGATCGCGACCTGCGCGCCGGTAACCTCAACGCGCGCTACGACGTGATCATCCTCCCCGACCAGAACCCCGGCGCGATCGCCCGGGGGCTCGGGGGGAACTACCCCGACTCGCTGCGCGGCGGCGTCGGCGAGGACGGTGCGCGCGCGCTCGCGCAGTTCGTGGAGAACGGCGGGACGGTGCTCGCCTTCAATGACGCCAGCGAATACGCCATCGACATCTTCAAGCTCCCGGTGAAAAACGTCCTCGCGGGAGTGCGTAACAGCGAGTTCTACGCTCCGGGTTCGCTCTTCAAGGTCACGCTCGACAAGAGCAACCCGATCGCGGCGCGTCACACGGCGACGACCGCCGCCATCTGGTTCGAGGACTCGCCCGCCTTCGAGATCACCGATCCTTCACGCGCCACGGCCGTGGCGACCTACGCCGCGAGCGGGAATGCGCTGGTGTCGGGCTGGTTGCTCGGACCCGAGCGGCTGCAAGGCAAGGCGGCCCTCGTCGAGGCGACGGTCGGCAAGGGGAAGGTCGTCCTCTATGGCTTCCGCCCGCAGTATCGTGGGCAGACAACCTCCACCCTCCCGTTCATCTGGGACGCCATCGGGCGCGGACCGGCGCAGTAAGAGGCAAACGGCACCATGCAAAAATCCTTCTCTCCGACTCTCATCCCTGATCGCTTCATGATGTCACGCACGCTGTCACGCACGCTGACTCGCACCCTGCCCCGTGTGAGCACGGCCGTCGTCGCACTCACGGTCGCCCTGATGGCGAACCCGTCGCTGGCCGACGCACAGCACATCGGGCGCACGCACTGGGACTCCACCGCCCGCGACCTGTTCAAGGAACTGATCGAGCTGAATACGAGCGAGAGCTCCGGCAGCACGCTCAAGGCAGCGCAGGCGATGGCGGCACGCCTCAAGGCCGCCGGCTTTCCCGACTCCGACGTCGTCGTCGTCAAGCAGACCGATCGCAAGGGCGACCTCGTCGCGCGGCTGCGTGGGCGCAACGTGACGCGCAAGCCGCTGCTGCTCCTCTCGCACCTCGACGTGGTCGAGGCCAAGCCGGAGGACTGGACCCTTCCGCCGTTCACCTTCACCGAGAAGGACAGCATCTTTTACGGGCGCGGCGTCGCCGACGACAAGGACGACGGCGCGATGCACCTGACGACGATCATGCGACTGCGCGCCGAGGGATACACTGGCGACCGCGACATCATCGTGGCGCTCACCACCGACGAGGAGGGAGGGGCGAACAATGGCGTCGAGTACCTCCTCCAGCACCACCGCCCGTTGATCGATGCGGAGTACGCCTTCAATGAAGGAGGCGGGGGACGTGTACGCGACGGGAAGTATCTCTCGCACGACATCCAGGCCAGCGAGAAGAAGTACGTCGACTTCACGTTCGAGACGACCAACCCCGGCGGACACTCGTCACGCCCCTCGAAGGAGAACGCCATCACCGAACTCTCGGCGGCGCTGGTCAAGGTCGGCGCCTTCGACTTCCCGGTGAAGCTCAACGAGATCACTCGCACCTACTTCGAACGCTCGGCGGCGATCACCCCGGGTGCGATGGGCGAGGCAATGAAGGCGCTGGCGCAGGACCCGACCAACCAGAAGGCGATCGCCACGCTCTCGTCCGACCCGGGTTACAACTCGCAGATGCGCACCTCGTGCGTGGCGACGATGCTGGAAGGAGGGCACGCCCCGAACGCCCTGCCGCAGCGCGCCCGCGCCAACGTGAACTGCCGCATCCTCCCCGATGCGACAACGGAAGACGTGCAAGCGACGCTGGTCAGGATCGTCGGCGACCCGACGGTGAAGATCACGACCGAGCGGGCCGCGCGGAACTCACCTCCGTCGCCCCTCACACGCGAACTGATGGGCGAGGTGGAGCGCGTGACCAACGAGATGTGGCCCGGCGTCCCGGTCATCCCGACCATGAGCACAGGCGCGACCGACGGGCTCTACCTGCGGAACGCCGGCATCCCGGTGTACGGCGTAACGGGCTTCTTCTACACCGACACCTTCGCCCACGGGATGAACGAACGCATCCCGCAGAAGGCGTTCTTCGACGGGATCGAGTTTACGTACCGACTCGTCAAGAGGGTGACGACGCCGTCGGCGGTGCAGTAAGACGGGGGACGGGGGACGCGGGGACGGGAGTGCACACGGCGCCGGGGGCGCCGTGTGTGTTCTGGCGTGCTACGGGGCAATCGAGGCACGGTGTAGTGCGCTCCTCGCGTGGCGGAGCGGTCGTTTGGCATGCAACCTTGGCGTTTCGCGTTACGATGGACGCGCGAGGCCGTGCAACGTCGACGCGTTGCATGCCGACGGAGGCGTGAGGCCGTGCAATGTTCGCTCGTCGCGCCACGGCGGAGGCGGAAGGCTCTGCAACGTCCGCGCTTCGCGTGTCGGAGGAGGCGCGAGGCAGTGCAACGTCCGCTCTTCGCGTGGCGGAGGACGCGTGAGGCACTGCGCTGTTCGCGCTTCGCGTCGCGGAGGACGCGTGAGGCAC
>JBDTUA010000485.1:0-3770 GCA_040007995.1 Gemmatimonadota bacterium | reverse complement strand
GCACGCCACGTCGGACTGGATGAAGCTGGAGCAGGAGCGCGGGATCTCCGTCACGTCGAGCGTGATGCAGTTCGAGTACGCTGGCTACGCCGTCAACCTGCTCGACACGCCGGGGCACGAAGACTTCTCGGAAGACACCTTCCGGACGCTGGTCGCGGCCGACAGCGCGGTCATGCTGCTCGACAACCGCAAGGGGGTCGAGGAACGCACCCGCCAACTCTTCGAGGTCTGCAAGCGACGCCGCACGCCGATCTTCACCTTCGTCAACAAGTGCGACCGGGTCGGTGAGGACTCGCTCAAGCTCCTCAGCGACGTCGAGACCGACCTCGGCATTCAGTGCCACGTGATCACCTGGCCGATCTTCCGTGGGGACGCTTTCGTTGGGGTCTACGACCGGCGCCTCGACCAGATCCACGTCTTCGACCGCGACACCGCGCACGGTTCCAAGCGTGGCCACGAGACGCGCCTGAACCTGGACTCAGCGGAGACTCGGACGCTGCTCGGCGACGAGTCGCTCGAACGCCTGCGCCACGATCTCGAGCTCCTCGAGGTCGCCGGGCATCCCTTCGATCGTGAGGCGGCCTTGCGCGGCGAACTCTCTCCCGTCTTTTTCGGGAGCGCGCTGACGAACTTCGGGGTGGAGCCATTCCTCCGGGAATTCCTGGAGCTCGCGCCGCCCCCCGTGGCGCGCGAGAGTTCGGCGGGGAGCATCGACCCGAGCGACGAACGCTTCACCGGCTTCGTCTTCAAGATCCAGGCGAACATGGACCCGAGGCACCGCGACCGCATCGCGTTCGTGCGCATCTGCTCCGGCAAGTTCACCGCCGGGATGGAGGTCGGACACGTGCGCACCGGCAAGCGCATCCGGCTCAACGCCCCGCAGCAGTTCCTCGCCCGCGAACGCACCGCCATCGAGGAGGCGTGGCCGGGGGACGTGATCGGCATTCTCGACCGCGGCACGCTCCGCATCGGCGACGCGCTGAGCGAGGCGGGGCCGCTCGAGTTTCCCGACATTCCACGTTTTGCCCCCGAACACTTCGCACGCGTCGTTCTCATCGACCCGATCAAGCGCAAACAGCTGGATGCCGGGCTGCGCCAACTCACGGAGGAGGGGGCGGCGCAGGTCTTCTTCACCTCTCCGACCGAGGTCTCCGGACCTACGCCGCTGATCGGCGCGGTCGGGATGTTGCAGTTCGACGTGATGCTGCACCGCCTGGAACACGAATACGGGGTGCGATGCCGTCTCGAAAAGGTCTCGGGGCGCTATCCCCGCTGGGTCACGGGCCCGAAGGCCGACATCGAACGGATCGGGCGCGAACGAGGGCGCACGATTCTCTACGACGCGTCGGGGGCGCCGCTGATCCTGTTCGAGGATGCGTGGGGAATGCGCTGGGCGATGGAGCGGGAGACGGCGATCAAGTTCTATGAGGCGGCGCCGTAAGACGGACGGGGGACGGGGGACGGGGGACGGGAGGTATTACTTGGCACTTGGCTTTGGGGAGGAGAGAGCGCACCATGATCGTCTGTGGAACGGACTTTTCGGAGGCGGCGCTCGCGGCGGCGAGTGTGGCGGCCTACATCGCCGCTCTCTCGGGGGAGGCGGTGCAGCTGGTGTGCGCGTCGGGGGAAAGGGAGATCGACGTCGCTGCCGGAACTGAGGGAGCGATCCGCTCCGACCCGGGGCCGGTCACCACCAGTGCTCGGCTCGAATCCGAGGTGGCGCGGCTGCATGGACTCGGCGCCCGGGTCGACGGGATCATCGATCCCTCCTCGCCCGATCGGGCGCTGGTGGAGCGGTCGCGGCTCCCGGCGACCTCGCTGCTCGTGCTGGGCGCCGTCGGACACACCCTCGTCGAGCGCGTCCTGCTCGGGAGTGTGGCGGAGCGGGTGGCGATGGGGGCGGTCAAGCCGGTGCTCGTCGTGCGCGACGCCGCCCCCTGGGCACAATGGGCCGGCGGCAAACGCCCGCTCCGCATCCTGCTGGCATTTGACGTCGGGTCGTCGGCATCGACCGCGCTGGACTGGGTGCGACAGCTGCGCCGACTCGGCGATTTGCAGCTGACCATTTGCTGGGTCGTGAATCCAGCGCAGGAGAACAAGCGGGTCGGCGCCACGGGGCCCGGGGCCGGCGTTGAGCTACTCCCAAAATGCCAGGAGACGCTCTGGCACGAGTTCCGGCGCATGGTGGGGGAGGAAGCGAACGTGCCGACGACGGAGCTCCGCCTCGAACCGACCTTGGGCCGCATCGACAGCGCCCTCACGATGGTTGCCCGCGAGACCAATCAGGACCTCCTGGTGGTCGGCTCGCACCAGCGCCAGGGCTTTGAGCGGCTGTGGCATACGTCGGTGTCGCGAGGGGTGCTGCGGCACGCGGCGATGAGTGTGGCGGTGGCGGCGGGGAGTTAGGAGAAGACGAGAAGACGAGAAGACGGGAAGACGGGAAGACGAGTGTTGCAGTGTCTCGTCTTCCCGTCTTCTCGTCTTCTCCTACCTAACAAGCTTTCTATACCCGATCCGATGCGGCTGGTCCGCATCCGGCCCCTTTCGCCGCTTCAGGTCCTCGATATAGGCCTGATAGTTCCCTTCGAACCAGACCACGTCCGAGTCGCCCTCGAAGGCGAGGATGTGGGTGGCGACGCGGTCGAGGAACCAGCGGTCGTGCGAGATGATCACCGCGCAGCCGCCGAAGTCGAGTACCGCTTCCTCGAGCGCGCGCAGCGTGTCGACGTCGAGATCGTTGGTCGGTTCGTCGAGCAGGAGGAGGTTGCCGCCGGTCATCAGCGTCTTCGCCAGATGCAACCGGTTGCGTTCACCACCTGACATGTTGGCGACGAGCTTCTGCTGGTCGCTCCCCTTGAACCCAAACGAGCCGACGTAGGCGCGGGCATTCATCTCTTTCCGGCCGACGGGGATCATCTCCATTCCGCCGGAGATCTCGTCGTACACGGTACGGGCGCCGTCGAGCGTGCGCGTCTGGTCGCCGTAGGAGATCTCGACTGTCTCGCCGACCTTGAGCTTACCGGAGTCTGGCTGTTCGTGCCCGGTGATCATCTTGAAGAGCGTCGTCTTCCCCGCCCCGTTCGGGCCGATGATCCCGACGATGCCGCCGCGCGGGAGCGAGAAGCTCACGTTCTCGAAGAGCAGCTTGTCGCCGAACGACTTCTTCAGGTTGTCGGCGATGACCACGTCATTGCCGAGCCGCGGCGCGGGGGGGATGACCATCTCGTTCCGCATCACCTTTTCGGCCTGCGCCTCACTGACGAGCTCCTCGTACTTCTGGAGGCGCGCCTTGCTCTTGGCCTGTCGCGCCTTGGCCCCCATGCGGACCCACTCCAGCTCGCGCTCGAGCGTCTTCTGCCGAGCGCTCGCGGTCTTCTCCTCCAGGGCCATGCGGGAACGCTTCTGGTCCAGCCAGCTGGAGTAGTTGCCTTCGTACGGGAAGCCGCTCCCGCGATCGAGTTCGAGGATCCACTGCGCCACGTTGTCCAGGAAGTAGCGGTCGTGGGTGATGGCGACCACGGTCCCGGCGAACTGCGCGAGGAAGTGCTCCAGCCACGCGACGCTCTCGGCGTCCAGGTGGTTGGTGGGTTCGTCGAGCAGGAGCATGTCGGGCTGCTCCAGCAGGACGCGGCAGAGCGCGACGCGTCGCTTCTCGCCACCGGAGAGATTCGTTACCTCGGCGTCGGCGGGCGGGAGACGGAGCGCATCCATCGCGACCTCGATCTTGTTGTCGAGATTCCAGAGGTCGAGGTGGTCGATCTGGTCCTGCA
>JBDTUA010000484.1:0-3775 GCA_040007995.1 Gemmatimonadota bacterium | reverse complement strand
GAGCAGTCGCTTGGCGCCGAGTCGCCGTATGAGCGGTTGCTGGGTGACGCCATGGTTGGAGACGGCGCGCTGTTCACGCGAGAAGACGCGGTCGAGGCGGCGTGGGCGGTCGTCGACAAGGTTCTCAAGCGGCATTCGGCCGTTATTCGATACAAGCGTGGCAGTTGGGGCCCGCAGCAAGCCGACGCGCTCATCGCTGGTCGCGCAGGCTGGCACAATCCCACACTCGACCGGACTCAGAAGTAGGGGCTTCGGCAGACATGCTCGTGACGCGCCTGCACAGGGAGTTGCGATAAAGGCAATACGACAGCACGCACGAGCACCAAGGATCCCGCTGCATCAGATGTTTGTTGGAAGGACCTCCTCGAACGTCTGGACCAGGGGTGCATGCAACTGACGCAGCGCGACTCCGTCGCCAACGCTGCTTCATGACCGAGAATCAGCGTGGATCCAGTGAGCCGCTGACGCAGGGCTCCCCCCTACCCATGCCGATCATGACTCTCCTCATACTGCCGCTGCGCATGCCCCCGCTCCGCCGACTGCGCCTGGTCCCGCTTCTTCGCACTCCGCATCGCCAAATCATGGGTAGAGGCTGACCGAACCGCCGGCAGCGACAACAGTCGCTCTAGGTCCGCGCTGCCGCAGCCCGCACACACCGGCTCCTTCCCCTTGAGCACCAACGCCTCAAACGTCACCCCGCACGCCTTGCACGTGTAGTCGAAGAGTGGCATAGCACCCCCTACTGTTTCGCCATGGCGAGCCCGCTGACCTTGAGCTCGAGGTTGTGGCTCACGCGGATGCCGTACACGCCGTCCAGCGACGTGAGCTTGTCAGCGGCGACCACGTCGCTCGTCTCCAGCGTCTTCACCGTCGTGCCGTTGATGACGCACGAGGCCTTCCCCCCCTTCACACTCCAGCCGATCTCGTTCTTCGACTCGCCTTCGGCGTCGGCCTTGTGCAAGGCGGCTGATGCCTCGGTGTTGACGAGCGTCGTGACCTTCTCGCCGTGGAAGGTCTTGATGGAATACGTTCCGTTGCCGTAGGCGATGCAGTACATCAGCGTCTCCTGGTCGCTCTCGAGATCATGACCGCCGATGAAGATGCCGTACGAATGCGGGTGCGATGCGGCCATCTTGAGCTCGTCGAATGTCGCTTTCACAGTGTAGTCGCCCTGGGCCACGTTGGCGTCGCTCCAGAAGTTCCCGGCGGGGCCGACGGAGAGGCGGAGGGCGCCTCCTTCGGTCACCATCTTCGAATCGTTGACGGTCTTTCCCTGCGACGCTGGGCGCCGGTCGACGCGCGCCTTCCAGCCGGCGACCTGCACGCCGCCCTTCACGGAACGGTCGGCGTCCTGCGCCTGGACGGCGGTGGCACTGACAAGGACGGCGAGGGCAATGAACGAGTAGCGCATGATGTCTCCGGGCAGATGACGAGCGTGGAGTGTCGCGCGGGGGCGCGCCGGGCACAAGCGACCCGATGACGAAGGGTACGGAGCTCTGACCGGACGTCCTGCAGGGGGCCTACGTCCTGATGTGCTAGAGGGTGGGAAACGGATGATCCTGTTCATGTTGGCTCAGGTCGCCCGCGCACTTACACGTATGCACCACCGGACTTGGTCGTAGGTCGTGCCGGAAGGGAAGAGTCGGGCGCGGTGCCTCGCCGGCAGTCGTTCTGATCGCCATCCGCCGAATCCCTTTCGACCGCAACCTTGCCGGGAGACGCGCCGTACATCAAGGGTGCCCGTCGTCCTCCCACCTCTTCTCTCCGCCCCGACATGAGACGCTTCTTCCTCGCGACGATCACGTTGTGTTCGCTCGCGTCTTCGGTTGCCCTCGCGCAGACATCGGCGCCGGCGCCCACTTCCTTTCCCCCTGACAGCACCATTCGCGCCCGGCTCGCGCAGCGCGTCGACAACGGCTACACGGCGTCGATCGTGGTCGGGATGCTGGAGCACGGGAAGGAACGCTACGTCTCGTACGGACGATCGAACTTCGGGGAGACGCCGCTGGTCGGCCCCGACGCGATCTACGAGATCGGGTCGATCACGAAGGTATTCACGAACATCCTGCTCGCCGACATGGTCCTCAAGAAGGAGGTCGCGCTCGACGATCCGGTGTCCAAGTACCTCCCGTCGACGGTGACCGTGCCGTCGCGCAACGGAAAGGTGATCACCCTTCTCGACCTGGCGACGCAAAGCTCGGGGTTGCCGGGCATGCCGCTCAACTTTCACCCGAAGGATCCCACCAATCCGTACGCCGATTACACCGTGGCGCAGATGTACGAGTTCCTCTCGTCCTACACGCTGCCGCGCGATCCGGGACAGACGTACGAGTATTCGAATTTAGGCATGGGACTGTTAGGCCACGCGCTTGCGCTCCGGGCGGGGAAGCCGTACGAGCAACTGCTGATCGAGCGGGTGCTCTCCCCGTTAGGCATGCGGGATACGCGCATCACGCTGACCCCCGACATGGCCAGGCGATTCGTGACCGGACACGATGGTGACCTGGAACCGGTTCCGGCGTGGGACCTTCCGACGCTCGCCGGTGCCGGTGCGCTCCGGTCGTCGGCGCGCGACATGATGAAGTTTGCGCGCGCGGTGACGGGAGCGATGAGCGGCGAGGGGCCATTGGCGAAGGCAATCGCATTGTCGATCGAACCTCGGCGTCCGACCACCATCCCCGGGATGCGCATCGGCCTGGCGTGGCATGTGCGCGAGAAGAATGGGGAGCGGATCACCTGGCACAACGGGGGGACGGGAGGCTTCCGCACCTTCTTCGGCGTCGACAACGCGTCCAGGAATGCCGTCGTGGTGCTGACCAGTGGTGGCGAGACGTCCGACGAGCTGGGATTCACCCTGCTCGATCCGAGCCTCCCCGTGCGGGTCGTCACCGCACGCCCAACCGTGAGCGTGCCCACGGCGACGCTGCAATCCTACGTTGGCTCCTATCCACTAGCGCCGACGTTCGTCATCGATATCACGCTCGAGGGGGACAAACTCTTTGCCAAGGCGACCAACCAACCGCGTTTCCGGTTGTGGGCGTCGAGCGACCATGAGTTCTACTTGCGTGTCGTGCCGGCAAAGGTCGTGTTCGAGAAGGACTCGGCGGGGGTGATGACGCTGACGCTGGACCAGAATGGGGCGAAGCGGCGGGCGAGTAAGCAGTGATGTGAAGCCTGACTTCCTAATGGAGAGCAAGTCCCTGGGTGTGTCTCCCATGAGTTCATCACTCAACACCCTCGCTCGAACTGTCGGTCGCACCGCACTCGTCGGACAGATCGTGGGAAGCGGCTGAAGCCCACGGCTGGCGCTCATGTGTGCGACAGCACACTCCGGCGTCCTCGTCGGCGGAGCAGTGAGGGTCGGGGTCGTCTTGCCGCCCAAGCATGCGGCGCGGGAGCGACCCCCCCCTTGCACCTCACGCAACGTGAGCCCCTACATTCCCCCCATGCTCATGACCGCCCCCTCCCGACGCCCACTCCCCACGGTCGCGAAAGATTCGTGGAAAGTGGGCGAACTCGCGCGCCGGACGGGACTTACGGTCCGCGCACTCCACCACTACGACGCGATCGGGCTCCTCATCCCATCCGGCCGCACGCCGTCTGGGCATCGCCTCTATGAACGGGACGACGTCGAGCGGCTGCAGCAGATCCAGTCGCTGCGGCTCATGGGCTTCCCGCTCGACGAGGTGAAGCGGTTGCTCGCTGGAAGGGGGCTCTCGCCGCGGCGCAAACCCGTCTGGCGGAGCGGCTTACGTCGCTCGCCTTCAACCTGGAC
>JBDTUA010000483.1:0-3807 GCA_040007995.1 Gemmatimonadota bacterium | reverse complement strand
CGGCAACGACTACACGCACGAAACGTGTATCCGCGACCAGCTCGTCATCCTTCCCGGGCAGGTGTTCAACCAAGAGGCGTTGATCCGATCCTGGCAGAGTCTCGGGAACCTCGGCTTTTTCGAGACCCCGATCCCCTCGCCCGACACGCGGACGGCGAACGATCAAGGGGACGTCGACATCGTCTTCCGGGTCAAGGAGAAGCGCACCGGAAACGTGAATTTCGGCGCGTCGATGGGACAGGGAACCGGGGTCGGTGGCTTCATCGGGCTCGACCAGCCGAATCTGTTCGGGCAGTGCAAGCGCGGGTCGCTGCAATGGCAGTTTGGTCGATACATCAATGACTTCAACCTGTCGTACAGCGATCCGCGTATCCGGCAGTCGCTGATCTCCGGAACACTTTCGATGTACCGCTCGCTGCAACGCTACTACATCGCGGACCTCGGGCGGTCGCTGCGAACCGGGGCGCAACTGCAGTTCGGCATCCCGCTGCCACACTCGCCCTACACGCGGGTATTCGTAAGCTATGGCGCCGAGAACGTCGCGTTCGGGACGCAGGGATTGCTTGGCGATTTCCGCACTGATGGGAGCAACAAGTCCTTCCGCTCCACGCTGGGATTCTCTCTGGCGCGCGACACACGCATCGACCTGCCGTTTCCGACGGCCGGAGCGCAGTACAACGTGGCAGCGAACTTCAATGGCGGGATTCTCGGTGGAACGTCGTCGTTCCAGCGATACACGGCTGATGCGAGCGCCTTCGCGCCGCTCGGCCAAATTGGTGGAAGTCGGCCGGGGTCGCAGCCGATCAAGTTCGTGGCGGGGCTGACGGCGCGAAGCGGCTCGGTATTCGGGAATACCGGTCCCTTCTTCTTCTCGCAGGAATTCGCGCTCGGGGGCGTTCAGTTCGGCGAACGGTTACGCGGGTATGAGGAGTTCTCGATTTCCCCGAACGGTTACGTCACGGGGACGTCGACCTTCAATGCTCAGCGGTCGTCGTTCGGCAAGGCGTTCTTCAGCACCACGGCGGAGATAGGCATGCGCGTGAACCAGGCGCTCTATCTTGCCGGATTCTATGACGCGGGTAATGTGTGGAACCACCCGCGTGATTTCGACCCGACGCGCCTGTTCCGCGGCGCGGGAATCAGTGCGTCCACGGTGACTCCGCTCGGACCGCTGGGCCTCGATTATGCGTACGGATTCGATCGCCTCGACGCCGCAGGGCGCAAGGCACCCAAATGGCAACTTCACTTCAGACTTGGCCAGCTCTTCTAGCAACGGAGACATCATGCGATTTAATGTTCGTGCGACCCTCGTAGCCTTCGGGCTCCTCGCTCTCGCGTCGGGCTCCGTCACGGCGCAAGGGGTAGGCGGCAAGCTTGCCTACATCGACTCCCGCGTCGTGCTCGACAAGGCCCCCGGACGTGCGGCGGCAGAGAGCACGTTCCAAAAGGAGTACGACGCTGCCCAGGTGAAGATCAAGAAGATGCAGGACACGCTTGAGGCGATGGGCGCGGCGTACCAGAAGTCGTCGGCGTCGCTGACCGCCGTCACGCGCGAACTGCGTGAGAAGGAGATTCGCGACAAACAGCAGTCGTTTGAGAACGCCGCGCGCCTGCTCGAAGCGCAGATGCAGCAGCGTCAAGGGGAACTGGTGCAGCCGATGATGAACCAGATCCGCGAAGTGCTCGACTCCCTGCGAAAGGAAGACGGGTACGCGTTCATCTTCGACATCGGGACGAATACAAGTGTGATCGTCGCGGCCGATTCGACGTTGAACATCACCGAAAAGGTGGTGTCGCGGCTCAAGCCGCTCCCAGTGGCGGCCGAGTCCAAGCCATCCGCCGTGAAGGCGCAGCCGGCGGGTGTGATACCGAAGAAGCCGACCTTGTGACGACGCGGCGCGCGCCGGTCAATGTCCGGTCGCGCCCGAAGCCCACATGCTGACGGCACGGCAGATCGCGGAGCTGGTCGGCGGCGAGTTGCGAGGGGACGCCGCGGTGACGGTCGACCGAGTGGCTCCGATCGATCGCGCGGTGGAAGGTCAGCTCACCTTTCTCGGGGTGGCGAAGTACGCGCCACTGCTCGCGACGTGTGGGGCGAGCGTGGCGCTCGTCTCTCCGGACCTGGCCGACACCCCCGGAGGGGTGTCGGCTCGCGTCGTTGTCGAGCGACCGCATGAGGCGATGCTGCGTGTGCTGCCGCTCTTGTTCGTCCCGGCGCCGCGTCGGATCGGGATCGACGCGACGGTCCGCATTGGGCGCGGCGCGGTCATCGGCGCCGACGTCTCGATCGCGCCGTACGTGGTGATCGGCGATGGCGCGGTGATCGGCGACCGTGTGCGGCTCGATGCGCACGTCGTTGTCGGCGACGGCGTGGAGATCGGCGAGGATGCCCACTGCTTTCCGCACGTCACGATCTACGCCGGGACCACGCTTGGAAAGCGCGTGGTGGCGCACGCAGGCGTTCGTTTGGGGAGCGATGGCTTCGGCTTCGTCTTCACGAACGGGGCGCACCAGAAGATTCCTCACGTGGGGCGTTGCATCGTCGAGGACGACGTCGAGATCGGGGCCAACACCACGATCGACCGCGGCAGCATCGACGACACCGTGATCGGTTCCGGTAGCAAGATCGACAACCTCGTCATGATCGCGCACAACGTGCGCGTGGGGCGCCTTTGTCTCGTCGTGGCGCAAGCCGGGATCGCGGGGAGCGCTCGGCTCGGCGATGGATGCGTGGTTGGCGGACAGGTCGGCGTGCAGGGACACGTGCACATCGGAGATGGCGCGCGGCTGGGCGGACAGGCGGGCGTGCTCGGCGACGTGCCTGCGGGGGAGACGTGGTCGGGGTACCCGGCGCGCCCGCACCGCGAGTCGCTGCGAGCGCAGGCGGCGCTGTTCAAGCTCGGGAAGCTCATGCGACGGCTGGAGAAGCTCGTCGGAGACGACGCGAAGTGAGCACCGCTCCAGACGCGTCGGGCAGGCCCCGGCGCCAGACGATCGCGCGTGAAGCGTCGCTCGAGGGGATCGGCCTGCATCTGGGCTTGCCGTGCCGCGTGACGTTCCGGCCTGCACCGAGCGGGACAGGGATCCTGTTTGTGCGCACCGATCTCGAAGGCACACCGGCGGTCCGGGCCGACATCTCGATCGCGGTCGAGTCGGAGCGGCGGACGCAGTTGGGCGAGGGGGAGAGTGCGCTTCATACGGTGGAGCACGTGTTGGCCGCGGTGGCTGCGCACCAGATTGACGATCTCATCATCGGGATCGATGGGCCGGAGCCTCCGATCATGGATGGGAGCGCGGGGCCGTTCTTCCGGGCGCTGGCGGCGGCGGGGATTGCGCCGCAGGGTGGGCGCGTGGAGGTTCTCACACTCGCGGCGCCGGTTCGTGTCGATCATGGGGAGTCGTGGTACGAAGCCTTTCCTGCCGACGCGCTATCGCTCGACGTGACGATCGACTTTCCGCATCCGCTGATCGGACGGCAAGTGGGGCGATACGTGGTGACGCCCGAGTCCTTTGCGCGGGAGTTGGCCGATGCGCGCACCTTCGGGTTTGCGCACGAGGTGGAGTACCTGCGTTCGCGTGGGCTGATCAAGGGTGGCTCAACGGAGAACGCGGTGGTACTGGGGGAGAGCGGTGTAGTGGACAACGCGTTGCGGTGGCCGGACGAATTCGTGCGGCACAAGGCGATGGATTGCGTCGGTGACCTCGCGCTCGCCGGGAGGCGGGTGCGTGCACGCGTGGTGGCGCACCGTCCCAGTCACGCCGGTACGGTGCGACTGGTTCGTGAAATGACTCGCATGGCATGCAAGG
>JBDTUA010000482.1:0-3820 GCA_040007995.1 Gemmatimonadota bacterium | reverse complement strand
GCGACGCGGCGTCGGTGTCGGTGTCGCGGGACGGTCGAGCGGGCGACGGGGCATAGGGTGAGTCAGTCTCGGGCGTCGCCGACGCAGTCTTCTTCGAGGGGGGGTCCGACGCGCTCCCGCCCGGATTGCTCCGACTTTCCTCGTCCGGCGATTTGGCGTAAGGGCTTGAGGGCGCGCCGGTGGATGCACCGGGAACTGCACTGGCAGGTTCGCTCGGTCGCCGTTGATCCGACGGCTTGGTGGCCGTCCGGGTCGTCTTGGTCGTCGACCTGGTCGCCGATGTCGTCGCTGACTTACTCGCCGGCTTGGTCGTCGTCGTGCTGCCTGACTTTCCGGCTGCCTTGCTGCCTTTCTTACTCGCTGACTTTCCGGTTGGCTTGCCCGCTGTCTTGTCAGCGGACTTGCCGGCGCCTTCTCCCACTGCCTGTGTGAACGACTGGCGGGGCGGAGACTCCGGCTTCGGCGTGCCTTCGTCAGCTGGATCCGGGATATTCCCCGGCTGGATCGCGGCCTGCTCGACCGTCGCCGCCGACTCATACGACGCGACCGGACGTGCGGAATCGGCCGATCCGGGCACGGGTGCGCGGGAGGTTCGCGCTTCATCGGGTTGGGGGGCGCCGGCCGGCGTCTCTTCGATGATCGGCACTCCCTTTGGATCCGTCTCGATGAGCGCCGCCGCCGAGATCTGTTCGGTGATCGACGCCAGTGCGGGTTCGGGCTCCACAACCGGCGGCGTCGGCAGCGGCACCATCCGGAAGAACGAGATCGACAGCGGCGGGAGGACGATGTTGATCGACGCGGGTCGACCGTGCATCTCCTGGTCCTCGGTGGTCACTCCGCCGAGGTTTCCCCAACCGGACCCGCCATAAATCGCCGCGTCGCTGTTCAGGACCTCGTCCCACCGCTCGCTCTCCGGGACGCCGACGCGGAAGCTCCCGCGCGGGACCGGGGTGAAGTTGCAGACGGCGAGCATCGCCCGCGAGTGATCCCGATTGTAACGCAGGAAGCTCACGATGCTCTGGTCGGCGTCGTTGCAGTCCACCCACTCAAACCCTCCCGGCTCGTTGTCCATCTCGTGCATCGCCGGTTCGTCGCGATAGAGCGCGTTCAGGTCGGCGACCCACTGCTGCAGTCCGCGGTGCTCAGGGTGCTGCAGGAGATGCCAGTCGATCGAGGTGTCGTGGTTCCACTCGCGGAACTGCCCGATCTCGCAGCCCATGAAGAGGAATTTCTTCCCGGTCTGCCCGTACTGGTAGCCGAGCAGGGCGCGCATGTTCGCCCGCTTAGTCCAGTTGTCGCCCGACATCTTGTTGATCAACGATCCCTTGCCGTGTACGACCTCGTCGTGCGAGATCGGCAGCACGTAATTTTCGGCGAAGGCGTACATCATCCGGAAGGTGATCTTCTGGTGATGGTAGCTGCGGTGGATCGGGTCGAGGGCGAAGTACTTGAGCGTGTCGTGCATCCACCCCATGTCCCACTTGAGGCCGAACCCTAACCCGCCGACGTAGACGGGGCGTGTCACCAGCGGCCAGGCGCTCGAGTCCTCGGCGATCGTCTCGGTGTCGGGGTGATCGCGGTAGACGCTCTCGTTGAGTCGCCGCAGGAAATCAAGGGCCTCGAGGTTCTCGCGCCCGCCGTGCTTGTTGGGGATCCATTCCCCTTCCTTGCGCGAGAAGTCGAGCGTCAGCATCGACGCGACCGCATCGACCCGCAACCCGTCGGCGTGATACTTCTCGAGCCAGAAGAGCGCGTTGGAGCGCAGGAAGTTCTGCACCTCGAAGCGGCCGTAGTTGAAGATGTAGCTTCCCCAGTCCGGTTGGTGTCCCTTGCGCGGGTCGGCGTGTTCGTAGAGGTGTGTCCCGTCGAAGTACGAGAGCCCGGCGGCGTCGGTGGGGAAGTGGGACGGGACCCAGTCGAGGATGACCCCGATCCCACGCTGGTGCAGCGTGTCGATCAGGTACATGAGGTCCTGCGGGGTGCCGTAGCGGGAGGTCGCGGCGAAGTAGCCGGTCACCTGGTAACCCCACGAGCCGTAAAACGGGTGCTCCATGACCGGCATCAGTTCGACGTGCGTGAACCCCATGCGGGCCACGTAGTCGGCGAGCAGCGGCGCAATCTCGCGGTAGCCGAGCATGCGGTTCCCGGCCTCGGGAACGCGCATCCACGAGCCGAGGTGTACTTCGTAGATCGACATCGGCCCGTCCATCATCCGTCGCTTCGATCGCTGGTCGAGCCAGGTGGCATCCTGCCAGTCGTAGTCGAGGTTCCAGACAATCGACGCAGTCTTGGGCCCCACCTCGCTGTAGTAGCCGTACGGATCGGCCTTGTCGACGGTATAGCCATCGCTCCGGCTCACGACATGGTACTTGTACGAGGACCCGTGCCCGACGCCGGCGACGAAGATCTCCCAGATCCCCGACGTGCCGCGCACGCGCATCGGGTGCGCGCCTCGATGCCAGCGGTTGAAATCCCCGACCACCGCGACCGACGCGGCGTTAGGCGCCCAGACGGCGAAGTACGTGCCGGCGACCCCATCCGCAACGTGGGGATGGGCGCCGAGCACCTGATGGGCGTAGTCGAGGGTCCCCTCGTTGAAGAGGTGAACGATGTTGTCGTCGAGCAGCGAGACGTCGTATCGAGCGTCGTGTGGGGTCATGCGGTCAGCCACGGGTTGAAGGGCCACGGTGGCGCGGCGGACATCCCCACACCAGGTAGCGGCTCTCGCAACGTACCCCAACCCGACGGGTGACCGCCACCACGTCCCCCGCGGCTGCGTCCGGTCGAGCCGGCCCCGCGCGGGGCCGCGACAGGGCGCCGAGAGGTTCCGCCGGGACGTGCGCCGGTTGATCATGCAGGGAGGATTGGTTCGCCGGCCCTGCCCGCTGCCGAGCCGACACACACCGGGGAGCGGCGGCATGGAACTCGGCATCTACACCTTCGCGGAAACGACTCCTGATCCTTCGACGGGGATCACCGTGAGCACGCACCAGCGGTTGCACGACCTGATGGAAGAGATCGTTCTTGCCGACCAGGTGGGGCTCGACGTCTTCGGTGTGGGTGAGCACCATCGCACCGACTTCGCCGTCTCGTCGCCGGCGGTGGTGCTGGCGGCCGCGGCGGGTCGTACCTCACGTATCCGCCTGACGAGTGCGGTGACGGTCCTCAGCTCCGACGACCCGGTGCGCGTGTTTCAGGACTTCGCCACGCTCGACCAGCTGAGCGGTGGGCGCGCGGAAATCATGGCGGGGCGGGGAAGCTTCATCGAGTCGTACCCGCTTTTCGGCCAGGACCTGCACGACTACGACGAGCTCTTCGCCGAGAAGCTCGGGCTCCTGTTGCAGCTGCGGGAACGGGAGCGCATCACCTGGCACGGGAAGCATCGCGCGCCGATCAATGACCGTGGAGTCTATCCCCGCCCCCTGCAGACGCCGCTCCCGGTGTGGATCGCCGTCGGGGGAACGCCGGAGTCAGTGGTGCGGGCAGGGACGCTCGGATTGCCGCTGGCGGTGGCGATCATCGGTGGCACCCCGGCGCGCTTCGTCCCGCTGGTGGAGCTGTATCGAGACAGTGCACGGCGGGCCGGGCACGATCCATCGAAGCTGGCGCTGAGCATCAACTCGCACGGCTTCATCGCCGACAGCACGGACGAGGCGGTAGAGGTCACCTATCCAGCGTACATGGACGTGATGGGACGGATCGGCCGCGAGCGCGGGTGGCCGCCGCCGACCCGCCAGCGCTTTGACGCCGAGCGGTCGCCCGAGGGCGCCATGCTGCTCGGGTCGCCGCAGCTGGTGATCGACAAGATCCTCTACGAGTA
>JBDTUA010000481.1:0-3841 GCA_040007995.1 Gemmatimonadota bacterium | reverse complement strand
TCCCATCGACGAATCCATTGAGTCGATGCCGTTCCTCGAGCGTCAGCTCCTTCGCTGAGTAGACAACGATCGTGAAGCGAGCTCCGTCGCGGCTCTGCCGGATCCGGCGCACTACCTCAAAGCCGTCCGGAGGGGGCATGATCAGGTCGACCACCACCACATCGGGCGTGAGCCGCAAGGCGTCGTCGATACCAGCCGTCCCGCCTTCGGCCAGCATGACGCGGAAGCCTTGGCTTGTCAGTAGCAGCTCGAGCAGGCCGCGGGCCTGAGGCTCGTCGTCGATCACCAGCACGGTCGTCGGTTCGGTGGCACCGCGCGTCGCGGCGACTCGGCGCACGGCGGCGATGAGATCATCGCGACCGGTCGGCTTGACCAGCCAGTCAACCGCGCCGAGGCTGATACCGAGTTCGCGATTCTCCGTCATCGAAACGACAATGACCGGAATGTTTGCGGTTCTTGCGTCCGCCTTCAGCTCAGCGAGTATTTCGTGCCCCAGCTTGCCTGGAAGCAGGATGTCGAGTGTAATGGCGTCGGGCATCAGTTCGAGCGCCCGGGTGAACGCGACGTCCCCAGTCGCGGCTTCGGCCACGCGGTAACCGTCGGCGGTGAGGTAGTGCCGAAGCAACTCGCGTGAACGGTCGTCATCCTCGACAACCAGCACGAGCGGTCCATCTACCGCACTGATTCGAGCCGGGGACAGGACGGCGACGTCCGCGTCGGAGTTGACGCTCTCGTCTGAGTAGACCGGCAGCGTGAACCGGAAGGTGCTGCCCGAATGGAGTTCGCTTTGGAGCGTTATGGTGCCCGCGTGCAGCTCCACCAGCCGGCGTGTAAGTGCTAGCCCGAGGCCGGTACCTTTCTGAGCCCGCGCGTGTGCCGAGTCGACTTGTTCGAACTCGTCGAACACCCGAACCTGGTCCTCGAGAGCAATGCCGATGCCGGTATCCGCAACGTCGATCTCGACAAACGACGGTCCAGCAGCCTGATCAACGCAACGTCGTGCGACGACGGAGACGCGACCTCCGTCGGGCGTGAACTTGATCGCGTTGCTGAGCAGGTTGCAGAGGATCTGCTTGAGCTTGACCTGGTCTGCGGCGATCGAGGGCAGGTCGGGATGCACCGTCACGTGCAGGGTGATCGATTTCGACTCGGCCATCGGGCTGACGATCGTCATCGCATCCTCAACCGCAATTGCCACGTCCACCTTCTCGACAAACAGCTCGGTGTGTCCGGCTTCGATCTTCGAGAGATCGAGAATGTCGTTGATCAGCTCGAGCAGCTGCCGACCGCTGGTGAGCACGTTCTCGACATAGCGACCCTGTCGTTGGTTGAGCGGTCCGAACGATTGTTCCTCGAGAATCTCCGAAAAGCCGATGATCGAGTTGAGCGGCGTTCGAAGTTCGTGGCTCATTTTCGCGAGGAAGTCTGACTTGGCGTGGTTCGCCTGCTCCGCCTGTTCCTTCGCCTGCTGCAGCTTCGCTTCGCCGGCGCGCAACTGGTCGAGGCTCTCGTTGAGGGCATGGGTTCGTTCGGCCACCTTCTCTTCGAGCCGGTCCCGGGACTCCCGCAGCCCCTCAACCATTTCGTTGAACGCGATGCCAAGGCGCCCGAGTTCATCGTGTCTCGTGATGTCGACCCGACGTGCGAAGTCGGAACCAGCGACCGACTCTGCTGCTTCAGTCAGTTCGACCAGAGGACGAGAGATGCGACTACTCACCATCCACCAGGCGGTGACCGACAGCAGCAACAGCAGGCTTGCGATCCCCAGCACGTACTTCAGGAATGAGACCGCCGGTTCCTCGATCGCGGACATCGGAAAGGAAACCGCTACCGTCCATGGCGTCCCCTCGATCGGACGCGCCGCGCCCATCTTCCGACTGCGATCGGCGGCGGTGTATTCGAGCACGGGTTCCGACTGAATCGCAGCAGGCGGACCGTCGACGACGTCGATCAGGTCCGACCAGAGCGATCCGTCGGCGTTGCCCAGATACAGCAGGGAGTTTGTTCCAATGAGTGCCTGCGTCTGCGTGCGAGACTCCTCCGTGCTGCCGAAGGTGCGCCAGTGAACCACGAATCCAGGTACTTCCTTGCTGCGAACAACCACGGCATAGGCCGCGTTGTTCGCCAGTCGCATGAACGGGCTCGCATAGGACGAATCGCGGACATCGAGGCTTCCGATCAGTCGGTGAGTCATTGCCGAGTCCATTTGTCCGGCGTCCGGACCTGTGAGACCGAGCCGGTGCCCGGCCGCATCCCAGACCTCAATCGCCGAGAGCTGATCGGGACGGGTGACCGCACCCGTGAGCGCGGCCATCGTCTCGCGCGACTGGTTCGTGTCCGGCTGGCGAAGGAGTGCAGCCAACGCCGGATCCGCAGCCATCTTGAGTGCGTCGTCTGCGAGCTGGATGCTGGACTTCCCCAGCATCGCTGCCAGCTGGCTCGTCACGGCGACGAGTCGCTGCGTGGAGGCCATTTGCGATGCGCGGCGCACCTCCCGATAGGCCGCGGAGGTGAGAACGGCGATCACCAGCAACAACAACAGGCCTCCGCCAAGCGGTAGAGTGACCCGGATCGACCATCTTCTAGATTGGTGCACGCTAATCCTGCTGGCTGCGAGGTTACTTCTGGGTATCGTCCGGGGGTCAGACTTCTTAAGCGAGGAACACATCGCATGATACGCGTATGCATCGCCGGCGCCACCGGGTGGGCCGGATCTGAACTCGCGCGCGGCATCGCGCGCACGGATGACATCGCCATCGTCGGAGCCGTGGCCCGTCGTCAGGCGGGCAGGGCGCTCGGCGATGTGCTCGGCGAACCACGCCTAACGGCGCCCATCTCGGCGTCGGCCGAGCAGGCGCTGGCGACCGCGTGCGACGTGTTCGTCGAATACACCAAGCCCGATAGCGCCAAGCCCCACATCCTCGCGGCGCTCGCGCACGGGGCGCACGTGGTCGTCGGGACATCGGGGCTCACCGAAGACGACTTCGCCGAGATCGACGCCGTCGCCCAGCGAGAGAAGCGCGCGGTCCTGGCCTGCGGCAACTTCGCGTTAACCGTCGTCCTGCTACAGCGCTTCGCCGAGATGGCCGCGCGCCTGATCCCGCAATGGGAGATCATCGACTATGCGCACGACCACAAGGCCGACGCGCCAAGCGGGACGGCGCGGGAGTTGGCGGCCCGACTGGGACGCGTGCGGGCGCCGATCACGCCGGTGCCTGTCGCCGAGACGGTCGGCCTGCAGGCGGCGCGCGGTGGCGAGCTGGCGGGATCACAGGTGCATTCCATCCGCCTCCCCGGCTTCGTGATCAGCGCCGAGGTGATCTTCGGGATGCAGGACCAGACGCTCACGATCCGGCACGACTCGGGGAGCAGCGCCGTTCCGTACGTGGATGGCGCGTTGCTGGCCATTCGCCGCGTGGGGACGCTGGTCGGGCTGCACCGTGGGCTTGATACGGTTCTCGACATTTAGCATCCGGAGCAGCGCAGATCCCATGACCTTTGACGCCCGCGACGTTCTCCTCCGCCAGTACGACATGGCGTGGAAGCTCATGTCGTATCATCTCGAGAGTCTCACAACCGAGGAGTGTTTGTGGCGCCCCGCCCTCGTGGGGCTCCACGTCCATGAAGACGCAGACGGGGCGTGGCGCGCGGACTGGCCGGAGCATGAAGGCTACGAGCTGGGTCCCTCGAGCATCGCATGGCTCACGTGGCACGCCTGCTTCTGGTATGCAATGGCGATCGACCACTCGTTCGGCGTGGCACAGGTCGCGCGCGAGCAGGTCTCATGGCCCGGAAGCGCGGACGGCGTGCGCGAAACGCTGGGTCGGCTGCATACCGAGTG
>JBDTUA010000480.1:0-3860 GCA_040007995.1 Gemmatimonadota bacterium | reverse complement strand
CCGGCGTTGCAGTGCGTCAGCACCCGTGCGCCGTCGGCGAGCAGCGGAGCACCCGCTGCACCGATCGCTTCGCACATCGCGCGATCCTCCTCAAGGATCGCGGTCGCCTCGCGGCGCAGCGCGTCGAGCAGCTCCGCATTTTCTCCGGTACCACGCGTGGCGACGCCCAGCATCCGGTCGATCCCCCACGCGAGGTTGGCGGCGGTCGGGCGCGCCTCGCGAATGCGCGCTGCCTCGGCGTGCAGTCGCGTTCGGAAGTCCGCGGTCGCCGCGCCCACCCCATCCTGCAGCGCCGTGACGAGACCCATGGCGCCACAGATGCCGATCGCCGGAGCTCCGCGCACGGCGAGCGTTCGAATCGCCTCGCACACTTCGTCGGCCGAGCGCAGGTCCCGCTCCGCGTACTCAGCCGGCAGGAGACGCTGGTCGATGATTCGCACGGCGTCTCCGGTCGGCGACCAGCGCACCGCTTCAATGACAGTCATGGCGCGCTAAAGTACGGCGGCGCCACCGGGAGCGGGAGCAGACCGCGCCATCCACACCCCGTGCCGCCACGGTAGATTCCTCCGCTGAGCCGCACGCCCTGCCTCGACTCCCCTCCGCTGCCGTCCCATGTCCTTCGAGAACCTCACCCTCGTCGTCTCCGACCGCGTGGCCACCCTCACGGTGAATCGCCCGGACAAGCTCAACGCACTCAACGATGCGACGATCGCCGAGCTCGGACGGGCGATCGATGAAGTGCGGCGCAGGGACGACATTGGCGGCGTCATCCTGACGGGAGCGGCGCGTGCCTTCGTGGCGGGGGCCGACATCTCGGAACTGTCCAGCCAGACCCCGATGGAGGCGAAGGCACGCGCCGCGTTCGGCCAGCGCGTCTTCTCCAGGTTCGAGCAATCGCCCAAGCCGGTCATAGCAGCGGTGAACGGCTTCGCGCTCGGCGGCGGCTGCGAGCTCGCCATGGCCTGTCACATTCGCATCGCTTCCGAGTTCGCCAAGTTCGGCCAGCCGGAGGTGAAGCTGGGGATCACGCCGGGCTACGGCGGAACGCAGCGACTCCCGCGCCTGGTGGGACGCGGACGTGCACTGCAATTGCTCCTGACGGGTGAGATGATCGATGCCGCCGAGGCGCTGCGCATCGGCCTGGTCAACAAGGTGGTGCCTGCTGCCGAGCTTATGTCCACGACCGAAGCGATGATGCGCCAGATCATCGCGAACGCGCCGCTCGCCCTCGCGCTCTGCATCGAGGCGGTGGATCGGGGCTGCGACGCGTCGCAGGACGACGGGCTCAACCTCGAGGCCAACCACTTCGCCATCCTCTCGGGGACGAGCGACATGGCCGAGGGGATGTCGGCCTTTCTCGCGAAGCGTGCCGCGACGTTCACCGGCCGGTAATGCTCGCCCTGGAGACCCTCACGATCCGGGATTTCCGCAACCTGTCACGCGTCGACCTCGTGGTCCCGTCTGGCGGCCTGGTGGTCGTGGGTCCCAACGGCCACGGGAAGACAAACCTGCTTGAGGCGATTCACTACCTGCACATCCTGCGCTCGGTGCGCGGTGCGCGTGACGCCGACCTCGTGCGCTTCGGCGCGGATGCGTTTCACGTGGCGGCCCGGGCGCGCGGCGGGTCGCTGGACGATATTCGCGTCGGCTTCGCCCGCGGCGGGAAGCGGAAGAAGGTGACGGTCGACGGGGCGGAGTGCGACCGGCTGGCCGACGCCTTCGGCGCGCTCCCCTCGGTGATGTTCTCCCCGCGGGATGTCGAACTGGTGGCAGGTCCCCCAACGGAGCGACGCCGTTTCCTCGACATCACGCTGGCGAGCACGTCGCGCCGCTACCTGTCGGCGCTGCAGCGGTACCGCGCCGCCCTCCTCAGGCGCAACGCGACTCTCCGCGAGGTGCAACGCCGGGGTTCGGCGGATGGCGAGGGACGAGTGGCGGTGTGGGAACCGGCGCTCGCCGAGTCGGGGGCGACGCTGTGGTGCGAGCGCGTGAGTTGGAGCCGGTGGGCGGCGCCCCGCCTGGCGGCACTGTGCGCCGCGATCGGCGAGCGACAGCGGGTCACGCTCGACTATCACACGTCGCTCGCGGTGGACCCCGCGTTGGCCGCTGACGAAGGGCAGGTGCGGGAGCGGCTGGCGGCGGCGCTGCAGCGCGACCGTGGGCAGGACCTGCGACGCACCCTGACCCATAGCGGCCCGCACCGCGACGATCTCTCCCTCAAGCTCGATGGCCGCTCGCTCCGCAGTTTCGGCTCGGCGGGACAGCAGCGCACCTGCGCCATCGCGCTGCGTTTGCTCGAGCGGGCGACGCTGCATGAGCGCACCGGACGTACCCCGCTCGTCCTGCTCGACGACCCATTCGCGGAACTCGACGTTGAGCGCTCACGCCAGATCCTCGACGTCCTCGCCGACGGGTCGCCCGGGCAGACCTTCCTGGTAGTCCCGCGCGCTGACGACGTGCCGGACGCGTACACGGCGCTTGCCCGCCGCACGATTCGCGACGGAGTGCTCGATGCCTAACGAACCGGACTCGCCCGAACGGCTGGCCGACCTGCTCTCGCGATTCCTCAAGCGGCGCGGGATCGACGCGCGCATCCGCCAGTCAGCGGTGCTGGAGGAGTGGCCCGCCCTCGTGGGGCCGGAGATTGCGGCGGTGACGCGGGCGCTCTCGATCGCGGAGGATGGGACGCTCTTCGTCGCCGTACGCAGTCACGCGTGGATGTCCGAATTGACGATGATGGAGCGCGAACTTCTCGCGTCGGTCAACCGGATCACGGGCGACAAACCGATCCAGAAGCTCCGATGGACGCTGATGCGTTAGGGCGAACGACGCGGCGTGCACACCGTCGCGTCGACCTCGCTGTAAGCCATTATCGAACCATTGCTTACGGACAATCTGTACGGTTGAAAACGGGCGGGAAATGCGGTATGTTTCTGGTTTGGCGTCCTCCCCGATTTTCGGCACCTATTCGGGGGTCATACCGGTCGTTCATCAGGGCACAGCAGACACAACATGGCCACGAACCACTCTGAGCCGAATTCGTACGAATCGAGCAACATCCAGGTCCTGAAGGGGCTGGAGGCGGTGCGGAAGCGTCCGGGCATGTACATCGGCTCGACGTCGGCGCGAGGGCTGCATCACCTCGTGTACGAGGTGGTCGACAACTCGATCGACGAGGCGCTCGCCGGCTACTGCGACACAGTCTCCGTCACGATTCACGCCGACGATTCAATCACCGTCGAAGACAACGGACGCGGGATCCCGGTGGACATGCATCCGACGGAAAAAATGCCCGGTCTCGAACTCGCCATGACGGTCCTCCACGCCGGCGGCAAGTTCGACAAGGATTCCTACAAGGTGTCGGGGGGGCTGCACGGTGTCGGCGTCTCGGTTGTCAATGCGCTCTCCGAGACGCTCAAGGTGTGGGTGAAGCGTGGCGGCAAGGAGTACTACATGGACTTCCGCCGCGGCACGACCACGACGCCGCTCAAGACGCTGGGCAGGGCGCGCGACAAGGAAGAAGGGACGAAGATCTTCTTCAAGCCCGACGCCGAGATCTTCACCGACCTGCACTACGACTACGCGACGCTGGCCAACCGCTTGCGCGAATTATCGTTCCTCAACAAGGGCGTGACGATCACGCTCTCCGACGAGCGGGAAGAAGCGCCGAAGATCGAGACGTTCCACGCCAAGGGCGGATTGCAGGAGATGGTGAAGTACCTCAACGCCAGCAAGAAGGCGTTGCATCCAGAGGTCATCTACGTCGACACCGAGAAAGACGACATCGGCATCGAGATCGCGCTCCAGTACAACGACGGCTACAACGAGAACGTCTTCACCTTCGTCAACAACATCAACAC
>JBDTUA010000479.1:0-3875 GCA_040007995.1 Gemmatimonadota bacterium | reverse complement strand
CCGGCGCCGGAGACGCGTCCGGCATAACGCAATTGGAGCGCACGCTTCACGACGCTCTTCCTCGCCGCTGCGCTCGCAACCTCAGGGGCCAACGCCGGAGCCGCTATGGCGGCACTGCGCCCGCGCCACCTCATGACCTCTCTCCCGATCGCAGCGCTCCTGACGCTCGCGTCGGGGCCCCGCCTCATGTGGATCTCCTCGTCGGGCTTCACGCCAGGCTCGACGCTGCCACGCTCGACAAGGTGAGCGAGTCGCTACTGGCCGAGGCGGTACGGATCGCTGTGCGGTGGGTGGAGGGAGCGCGGCAGGCGCTTGGAAATCGCCACCAGTTCAATCGTCGAGGCTCGACCGCGACTCAGCGCATCCCGTGCAGCAGTACTCCGGCGACCGCCGCACCGAGCAGAGTCGGCAGCATGCCGACCTTCCAGCGGAACATCGCGAGCGCGGCGGCGAGGGTGATCGCAGCGGCGTGCCAATCGAGCGATGCGACGACGGGGACGAGGAGCGAGGCAACGCCGAGGCGCACCGATCGCAGCTCGCCAAAGAGAGTGTGCAGCGCGAACCAGGCGGCGAGGTTGGCCACGACCCCGACGACGGCGGCCGTGATCCCGCGCAGCGCGGCACTCAGGCGATGGTTCTGGCGCAGGTACTCCACGTATGGCGCGCCGACGAAGATGAAGAGGAAGCAGGGCGCGAAGGTCATCCACGTGGTGACGATCGAGCCTAGCACCCCCGCCGCCAGCGGGGGGAGCGAGCCTGCGTTCCGCCACGCGCCCATGAAGCCGACGAACTGCACGACCTGGATCAGCGGTCCTGGCGTGGTCTCGGCCATGCCGAGGCCGTCGAGCATCTCGCGCGGGGTGAGCCAGTGGAAGGAGTCGACTGCGCGCTGGGCGACGAAGGACAGGACGGAATACGCGCCGCCGAAGGTGACGGCCGCGGTCTGGCTGAAGAACTCCCCCTCGCGCACAAAGACGTGATCGGCGCCTAACGTGAGGCGAAGCGCGGCGAGGGGAATGAGCCAGATCGCCAGCCAGAGCGCCGCGGTGCGAGCGGTCGCCGGGAGGGATGGCGGTTCAACGGGACGCGCCGTCAATACCCCGAGCGAGGAGGAGCCGGAGTTCACATCGCGCATGGCCAACGCGCCGACGATCGCCGCGCCGCCGATGATCAGCGGAAAGGGGACCGCGAAGACGAAGATCGAGACAAAGGCGCTGACGGCGAGGGCCACGGAGAGTCGATCGCCGAGCGCGCGCGTGCGCAAACGCAGGATCGCCTGGACGACGACCACCACCACGGCGGGCTTCACTCCGAAGAAGACGCCGGCCACCACGCCGACATCGTGGTAGCCGGCGTAGAGGACGCTCAGCGCGAGGATGCTGACGAATCCCGGGAGGATGAAGAGCGACCCGGCGATCAATCCACCGCGGACGCCGTGCAGCATCCAGCCAATGTACGTGACCAGCTGCTGCGCTTCGGGTCCAGGGAGGAGCATGCAGTAGCTGAGCGCGTGCAGGAACTGTTCCTCGCCGAGCCAGCGCTTCTCGTCCACCACGATGCGCTGTACGACCGCGATCTGGCCCGCCGGCCCTCCAAAGCTCTGCAGCGCAATGCGGACCCAGACGCGCAAGGCGTCGCGCGCGCTGACCGCCGCACGCTCGGAGGTGGTCACCGGCGCCGCGCGTGAACGGGCGGATCGCCTCTCTCGACCGCGGGGCGCGGTGCCGTGGTCCTGAGCATCGCGTCAAGCGTACCCGGCTCGCGCACGCCGGTCAATCAGATGGTGCGACCGACTATTGCAGGCGCAACGCCTCGATCGGATCCACCCGTGCGGCGCGCCAGGCCGGCGCCCAGGTCGCCGCCAGCGCTGCGGCGGTGAGCAGGAAGGCCACCGCGATCATGGTCAGGGGATCCGTCGGTTCGATGCCGTAAAGGAAGGCGGCCATCGTCTGCGCGGCCACGGTCGCCGCCGCGACGCCGATGACGACACCGGTGAGCGCCAGGGTGACGCCCCGCCGGATGACGAGGAGACGGATCCCGGCGAGCGGCGCGCCAAGCGCGACGCGAATGCCGATCTCGCGGCGACGCCCGCGCGCCAACTGGGCCATGACGCCATAAACACCAACGAGCGAAAGCAGGAGTCCGGCGCCCGCGAAGGTTGTGACGAGTGTCATTACGAAGCGGCGCCGCGCGAGCGCTGCATCGCGGATCGCGGTCATGGGTTGTAGCCTGTTGATGGCCACCGCGCCATTGACGGCCGCGATCGCAGCGCGCACCGACGGGCTGAGCGCGGTCGGGTCGAGCGCAGTGCGCAACAGCAGCACACGAGATCCGGGTTCATCCTGGGCGATCGGGGCGAAGATCTCCGGGCGAGCCGCGAGCTCGAGCCCCTCCTGCCGCTCGCTCCCGACCACCCCGACGATCGTGTTCCAGTGGGCGGTGGAGTCGGGGTAGCGGTCGAAGGAAACGCGCTTGCCGATCGGATCCTCGTTCGCGAAGTACTTCTTCGCGAGGGCGTCGTTGATGAGAATGACCGAAGGGGCGTCGGGACCATCGGTGTCGGTGAAGCTCCGGCCGGCGATGATCGGGATGCGCATCACGGACTGATAGCCAGGCGAGGTCGAGCGATGCAGCACGTCGACGCCGTACGCCTCGCGCCCCCGACCCGCCACGGCGAAGTCACTCGACCACGAGGCGCCGGTCATCGGCAGGTGCGAGACGGCGGCGGCGGACTGCACGCCAGGGAGACCGCGCAACTTCTCGGTTGCCTCACGATAGAACGCGTCGCGTTGCTCGGGCTTGGAGAATCGTCCGGGTGGGAGGTTGAGGGTCACGGCGAGGACCCCCTCGGGAGTCAGTCCCGGGTCGACATCCTGCACACGCCACCAGCTGCGCAGGAGGAGGCCGGCGCCGGTCATGAGCATGACGGCGATCGCAAGTTCCGCGATGGCGAGGGCATGGCTCCACCGACGCAGGCGCGAGCGGCTGGCACCGCGTCCCCCCTCTTGCAGCACCTCTGCGGGGGCACGTCGGCGCGTCCAGACTGCCGGGCCGATCCCGAAGAGGAGGCCGCTGAAGAGCGTGACGCCGAGGGCGAACAGCAGGACACCGCCATTCAGGCCGATGTCGCCCACCGGAAGCATTCCCACCGGCTGCATCGTGGCCAGGAGCCGCGTGCCTTCCCAGCCGAGTGCAACGCCGGCCGCGCCACCCAACGATGAAAGCACCAGGCTCTCGGTGAGTGCCTGCCGCACGAGACGTCCGCGTCCGGCGCCGAGGGCGAGCCGCACGACGGATTCCCGCTCGCGGTCGACCGCGCGCACGAGGAGAAGGTTGCCGACATTGGCGCAGGCGATGAGGAGGAGGAGGGCCACCGCCACCTGCAACGCCAGCAGCGGCTGGCGCACGTCACCGACGAGAAAGCGGTGAAGGGGCGTGAGCCCACCTCCCATGTCGGTGTTGGTCTCGGGATACTGCCGCATCAACCGGGCGATGACCACCTGCAGGGAGGCGTCGCCCTGCTCCGGTGTGATGCCCGGACGCAGGCGGGCGATCACTCTGAGCCAGTGGGCCCGCCGGAAATAGACCTGCGTTCTCGCGGCCGGCTCGAATGCGGTGGGGCGCCAGACGTCGGGGTCGCGCCCAGGGAAGGTGAAACGCGCCGGGACGACCCCGACCACGCGCACGGGAAAGCCGCCCAGCTCGATCGTGCGATCGAGGATTGACGGGTCGGCACCGAAGCGCTGGCGCCAGAGTCGCTCGCTGATCATGGCGACGCGATCACCGGTTTCCCACGTCTCCGCGTCGGTGAAAGTGCGTCCGCGGAGCGCCGGGACGCCAAGCACCTGGAAGAAGTTCCCGGTGACGGTCATCGA
>JBDTUA010000478.1:0-3892 GCA_040007995.1 Gemmatimonadota bacterium | reverse complement strand
GTGGGCAGCAGGTGGGCAGCAGGTGGGCAGCAGGTGCGCGGAAAAGGTGCGCGGAAAAGGTGGGCGGAAAAGGTGCGCGGAAAAGGTGACGCCCCACGGAACCAGGTTCCGCGGGGCGTCTCTCGTGATTGGCGGGGCGGTCGGCGAGTCCGCTCAGCGGCTCCAGTCAGCGAGCGTCGCGCCCATGGCGTCGATCGTCTCGCGGGCGTGCCAGCGGTCGGTCCCGTTGTAGAGGAACGAGAAGGCGAGCAACTCGCCATTTCGCGCCGTGACGTAACCGCCGAGCGCGATCACCTCGTTGGTGGTCCCCGTCTTGGCGTGCAGGTTGCCCTGTGCCGGTGTCGAGACCATACGGCGGCGCAGTAGGTCCGACTGTCCGGCCACCGGGAGCGACTGGTGAAATTCACGGCCCCACGGCGAACGATTGGCGTAACCTAGAAGTTGGACGAGCGAGCGAGGCGTGATGCGATCGAGCGTGGAGAGCCCGCTGCCGTCGGCAACGCTCACCGCTTCGGCGCGGGCACCGACCTTCTGCGAGAGAAAGTCACGTAGCGCCGTGTTTCCGCGCTCCGCCGACCCCACCCCGTCGGGCGTTCCTGCGCGAGAGGCGCTCCGGAAGAGGAGTTCGGCGATGTGATTCACGCTCTCCCGATTCATGTCTCCCGCCAGGGCCCAAAGCGGCGGCGAGCGGTAGACGGCGACTCGCGACACGCCGGTCGGCGTCGTCGCCATGCGGAGCGATCCGTCGATCTTGATCCCCTCGCGCTCCAGCGCCTTGAGGAACGCGCCCGTCGCCATGAGGGCCGGATCGTCAACCACGACCTGATAGACCTTGGGCTCCGAACGGCTCCCGATCGTTCCGCGGGCGACGATGGTTCCGTCGCTGGTACGTGACACGACGAGCTTGGAGGCGCGCGATCCGGCGATCGTCTTGGTGTTGTTCACGATCTTGTACGCCACGGTCGCCGGCTGCAGCGACACGATGCCCGCGCCGCTGCCGGGCGCGATGACCACGTTGAGGAGGTTCTCGTTGAGCGAGAGCGCCGAGACGCGGGCCGCGTACGAATCGTTCAGGTAGCGGGTGCGCCATCCATCGGGTATCAGCTTGCCGTCGAAGGCGCTGGCATCGCCGACCACGTCGCCAGTCACGCGCTTGATCCCGGCGTCTGCCACGAGCTTCGCCAGCGTTCTCATCGGCGCGTCCGGTCCGGCCCCCCCGGAGTATCGGGTCGACAGGGAGGGATCGCCGCCACCGCGCAGGTAGATCGATCCGCGCAGCGTCCCATCACCTTCCACGCTCCCGTCCCGGAAGATGTCGGTGCTCAGCCGATAGTTCGGGCCGAGGCGATCGAAGGCGAGCGCCGTGGTATAGAGCTTCAACGTCGACGCGGGCAGCATTGGAGTGTCGCCGCGGAGCGAGTAGAGCGTGTCCCCACGCGACAGCGAAGCGACCATCACCCCCCACTCGCCGCTCTTCGTACGCGCGCCGAGCAGCGTCTGCAGGTCGGCGGCCAATGCGATCTCGCCGCGCGGTGTTGTGTATCGGAGGGCCGAGACCGCCTTGGTCGTGCGGCGGGTGGTGGTGCTGGTCCGACGGCGAGCGCTCGCCTTCGCCTGGGGCTTGGCCGACGATTTCTTCGTCGACGCCGCGGCCGTGGGCTTTGTCTTGCTCCCTGTGGACGACTTCTTCTTCGACGCGCCCGATGTGGAGGACTGACCGAAGGCCGCGGACGCGTGCATCGTGGCCGCCAGCAGCGGCGACGACACGATGGCGGCGACGGCGGCGGCGCCCAACGAGGCGCAACAGGCACGACGGATCCAGTCGCGGGAGAACAGGACGCGACCCGTGCGTGGCGAACTGGCGATGGCGGGAGCGAGAGGGCGCATCAGCAAGTCGAGGGGCGATGCCTGCGACGCGCCGGGACTGCGCGACCGCCGTCAGACTTTGAAGAAGATCCGCTTGCGGTGGAGCACTCCGAGTATCAGTGCCCACAGGAGGACGAAACTGATCGCGAACAGCAACGACGCATTGCGCGGCTCGAGCCATGACGCAAACCAGCTCTCGTAGATGACGCGCTCGATTGGAGCCCGTTCACCACGAAATGGCACGATGATCACGGAATATATCAGCCGCGCCATCATTCCCGAACCCACAAAGGCAATCGTAGGGTTCATACCGTACCAGCGGAAGGGGCGCGTCCACCACGTTAGGCCTAACACATCTATCACCCAAATGCACGTCGCCAGCGCGACCGCCGCCATCCCCGCCGTGAAGAGGACGTAGGAACTCGTCCAGATGCTCTTGTTGATCGGGAACGACCAGCCCCACATCGACCCGACAACCATGCACAACGATCCGACGGCGAAGAGCGCGACCAGCCGGTCGGCGAGCGGGCGCGGGCTCGTGATCCAACGCCCGGCGAGCACCCCGAGGATCACCGTGCCGATCGCGGGGACGGTGGAGAGCAGCCCCTCCGGGTCCCACGTGCGTGACGACCGCCAGAGATGCGTCCCGAAAATGGCACGATCGAGGTAGGCCGCGAGCGAGGCCGATGGATCGTCGAGCAGTAGCGCCCCCATGCCTCGGCCGGGAACCGGCACGAGCGTCATCGCGAACCAGTAGCCGAAGAGCAGGACGGCGAGCAGCACGACCTGCTGCTTGAGCGAGGTGCGCAACGTCAGCAGGCCGCCGCACAGGTACGCGACGCCGATGCGTTGCAGCACCCCCGGGATCCGGATCTCGGTGAAGCGGGTCGCCGGATAGTAGGGAAAGGCCGCCATAAGCAGCCCGAACAGGATGATCAACGAGCCACGCCGTACGATCTGCCGCACGATCGCCGACTCGTCATCGCCGCGGGCCCGTCGCGCGTTGAGGGAGAGGTGCGTCGTGATTCCGACGATGAAGAGGAAGAACGGGAAGATGACGTCGGTCGGCGTCCAACCGTTCCAGGTGGCGTGCTCCAACGGGGGATAGATCGCATCCCAGCTCCCGGGATTGTTCACCAACAGCATCCCGGCCACCGTCATCCCGCGGAAGACGTCGAGCGCCAAAAGCCGTTCCCCTTTGGGGTGTTGTCGGGACGTCGCAGCCGAAAGATCTGCCATCGCCACGGTCGAGCGCGCTTTGACATCGCCCTGAATCGCGTCGCCCGGTATTGTTGCCGTCATCAGTGGGCAGGAAGGAAGAAAATCGTACAGGGTATTACTATCGCGCTGGATGGCCCCAACTGCTACCCTTTGGCGAGGGGGCGGCTGCCGCCGGGTGGCACGGGTGTGCCTCATGTTTCCAGTCGATCGACGCGGAGGTTCGAGTATGAAGCAACAGGGACGCGTACGTCATGAAGGAGTGGTCGTGGGACTCATTGGCGCAACAGCCGTCGCCGTCTGGTTTTTCATCATCGATCTGGTCGCCGGACATCCGTTTTTCACACCCTACGGATTGGGATCGATGCTGCAGGGCTTTTTCGGTGTCCAGACCCCCGCGTCTATACCGGCCACGATCCTGATGTACACGATCTTCCACTACCTGGCGTTCATCCTCGTCGGACTTATTTTCGCCGCGATCTTCAATGCGGCGGAACGAGAGCCTTCGATCATGGTGGGATTCATCATCCTCTTCGTCGCCCTCGAGCTTGGCTTTTTCGGTCTCACGGTCCTGGTGCGGGAGTCGTCGGCGCTGCGCCAGATTGCCTGGTACCAGATCGGCGCGGCGAATCTGGTCGCTTCGATCGCGATGGGGACCTACCTCGTTCGCCAGCACCGGCGGGTCATGAAGGGTGTGGCGATGTCGCTGAGTGGCATCTGATTCCACTTACTCGTCGCGTGACGATCCGGACCCGCGCGCGGCAGGGTACAGTTCGCGCGGCGGGATTGAGTTTAGCACTGGTGGGCG
>JBDTUA010000477.1:0-3898 GCA_040007995.1 Gemmatimonadota bacterium | reverse complement strand
GGTCCAGAGGGACGGGGGGATGACGACCGCGAACGGTGCGTCCGCCGCTCCCTCCCCGTCCGCCGGGGACGAGGCCGTACACGAAGGACAGCTGCCAGGGTTTATCGATGACCGTCGGCGACGCGGAGGAGGGAGGAGCGCGCTTCGTCCTCGACGTCGAGGTCAGCGAGACGGCGGCGGGGTTGCCGCTGCGGGCGACGGGGGAGTTTCGGGGACCCAAGCTCACACTCGGCGGCGCGGTGTCGGGGGCGACGGCGGCCATCGATCCGCGTACGATGGCGCCGCGCGGGGCGACATCGGCGGCGAGCGACAGTGAAGGCTGCGAGGCGCTTTCCTCGCCCCCCCCGCCTTGCGTCCCCTGCGCCCGATCCGGAACTTCGCGGGGCTCCCAAACACCCCGCGTTTCTCCGGAGGAAGTGCATGTCCGTCCGCGTCCGCCTCTCCTGGCGTCCGGCCCTCACGCTGCTGACCCTGTCCACGTCGCTCCCCATCGTCGGCGCGCACGGACAGACCCGCCCACCTCAACGACCCGCGGGTGTCCGCGCCACCGCGGTGCCGCCGGCCCCGACCGGCCCGCTGACCTTCGACTCCACCGTCTTCGGCGCCATGCGCTGGCGCGAGATGGGGCCGGCGCGTGGTGGTCGCTCTGTGGCGGTCGCCGGTTCGGTGCAGCGTCCCAACGAGTACTGGATGGGGACGACGGGTGGCGGCGTCTTCAAGTCGAGTGACGGCGGCCAGAACTGGGCGGCGGCGAGCGACAACTACTTCGGTGGGACGATCGGCTCCGTTGCCGTCGACCCGCAGAACGCCGACGTGGTCTGGGTCGGCGGCGGGGAGACCGACATTCGCGGCAACACGGCGGGGGGTGACGGGCTCTGGAAGACGACCGACGCCGGCAAGACCTGGACGATGCTCGGCTTCCGCGAAGAGCACATCGCGACCATCCGCATCCATCCGACGAACGCGAACGTCGCGTGGCTCGCCGTCTTCGGCAATCCGTTCAAGGCGGGGGCGACCCGCGGCGTCTACAAGACGACCGACGGCGGCAAGACCTTCAGCAAGACGCTGTTTGTCAACGACTCGACCGGTGCGATCGACATCCAGCTCGACCCGTCGAATCCCGACGTGTTGTATGCCGCCACCTGGCAGGCCTACCGGAGTTCGTGGGCGCTGTCGTCCGGGGGAACGGGGAGTGGCATCTGGAAGTCAACCGACGGCGGCGCCACCTGGTCGAACCTCAACAAGACCGCGAAGGGGCTGCCGACGGGAGTGATCGGGAAGATCGGCCTGACCGTCTCGCCGGCGAAGCCGAGCCGCGTGTGGGCGGTGATCGAGCACGACTCGGGGGGGGTGTATCGCAGCGACGACGCCGGCGCGACGTGGGAGTACATCAACCGGGATCGCAAGCTGCGGCAGCGCGCCTGGTACTACTCCAACCTCACGGCCGATCCGAAGGACACGAACGTCGTGTACGCGATGAACGTCGGCTTCTACCGCTCCCGCGACGGCGGCCGGACCTTCAAGGAAGCGATCAACGTCCCGCACGGCGACAATCACGACCTCTGGATCGCCCCCAACGATCCACTGCGCATGATCGAGGGGAACGATGGCGGGGCCACCGTCAGCACCAACGGCGGCAAGAGCTGGACGGACGAGGACTTCGCGACGGCGCAGTTCTATCACGTCGATACCAACACAGACTACCCCTACGCGATCTGCGGCGCGCAGCAGGACAATTCCACGCTCTGCGGGCCGAGCCGAGGGAACGACGGACGGGTGAACCTTTCCGACTGGAAGGACGCGGGCGGTGGCGAGTCGGGCTACGTGACGCCGCACCCGACCAAGCCCAACATCGTCTTTGCCGGGAGCTACGGCGGATTGCTGACTCGCAAGGACATGCGTACCGGCTTCACCCGCGACGTCACCGTCTACCCGATCAACCCGATGGGGTATTCGTCGAAGGACATCAAGGTCCGCTTCCAGTGGACCTTCCCGATCGTCTTCTCGCGGCACAACCCCAACGTCGTGTATGCGGCCGGCTCACGCCTCTTCCGTTCCCTCGACGAGGGCGAGAGCTGGACGGCGGTGTCGCCCGAACTCGCGCGACGCGACCCCAAGACGATGGATGCCTCCGGGGGCCCGATCACGAAGGACCAGACCGGGGTCGAGACCTACGCGCTGATCTTCGCCTTCGACGAATCGCCGGTGAAGCAGGGGGTGTTGTGGGTCGGGACTGACGATGGCCTGATCTGGCTCTCGCGCAACGACGGCACCAGCTGGGAGAACGTGACACCCAAGGATATCGGCGACTTCACCCGCATCTCGATCATCGAGCCCGGACACTTCGACGCCGGCACGGCCTACGTCGCCGCCAATCGCTACCAGCTCGGCGACAAGTCGCCGATCATCTACAAGACCACGGACTACGGCAAGACCTGGGAGAAGATCGTGAACGGGATCGCCCCCGATCACTTCCTGCGCGTGGTGCGCGAGGATCCCGTCAGGCGCGGGCTCCTCTTCGCCGGGACCGAACGCGGCGTCTACATCTCGTTCGATGACGGGCGCAACTGGGCGTCGCTGCGCCGCAACCTCCCGTTTGTCCCGGTGCACGACCTGAAGATCAAGGACAACGACCTGATCGCCGCCACGCACGGGCGGTCGTTCTGGGTGATGGACGACATCACCGCGCTCCGCCAGCTGACGCCGGCCATCCCGACCCAGGTCGCGCACCTCTTCCAGCCTAACGACGCCAACCGCAGCGATGGCGGCGGCGGCTTCTTCGCCCAGATGGCGGCGCTCTTCGGGGGCGGTGGCGGCATCGGCGCCAACCCGCCGGGCGGGGCGCTGGTGCAGTACTTCCTCAAGGAGCCGAACCAGCAGGTCACGCTCGACTTCCAGGACGCGGCGGGCAAGTCGATCGCCGCATTCACCAGTGACCAGGACCCGGAGTCGGCCGCCGATTCGATCAAGATGGAGACGATGAAGGCCGCCGCAGTCGATTCCCTGGTGAACAAGGCCGGCTACGCACGCGACTCGGCGACGAAAACGATCACCGCGCGCTTTGCCGACCCGACGGTGATGGCGCAGATGGTCGATCTCGAAGAACTCTTCTCGCGTGCCCCGCGCCCGGCCCGTGTCCCCAACAAGGCGGGGATGAACACCTTCGCCTGGAACATGCGCTACCCCGACGCCGTGCGCTTCGATGGCCTGATCATGTGGGCCGGCACCACGACCGGCCCGGTCGCCCCTCCGGGGAGCTATCAGGTCCGTATGAGCGTTGCTGGCGAAAACCAGGGGCGCACCTTCCGCCTGACCAAGGATCCCCGCAGCGACGCGACCGAGGCCGACCTGCAGGCGCAGTTCAAGCTCCTGATCGCCATTCGCGACAAGACGACGGAGGCCAACAACGCCGTGCGCCTCGTGCGCAACATGCGCGACCAGGTGGGCGACCGCGCGACCCGCATCAACGGCGCCTCCGCCGCGGAGTTCAAGAAGCTGTCCGGCGAGATGATGGGCGACATGTCGGCCGGCGAGCAGGAGGTGTACCAGGTCAAGAACCAGAGCTCGCAGGACCCGCTCAACTACCCGATCAAACTCAACAACCAGATTGCCGCCCTCGCCGGCACCGTCGGCAGCGGCGAATATCGCCCCACGAAGCAGGCGCTCGAGGCCTACGCCACGCTTTCGAAGGCGCTCGACGATCAGGTCGCCGCGATCAACAAGGGGATGAACTCCCGCCTGCCGCGGCTCAACGCGATCCTGAAGGCAGCGGGACTGCAGGAGTTGAAGCCGTCGACGGAAGAGGTGAAGAAAGACAAACTGAATGTGGTGTCGTAGAAGACGAGAAGACGAGAAGACGAGGGTGCACGCCGCAAGTCCCAGCACCCCTCGTCTTCTC
>JBDTUA010000476.1:0-3910 GCA_040007995.1 Gemmatimonadota bacterium | reverse complement strand
CACGGCGCGGCCATGGGCCAGGCCGCGCTCTCGGGGGCGCGCGCCATCGGCGTCGCGGCCCTGCTCGGCCTCCTCGTCCAGCGCCTGACGGATCGGCTGCAATGGCCGCGGCCCCTCACCGCGATCTTCCTGCTCGCCCACTGTGCCGCCGCCACCGTCTTCGCGCTGGCGTGGGTCGGGCTGACGAGTGCGCTCGAGAGCCTGGTGAGCGGACACTGGTTCATCCTGGCGCCGGCTGGCATCTACGCCTTCCTCATCCTGGGGGCGTGGCTCTACCTGATGGTCGCGGGGATCGCCTACGCCGTGCACGCTACCGCACGCGCCGCACGCGCGGAGGCCGCGGCGGCGACGACGCAGCTGGCGGCGTTGCGCGCGCAGCTCAATCCCCACTTCCTGTTCAACGCGCTGCATGCAGTCGTGCAGCTGATTCCGTTGCAACCGAAGCGCGCGGCGCAAGCGGCGGAGGAGGTCGCGGGGCTCCTGCGCACCGTCATCGAGGAGGACCGAGACCTGGTGCCGCTGGAGGACGAGCGTCGATTTGTGGAGCGCTATCTCGAGGTGGAGCGCATCCGCTTTGGCGATCGCCTGGTGATGACATTCGACATCGCCGCCGACCTCGTCGATGCGCTGGTTCCGTCCTTCGTGCTGCAGACGCTGGTCGAGAACGCCGTGCGCCACGGGGCGGCGCCGCAGGTCGACGCCACGTCCATCATCATCTCCGCCCGCGGCGACGGTCCGCGATTGCTGCTGACGGTGCGCGACTCCGGGGTCGGGATGGCAGGAGCGGGCGGAGCCGCGTGGGAGCAGGTCGTCGTGTCGACGCAATCGGCGGGGACGGGACTGCGCCGTCTCGCCGAGCGACTGGAAGCGCTCTATGGCCGGCGCGCGGTGTTGACGCTGTCCTCGGCGCCGGGGCGTGGATTCACGGCGATCGTCGCCCTGCCGCTTGACCACGCGGACCGGAGCTGACGTGACGGCGCCGCGTCCGACTCGGGTCTCCACGCTCATCGCCGACGACGAACCGATCGCGCGCGCCGGATTGCGCCGGATGCTCGACGCTTACGACTGGATCCACTGCGTCGGCGAGGCGCCGCACGGACTGGCCGCGGTCGAGGCGATCAACACGCTCACACCGGAGCTGGTCTTTCTCGACGTGCAGATGCCGGGATTGCTCGGCACGGAGGTGCTCTCGCGCATCACCTGTCAGCCCTTTGTCGTCTTCACCACCGCCTTCGGGGAGCATGCGGTCACCGCGTTCGAGCTTGGTGCCGTGGACTATCTCCTCAAGCCCTTCGGCGAGGAGCGGCTGGGAGCGGCGATGGAACGCGTGCGGGCGGCGTTAGGCGAGCCGGTATCCACGTCGCCCCTCGATCGGCTGGGCGAGGCGTTGCGTAGCGGGCCGATGACCCGCCTTTTCGTGCGGCGCGGAAGTGCGATCGTTCCGTTGCCCGTGACATCGGTTGCCTGGTTCGAGGCCGATGGTGACTACGTGGTGGCGCATGGCGAGGCCGGTCGCCACTGGGTGCACCTCGCCCTCAACCGGCTGGAGACGCGGCTCGATCCGGCGCAGTTTGTGCGCATTCATCGGACCCACATCGTGAACCTCGACTACGTGGTCGCCTTCAAGCGACATGGACGAAGCGGGATGACGGCGGAGATGCGGGGCGGAGTGCAGCTGGCGGTTAGTCGACAGCGGGCGGTGGAGGTGCGGAGGCTGGGAGTGTGAGGAAGCGGACGGGGGACGGCAGTGCGTTGCAGTACACGTCGCGTAGCCTGGTGCTGACAGTGGGATGCGCGATCCCTCGCCGAGGGGCGATGCTCGACGTCGCACACGGCCCACAGGAGGTACAACTCGTACATGTCGCTGGCGATGTCGAGCACGGCCAGCCCCGCTTCGGGCATGAAGACGTGACCCGAATACGCGCCCGCCGAGGATGTACCCCACGTTCGCCAGCCGTGGCTGCACTGTTGGATAGAGTGCTCGGAGTCCGCGAGTCGGTGGTGAGGCGCATAGGTGATGTAGCGAGTGACCTCCGCATCCCCCGCCCAGTGCTCAAAGGTCGTCGCCCCATCCTCGAGACGCGGCGCTCGAAGGATGAGGCGCTCCGTCTCGAATCGTTCGGGCCAGGAGTTGTGTTCAATGGTTGCGCTCGCCGCCGGTCGCGGCCAAGTTCGGAGTCCCGTGCAACTGCCGTCGCGGACGAGCACGTGCTCTGTATCCCCGAGGCGTAACGGCTCGCGACCAGCGAGCAGGAGACGAAGAGATGATCGCGTTGGACAACGACAAGCTGTTGGACCTTCTACGCGAGAAAATCGGCGCCTTTCCCGGAGCGATCGCCCAGTTCGATCGGAGCCAGTTCGCGCAGTGCGTGACGCAGCTCCAGGCGAATGCGAACCTGTCCGGGGAGACCGTGAAACAGTCGCTCGCCGCGCTTCCGGCCGAGGAGCAGACGCGCTTCAAGGTGTACATCCAGATGATCCGCGAGCTCCACCCGGGGGTCGATGAGGAGATCGCAGGCAACGTGACATACCGGGGCTTCAAGACCCGCACCAATGGGGTGGCGAAGCTCCGGCGCGTGAAGGAGGCGTGGGCGCGCATGAGTTCCCTCCTTAGCACGTGCAATCGGTACATGACCTACGTCCGCGACCCCTCGATCTCGGCGGGGTTCGGCATGTCGCGTCCGGCCCAGAGCGACGAGGAGACCCGTGCGATAGAGCTGTACAAGACCTGGTTCGATGCCTCGCTCAAGAGCACGCGCATCTCGACGGTCCGGAAGAACTTCACCGACCTGTTCAAGGCGGTGACGACGCAGAACTTCGAGATCATCTGTGATGGCGACCAGGAAGTGCCGCGCGGTGGGTGCGGCTGCGAACGCAACTGGTTCGGCTTCGTCATGAAGTCCGACCTGCGCCACCGCTTCTACGTCTGCGAAAGCTTCTTCAACGAGCTGGCGCAGCAGATGGGAGGGAGCTGCTCGCTGTCGGTCAGGCCGAAGACGGGCCAGGCGTGGCACGCGGCGAAGTCCTCGATCTACACCGCACTCGACGCCTCGGTGATCACGATGCTGCACGAACTCACCCACATCGAGTCGCTGACCGACACCGACGACGTGCAACCCGATCCGTACGGGATCCCGTTCTGCCACAACCTGGCGAAGAACTACCCCGACCATGCGCTCAACAACGCCGAGAACTACGCGCAGTTCGCCAAGGCAGTCCTGCTGCGGCTGCAATTCGCCCCGCCAAAGGCGGTGCGGATCTAACCGGCGCGTGCGCGGAGCGCGTGGCGTCGGTGGAGCTGGTCAGTCCCCCGCCCCCTCCACCGACTCTCCCGTGATCGCCCCCGTCCTGCGCCCCCCGACGAGGAAGTCCTTCACCCGCGCGCCGCCCCGCTGCACGAGGACGTACGCGCAGGGCACCACGAAGAGGGTGAGCAGCGTCGAGCAGATAAGACCTCCGACCACGGCGATCGCCAGCGGACGCATCAACTCGCCCCCCGCGCCCAGCCCCAACGCCAGCGGCAGCGACCCCATGATCGACGTCACGGTCGTCATGAGGATGGGACGCATGCGCACCGCCCCCGCTTCGACGACGGCCTCCTCGAGCGGGACATCCTTCTCGTGGCGATAGTGTTCGATGAACTCCACGAGCAGGATCGCATTGTTCACCACGATCCCCGCCAGCATGATCATGCCCAGGTAGACGGGGGCGCTGAGCGTCGAGTCGGTGATCCAGAGCGCGACCATCACCCCGACCAGCGCCAGTGGGATCGCGAGCAGGATGACGAGCGGGTCGAGCAGCGATTCGTACTGCACGCTCAGCACCACGAAGACGAGGAAGATCGCCAGCGTGACCACCAGCAGCATCTGCTGGTTGGACTCGGCGATCGCCTCCTCCTCGCCCCCGAAGA
>JBDTUA010000475.1:0-3916 GCA_040007995.1 Gemmatimonadota bacterium | reverse complement strand
CTTCGCCCACGATGCTCCCTCTTCTCCGCTCGCTCTTCGCCCACGCCGAATGGGCCAACTCGGCCGTCACCGATTCGTTGCGCCGCTCTCCCGGGAGCGACCCGCACGCCCTCAAGGCGTTTGCCCACATCCTGGCCGCCGAGCACGTGTGGCTCTGCCGACTCGACGGGCGCAGCGCGCGCGTGACGATCTGGCCCGACATGACCCTGGGAGAATGTGTCGCGCTCTCCCTGGAGAACGTATCCGGATACGCGCAACTCCTCGATCGGGCGAGCGACGAGTCGCTGGCGACACCGCTTACCTACAGGAACAGTGCGGGGATTGAGTACACGGATCGCGTCGGCGATATCCTCGCCCACGTCGCGCTGCATGGCGCCTACCATCGGGGCCAGATCTCGCTCATGCTCCGTCGCTCCGGCGGGTCGCCGGTGGCGACTGACTTCATTGCCTATGTTCGGCGGCCGCCAGAACCCTGAATCCGTGGCCCCAGCTCTCTCATTTTCACTTTCTTCTGCGTAACTCGGGGTTCATCTTTCGGACTCAAATTCGCAACTGTCTCGAATCTGGAGAATACGTTTGGCGAGCTCTGTTTCGCCCGCACTCCCTGTCGTCGCCGCTCCTTCTGCCGTCGAATCCAAGCTGGGCCGTTTTTCGCTCGCCGCGCTGCTTTGTGCCGTACTGCTCGGGTTTGCGCTGGCCACACGCCTGGCCCTCCTGGTCTACGCCCGTCACGACTTGGACGCGTCGCCGTCATCGATACTTAAGGCGCTGGCCGTGGGTGAGCTGTTCGACCTCGTATCCGCCCTCTGGCTGGCGGCGCCCCTCGTCCTGGTCCTCGCGCTCCTCCCCGACCGCTGGTTCACCCGGCGTCCGTTAAGAGGCTGGATGCGCGCTTGGCTCTTCGTCCTGTTTTCCCTCTCGGCGTTCATGGTCGTCGCCGAGTTGCTCTTTTTCGACGAATTCAACGGGCGCTTCAACTTCGTCGCCGTCGACTACCTGATCTTCCCGACGGAGGTCGTCACCAATCTCTGGGAGAGTTATCCGCTCGCGAGCATACTGCTCGCCGTTTTCGCCTTGGGTGCATTGGGCGTTTGGCTGGCCCGCCGCCGGATCCGCCGGGCGCTCGGCCTCCCCACACCGGCGGCCAGGCGTCTCGCCGCGGTGGTGCTCTACGGAGTGTCGTTAGGTTCGCTCACCCGAGTCGTCTCGCCCGAAATGGCGCGAGTCTCCGACGATCGGGCACTCAACGAGATCGCGCTCAACGGCTACTATACTTTCTGGTTGGCCTTCATCGGGCAGGACGCCCCCTACGAGGGGCTCTATGCCACACGCCCGGTGGTGGAGGAGGACGCACGCCTGCGCGCGCTACTCGCCACGGCGGGTGATCCCGGACCTACCTCGCTCGCGCACCCGACGCTGCGCCACGTCACCGCGACCGGCCCCGAGACGCGGCGAAACGTCGTCATCGTTCTGGAGGAAAGCCTCGGCTCGATCTTCCTCGCGTCGTTGCACCCGCGCGGCGACACCGTGCTCACGCCCCGCTTCGACTCCCTGCTCGCCGAAGGCACCGTCCTGGCGAACGCGTACTCCACCGGGAACCGTACCATCCGTGCGCTCGAAGCCACCACGGCGGCTATCCCACCACTCCCCGGGGTCTCCATCGTCAGGCGCCCGGCCTCGAAGGAACTCTTCACGCTCCCGTCGATCCTGCGCGAGCGCGGCTATCACACCTCGTTCATCTACGGAGGACGGGCGCTGTTCGACGGGATGGGAGAGTACATGCGCAACAACGGCATGCAGCTCATCGTGGAACAGAAGGACTACCCGAAGAATGCATTTACCACCGCCTGGGGTGTCGCCGACGAGTTCATCTTCGATAAGGCCCTTGCGACCTTCGACTCGCTCGCAGCCACAGGGACGCCGTTCTACTCCACCATCCTCTCGGTCTCGAATCACAAGCCGTACGAATTTCCAACCGGCCGCGTGAATGCCGATCCGAAGAAGCACTGGCGGACGAACGCCGTGCAATACGCCGATTGGGCTCTGGGACGCTTCATCAGGATGGCGAAGGATCACCCCTGGTTCGACAACACCCTGTTCGTGCTGATGGGTGATCACGGGGCGCGAGTCTACGGCGCGTCGGAAATTCCGCTGCCGAGCTACGAGGTCCCGATCCTGTTCTACGCTCCGGGCTTCATCCCGGCGGGCCAGCGCATCGAGACACTCGCCTCCTCGCTCGACGTGCCGCCGACGATCCTGGCGCGCCTCGGCATGTCGTACGACAGCAAATGGTTCGGCCACGACGTCTTCGCCGCTCGCGCCGACGAAGGGCGCGCCTTGATGACCCACAATTCCAGTCTTGCCCTCATGCGCGGCGACCGCATCGCGGTGCTCGGTCTCAAGGGGGCGACAGACGTCTATGAATACGATCGACCGGCCAAGCGCCTGCGACTCGTGGAGACACCCGACTCAGCCGGCCGCGCGCTGGTCGAGGATGCGATCGCATACTTTCACACGGCCGACCGCGTGTACCGTAACGGCGACTATCGCATGTCGGACGGCCGTCCCTACGTCGCACCGCCTCCGCGCTGAGCGAGCGCGCGGCGGCACCGGCGCGACGGGCTAGCGCCGTCGCGCGCGCGTCAGGACGCGGTCGAGCGCACCGGCAAAGCGCTGCTTGTCCTTCGGCCCATACGGCGCGGCTCCCCCGGTCTCGACTCCGGCCCCGCGCAGCCCGTCCATGAAGTCGCGCACGGACAGGCGTTCGCCGATGTTCTCGGCGGAGTACTCGTCGCCGCGCGGATCGATCACCGCGACGCCCTTGGCAACGAGCAGTGAGGCGAGCGGAATATCGGCCGTCACGGCGACATCGCCGGCTTGCGCATGCTCGGCGATATAGCGATCCGCCACGTCCGGGCCTCCATCTACACGGATCGCAGAGGTGAAGCGACTGCCGGGCGCGAGTTGCACCCGCTGGTTGGCCACGTAGATCGTCTCCATCTCCAGTCGGTCCGCGGAGCGCGCGGCGAGGTCCTTCACGTCGCGCGGGGCGGCGTCAGCGTCGATCCAGAGCTTCATGCGAGAGGGGACGATGGGGGGGTGGATTTCTCCGAAAGTTAGCCGATCGGCACGTCGATCCGTCGCTTCGTGCCGTTGCGCTGCGGCTCTTTCCGCTAGATTCCGGCCATGTCCTGGGGACGCCTCCTCGCCCATCTCGCCAGCGAATCGCTGCGACGCCCCGCGCTCGCGCTCGACCTGCTGCGCGTGGCCTGGCGATTTCGCGCGCGTGGATGGTACGGACGCTTCCCCTTCCTGCCGCTCCCGTCGCGACCGTATGTGCGCTGGCGCATGATGACCGCATACGGGGACCCTGACATCGTGCCGCCGGCAGAGGACATCATTCGCTACGCGCGCTGGGTCGGGACGCAGCCGTGATCGGCGACCCGGGCTCCCAGGCGACGGCGCCGTCGCTCCCGCTGGAGGCCTGGATCGAACGCGAGGCGTACGCCCTCGGCTTCGACCTCGTCGGCTTCGTGCGTTTGGGGATCGCCGAGACCGCCGGCCACTTCGACGACTGGCTGGCGTACGGCCGCGAAGGCGAGATGCACTACCTGTCGCGCGATCCGACCCTGCGGCACGATACCCGGCGCCCGTTGCCGGGCGCCATCAGCGCGATCGTCGTGGGAATGAACTACGGCGGTCGCGAATCGACCGGACCGATCGCTCGTTATGCGCGCGGTGACGACTACCATGACGTCATGCGCACCCGACTCCGCCAGCTGCACGGGATGCTCTCGGAGCGGGTAGGTGCGGAGGTTCCCGGCCGGCCGTACGTCGACACGGCGCCGATTCTCGAGCGCGACCTCGCCCGCCGCGCCGGGCTCGGATGGTTCGGCAAGAACACCAACCTCATCAA